>CAMNWZ010000011.1 GCA_946566645.1 uncultured Clostridia bacterium
ACAGTCGGACGACGCCGAACCTCTTGCGCCGCAGCGGGTGTATGAGCGGACGGAGCCGGACGAGAACAGCGTGTCCGAGCTGATGTCGCTCGACCGCGCCGCCGTCGCGTGGCAGCCGGGACTGGACGCGTTCTGCGTCTCGACCGACGGCAGGACGACGCTCGTCCGCGGACAGAACTTCGCCGACTACTCGAAGCTGCTGCGCGACTTCTTCGGCGGAGACACGAAAAAGATAGTTCACGGCTCTAAATCGCTCTATCGCGAGCTTTTGGAGGCGAATATCGAGCCGAAAAATTTTGTTTTTGACACCGAGCTTGCGGCGTATCTCATCGATCCGTCGCTCGGAAAGTACCCGATAGACCGCGTCGCGCTCGGATATCTGCACCGCGACATCCCGCCGAAGGACGCGTACAGCGAGCCGGACTGTTTCGGCGCGCTTGCCGACTGCTCGGGAGCGATAGACGCGATATGCGCGCATGCCGAGGCGACACTCGAGCTTGCGGACACGCTGTCGCCTAAGATAGATGAACTCGGGATGCACGAGCTGCTTGTCGACCTCGAGCAGCCGCTTGCGCTGGTGCTTGCCGAGATGGAGCGAAACGGCATGGCACTGGACAGTGCGGCTATCCGCGCGTTTGGAGACAGCCTCGCCGAGCGGATAGCGGACATCGAGAAGCAGATTTTCGCCTATTCGGAGGGCGAATTCAACATAAACTCGACCAAGGCGCTCGGAGAGCTGCTGTTTGAAAAACTCGGACTTCACGCCACAAAGAAGACCAAATCGGGCTACTCGACCGACGCGGAGACGCTCGGCAAACTGCGCTCGCAGCACCCGATTATCGACCTGATACTCGAATACCGCCAGCTCACCAAGCTGAAGTCCACCTACTGCGACGGACTTCTCAAGGTGGTGGACGACGACGGTCGCGTCCGCACGACCTTCAACATGACCGCAACGGTCACAGGGCGGCTCAGCTCCACCGACCCGAACTTGCAGAACATTCCGGTGCGCCGAGAGCTTGGAACCGAGATACGGCGCTGCTTCAAGGCGGCGGACGGCTGCGTGTTCGTCGACGCCGACTACTCGCAGATAGAGCTGCGCATCCTCGCGCATATCGCGGACGACGAGGCGATGATCGCGGCGTTTAACAGCGGCGACGATATCCATACGATAACCGCGTCGCAGGTGTTCGGTGTGCCGCCGGACAAGGTGACAGGCGACGAACGCCGACGCGCGAAGGCGGTCAACTTCGGCATAGTCTACGGTATTTCGGCGTTTTCGCTCGCCGACGACATCGGGGTTTCAAACGCCGAGGCAAAGCGGTATATCGAGAACTATCTCAGCCACTACCACGGCATACGCGACTATATGGAGCGGTCGCGCGAGTCGGCAAAAGAGCTTGGATATGTTACGACTATCCTTGGTCGCAGGCGATACTTGCCCGAATTGCAGTCGAAAAACTTCAATCTGCGCTCATTCGGCGAGCGTGCCGCGATGAACGCGCCGATACAGGGCAGCGCCGCCGACGTGATAAAGCTCGCGATGATCCGCGTCCGCGATCGACTGCGCCGTGAGGTGCCGGAGGCGAAGCTGGTGCTTCAGGTGCACGACGAGCTTATCGTCGAGACGCCGGAGGCGCGCGCGGAGGAGGTCAAACGCCTGCTCTGCGAGGAGATGCAGTCGGTCATGCCGCTGAAAGTGCCGCTCATCGCCGACGCGGCGTGCGGCAAGACCTGGTACGACGCGAAGGACTGATAAAAAGGCTCATCGAACGCCAGGTTCGGTGAGCCTTTTTGCTTATCGATGGTCCGGAGGTTCAGCTCGTCGGCGGGGATGAACTCGCAGCCGTCGGCGACGGTGAGGCTGTCGAGGATGGACGGAATGTCCGCCGTCATGCGCTCATACCCCTCGCGCTGCTCCTCGTCAAACTGCACGTCGAAGGGATAGATGGCGACGATGTGCTCGTCAAAGCCGCCCGAGCGTATCGCGCCCAAAAGCTCGTACTGCGGGTAGTGTGAGTAGTCAAGTCCCTCGGGGAAGCTCGTCAGCGTGAACAGCCATCCGCCGAAGCCCGCGTCCTTTGCGGCTTTCTGGTAGAAGGACAGCCCATAGGTCGTGTCCGTTTCGTCGTACTCGACGGCGCAGATGTCCCGCCAGCTCTCGGGCAGCGTGACGGTGAACAGTCCGTCGACCTCGTCGCCGCGACCGGTGGTATAGTGCGGCGTGACGAGAATCGGCTCGGGGGACGGCGCTACGGTCGGCTCGAAGGAGGGTTCGGCGGAAGGTGCGGTCGATGCCGGCACAGACGGAGCGGTCGACGGGTCGGATGCGGGCGCGCAGGACGCAAGCAGGAAAAGCGCGCAGATGAGTGCGATAAACTTTCTGAACATCAACAGTCTCCTTTGTGATAAGTTGTCGAGATGTATTATAACACTTTGAGTAGGGTCTAAGTCAAGAATAGTTTGCGGCATAATTGAAAAGCGGTTTCAAGTATGCTATAATACCCAACATAGAGGTGACAAAGAGGTGACAAAATGAGCAAACCTATCGAAGTCCTCTTTGTCTGCACCGGAAACACCTGCCGCAGTCCGATGGCGGAGGGACTGTTCAACCTAAAGGTGCAGCGGCTCGGGCTTGAGATGCACGCGTCCAGCTGCGGAATCTCGGCGTTTACGGCACCGGCGAGCGAAAATGCCGTCGAAGCCGCGCGCGAGCTTGGAGCGGACATATCGGGTCATATGGCACGGCAGATAAACGAGTTTATCGTCGACTCGGCGGACTACATCTTCTGTGTCGGCTCGCGGCACGCGTACGCACTGATGAACGCCTTTCCCGAGTCGAAGGGGAAGATATTCACCCTGTCCGACCGCGACATAGCCGACCCATACGGCGGGACGCTCGACGACTACCGCTCGACCGCACGCGAAATATCCGACGCGATAGATAAGCTGATACCGAAACTCAGGGAGAAACTCAAATGATACCCTCGATAGTCCCGATGATGCAGAAGCATCTCGACGAGATGGCGGAGATAGAGCAGCAGTGCTTCTCAATGCCGTGGAGCCGCCAGAGCCTCGCCGACGAGCTTGTAAACGAATTTGCCTGCTACTTCGTGGCGGAGGACGAGCGCGGTTCGGTGGCGGGATATGCGGGCATGCACCTCATCGTCGACGAGGCGTATATCACGAACGTGGCGGTGCGTGCCGACTGTCGGCGGATGGGGCTTGCGACGGCACTGCTGAGGCGTGTGCTGCTCATCGCGAAGGAGAGCGGGGTGCGCCGCGTCACGCTTGAAGTGCGCGAGTCGAACGATGCCGCGCGAAAATGCTACGAAAGCCTGGGGTTTTCGCCGATAGCGGTACGAAAAGGGTACTATATCGCGCCGAATGAGGACGCGGTCATATACGAAAAAACTATCTAGAGGGATTTGGGATATGCTGATTCTTTCGGTCGAAAGCTCATGTGACGAGACTGCTGTCGCGATAACGCGTGACGGCAGGGAGATTTTAAGCGACAAGGTGGCGTCGCAGGTGGAGATGCACGCGCTGTACGGCGGCGTTGTGCCCGAGATAGCTTCGCGCAGGCACGCCGAGGCTATCGAGGGGCTCTACCGCGAGGCGATACGCGAGGCGGGGATAGAGCCGCGGGATATAGACGCGATAGCCGCGACCTTTGCGCCGGGGCTTATCGGCGCGCTGCTCGTGGGACTGAACTTCGCGAAAGGGCTGGCGTTCTCGCTCGGAAAGCCGCTCGTGCCGGTGCATCACCATCGCGGACACGTCGCGGCGAACTATCTTGCGCATCCCGAGCTTGAGCCGCCGTTCTGCGCGCTGGTGGCATCCGGCGGACACACGCTGATACTCGGCGTGGACGGATACACCGACTATCGCATACTCGGCTGTACGCGGGACGACTCGGCGGGCGAGGCGTTTGACAAGGTGGCGCGGGTGATGGGTCTCGGCTACCCGGGCGGCGTGGAGATAGACCGCATAGCCGAGGGACATGACGAGACTGCGTATAAACTTCCCCGCGCGAAGGTCAGCGGTTCGCCGCACGACATGAGCTTCAGCGGACTGAAGACCGCGATGATAAACACCGTCCACAACGCCGAGCAGAAGGGGGATACGCTGAACATCGGCGACCTCGCGGCATCGTTTAGGCGCGCTGTGGTCGACGAGATAGTGCCGCGAGTGATAGACTGCGCCGTGAGCGAGGGATACAAAACGGTGGTGCTCGCGGGAGGAGTGGCGGCAAACGCGCGGCTGCGCGAGGCGATGACCGACGCCGCGGAAAAGCGCGGGCTTAGGCTCTATCTTCCGCCGAAGAAGCTGTGCGGCGACGCTGCGGCGATGATAGGCGCGCAGGGCTACTACGAGTTCATAGCGGGTCACACGGGCGATATGTCGCAGAACGCGTACGCGTCGCTCACGGCGGACTATACAACACTGCCCGAGAGGTAATTTATGAGGATATTCGAGCGCATAAAGGAGAGCCTTTCCTACGAGCACGTCCGCCTGTTCTGGCTGTTCGCGGGACTTGAGGCGACCTTCTGGATAGCGGTGAGCGTGGGCAATTACTTCACTGTCTATATGCAGGAGCAGGAGTTTTCCACCTCCACGATAGGCATTGTCAACTCGGTCATCTCCGCCGTCGGCATATTCGCGTCGCTGTTCTGGGGAATGATAAGCGACAGGATAGGCTCGATAAAGCGGGTGGTGATAATCATTCTCATCGGTTCGTCGATACTTCTGCCGTTTGTGCCGATAGCCGGACACATCAAGTTCGCGGGAATATCGCTCGCGGTGGTGGTCGGCGTTGCGGCGTTCTTCTTTCGCAACCCCGCCGGCACGCTGGTGGACAACTGGACGGTGCGCGGCTGCAACTCGCTCGGACTGAACTACGGCTCGGTGAGGTCGTGCGGGTCGTTCGCGTTCGCGGTGGTGGGCATGGCGCTCAGCTTCATCCTTCCGACAACCGGCGTTGAGTGCACCTTCTACATCTCGCCGATACTCATGGTGTTCTGCATACTCATCTGCTTCAGGATAAAGTACGGCGACGGCGAGCGCGGCAGGGCAAAGAAGCAGGAGGGCATGAAGATCGGCAGCCTGTTTAAAAACTACTACTATGTGACCTATCTGATATTCTACGTCGGATTACTGCTCGCGACATCGTCGAATTACAGCTTCATACCGATGCTGCTCAAGGGAGTCGGTGCGTCGGGAGCGCAGATGGGACTTGTCACCGGCTACCGCGCGCTGCTCGAGATACCGATGCTCATGCTGCTGCGGCCGCTGCGGCGCAAATTCCCGCTGTATGTGCTGATAATAGGCGGAGGGGTCATGTTCGCGCTCGAGTCGCTGCTGCTCGGATTTGCGGGCACGCTGTGGCAGCTTATTCTGTTCACCACCTTCAGCGGGCTTGCGAACGGACTGCTCATCGCGGGCGGGGCAAACTACGTTCTGGGACTTGCGCCGGAGGGGCTCAAGGCTACCGCGCAGACGGTGGTGGTGAGCGCGGCATCGCTGAGCGGCATAGTCGGCAACGCGTGCGGAGGGTTTGTTATCGAGGCGCTGGGCGTGTCGATGTTTTACAGGATTCTCGGCTGTTTGATAGCGTTTGTGACGCTGTTATATATAGCGAGTTTCGTGTTCGGAAAGCGAGTGCTCAAAAAAGAGATACCGGACGGATAGAAAGGGGTTTTTGACGTGGCAAAGCGCAAAACAGTGAAGAACAGGGCATCGTCGAGGGAGGAGTTTCGCAAGCTGTCCAAGTCGAAGAAGATACTTGCGATAGTATATCTGGTGCTGCGAGTGTTGGTTGTCGGCGTGCTTGTCGCGCAGGTGCTGAACCGCAACTGGATGAATGTCTTCACCTGCATACTCACGCTGATACTGTTCTGCATACCGTCGTTTATCGAGCGGCGGATAAGGATAGACGTGCCCGACGTGCTCGAGGTCATCGTCCTGTTCTTCATCTTCGCCGCCGAGATATTGGGTGAGATACGCGAATACTACGTCGCCTATCCGTTCTGGGACACCATGCTGCACACGACCAACGGATTTTTGATGGGCGCCATAGGCATATCGCTAATAAACATCCTCAACCGCTCGGACAAGGTCGCGCTGCGGCTGTCCCCGCTGTTCGTCGCGCTTGTCGCGTTCTGCTTCTCTATGACCATCGGCGTGCTGTGGGAGTTTCTCGAGTATTCGGCGGACAGCCTGTTTGCCACCGATATGCAGAAGGATACCTTCGTCAGCCAGGTGAACACAGTGCTTCTCCATCCGGACGGGCGCAACATACCGGTGCATATCCCGATAGAGAGCGTTGTGATAAACGGTGAGGAGTGGCCGGGGTATGTGGACATCGGGCTGCACGACACGATAAAGGATATGTTCGTCAACTTCGTCGGCGCGGTGGTGTTCTCGGTGTTCGGATTTTTCTACTCGCGGGGAAAGAGCAAGACAAAGGTGGTCGAGAACCTTCTGCTGAGCGCGATAGACGACAAGGAGGAGCCACCGGACAAGCCGGATGGCGAACATAGCGGCGAGCGGGACACCGAACAGTGACATGGCAGACCCGCAACAGAATAACGGACACGCAAAAAGGGAGCTTCGCGGCTCCCTTTTTCGTGCGCTTTCACACCTCCGCGGCGCTATAATCATATCAGTGGACAGGGAGGTGGCAGTATGCGCGCCATATACATAGACGAACTTTTCTTGCTCAACTTTGCTGTAGACTACATAATTCTCTATCTGACGGCAACCTTTTCGGCGCTTCCGTACCGCCGGATGCGGCTGCTTTTAGGAGCGGCTGTCGGAGCGGCATACTCGGTTGCGGCATACTTCGCGGAGGTATACGGTGTGCCGGTAGCGTCGTCGCTTCCGATAAAGCTCGCCGCGGGGGCGTTGATTCTGCTCTGCGCGTTCGGATACGCGAGCGGCGCGGTGTTTATAAGGCGGGGAGTGCTGATGCTCATCACATCATTTCTGCTCGGCGGACTTGCCTACGCCGCGGGACTGATGCTGGGCGGGGATATAAGCGGAGGGGTGATACACGCGCCGCTTGCAGTTCGGGCTGTGCTGATAGCCGCCGCGCTGGCGCTGGGGTTGTGCGGAGCGTTCTCGCGCGGCGGAGGTCGCGAGCTGGCGGCGGGCAGAGCGGAGGTGTCGCTTACATATAACGGCAGGAAGGCGGAGTTTTCCGCCCTGCGCGACAGCGGAAATCTGCTCCGCGACCCGCTGGACGGAAGTCCTGTCATAGTCTGCACTATCGACGCCGTCGCGCCGCTGTTCGACAGGGACGAGCTGCGAATGATGCGCGAAAGCTCCGCCGTCGAGCTGGTTTCGGCGCTCGGCTCGGGCGGCGGCTGGCGGCTGATACCCTGCACGACCGCCGCGGGTTCGGCGATGCTTGCGGCGTTTCGACCGACCGAGGCGGAGGTGGACGGAAAGCGGGTGCGGGTGATGGCTGCGCTGTCGCCCAAATCGCTGGGTGCTCTGCCCGCGCTTGTCGGCGACATGCGCGGCGCGAAACTATCTGGAAGGGAGGTGACCGAAGTTGCGGATATTAGAAAGGCTTCGTAACTTTTTCAGGCGGCTGTTCCGTCGGTGCGCGGGCGGACTGCACTACGTCGGCGGAAGCGATGTCCTGCCCGCCCCTCTGCCGCCGGAGGAGGAGCGGGTGCAGATAGCGCGTCTTGCCGAGGGCTCGAAAGATGCTCGCAGCACGCTGATAGAGCACAATCTGCGGCTTGTGGTATACATAGCGCGGCGGTTCGACAACACGGGAGTCGGGCTTGAGGATCTGGTGTCCATCGGCACGATCGGGCTCATCAAGGCGATAAACACATACGACGGCGAACGCAAGATAAAGCTCGCGACCTACGCGTCCCGCTGCATTGAAAACGAGATACTCATGCACCTGCGAAAGACCTCCAATCGGCGCGGAGAAATATCCATCGACGAGCCGCTGTCCACCGACTGGGACGGCAACGAGCTGCTGCTGAGCGACGTGCTCGGCACCGAGCCTGACGTCGTCCACCGACCGATAGAGGACGAGACCGACCGCAATCTGCTGTACATGGCGATAGACAAGCTGGGCGAGCGCGAGCGGAGGATAATCGTGCACCGCTTCGGACTGGACGGCAGGGGCGAGCGAACCCAGAAGGAGGTCGCCGACGAGATGGGAATATCGCAGAGCTACATATCGCGCCTGGAGAAGAAGATAATCAGCCGCCTACGCAGGGAGATAAAGAAAATGATGTAGGGTACTTGCGAAAAAGCGCGTTATGCCTTACAATATATACTTGGATAGAATCGGGCATCCGCCCGTGACGATACACACGAGAGATATGAGGTATAAAATGGATAAAGATATCAAGACGATGAATTTGGCAATGCCGATGTTCGTGCTGCGCGGGCTGACGGTGTTTCCGAAGATGGTGCTGTTTTTCGACATATCCCGCGAGCGCTCCAGCCACGCGCTGGAGGACGTTCTGCGTGGCGAACAGACGGTGTTTCTCGCGGCGCAGCGAGAACCGTCGGAGGACGAGCCGCCGCTTGACCGCGTCTACGAGGTGGGCACGGTCTCGCGCGTCTGCCAGATATTTCGCCTGCCCGACGACACTCTCAGGGTGCTGGTCGAGGGACTCTACCGCGCGAAGCGGACGGAGGTGAGCGGCGAGTCGCCGGTGTATCACGCCGAAGTCGAGCGGATAGACGACCGAAGCTCGAGCCGCGTGTCCGCTACGCGTGTGGAAGCGCTCGTTCGCCGTGTCCGCGACGCATTCGAGGAGTACGCCCACTCGACCGAGCGCATCTCCGCCGAGATACTTTCGGCGATAGAGCGGGAGAGCGACCCGGGCTACCTTGCCGACTATGTGGCGCAGAATATGCCGGTATCAATAGACCAAAAGCAGCAGATACTCGAAGAACAGCGCGTGATAAAGCGGCTTGAGAAGGCTGCCGTCATGCTGTCCGGCGAGTGCGAGATAGTGCGGCTCGAGCAGTCGATACAGCAGCGCGTGCGCCAGCAGGTGGGACGCAGCCATCGCGAGTTCTATCTGCGCGAGCAGCTGCACATCATCCGCGAGGAGTTGGGAGAGGAGCCGGAAAACGAGGGCTCGGGCGAGTATCGCGACAGGATACGCTCGCTCGAGATTTCCGACGAATACATAGAGAAGCTGCTCAAGGAGGTCGAGCGGCTGGACATGATGCACCCGTCCACGCAGGAGGCTGCGGTCGTCCGCACCTATCTGGACACGGTGCTTGAGCTGCCGTGGGGAAAGTCGACAAAGGACCGTACCGACCTCGGTCGCGCGGCGAAGATACTCGACAAGAAGCACTATGGGCTTGAGAAGGTGAAGGAGCGCATCCTCGAATTTCTTGCCGTGCGCAAGCTCAAGCCGGACATCGGCGGGCAGGTGATATGTCTTGTCGGCCCTCCGGGAGTGGGCAAGACCTCGGTGGCGATGAGCATTGCCGAGGCGATGGGACGCAAGACCGCGCGGCTGAGCCTCGGCGGAGTGCAGGACGAGGCGGAGATACGCGGGCACCGCAAGACCTACGTCGGCGCGATGCCGGGTCGCATTATGAACGCGCTCGGGCAGGTGGGCTCGAAGAACGCCGTTTTGATACTGGACGAGGTGGACAAACTCGGGCACGACTTCCGCGGAGACCCATCCGCGGCGCTGCTCGAGGTGCTGGACACCGAGCAGAACCACGCCTTCCGCGACCACTATATCGAGATACCGTTCGACCTGTCGCAGGTGCTGTTCATCACCACCGCGAACACTGTGGACACGATACCGCGCCCGCTGCTCGACCGAATGGAGGTCATCGAGCTTTCGAGTTACACCGACGAGGAGAAGATAAAGATAGCGACCCGCCATCTGCTTCCGAAGCAGCTCGAGAAGCACGGTCTGAGCTCGGCGACGATGAAGCTGTCCACCGGCGCGATACGCGAGCTTATCGAGTGCTACACCCGCGAGAGCGGCGTGCGTAATCTCGAGCGCGAAATATCGTCGCTCTGCCGCAAAGCCGCGAAGACTATCGCCGAGGGAGGGAGCGACTGCGTGCACATAGCCGCGCGCGACATCGAGCCGATGCTCGGACCGCACCGCTACAAGCCGGAGCGCCGCACCGGTCGCGACGAGGTCGGCGTTGTGTGCGGACTTGCGTGGACGTCGGTCGGCGGCGAGATACTCGAGACCGAGGTGGGCATCGTCCCGGGCAGCGGCAAAGTGGAGCTGACCGGAAACCTCGGCGACGTGATGAAGGAGAGCGCCCGCGCCGCGATAACATACATACGCTCGGTGGCGGACAAACTGGGCATAGACCCCGATTTTCACAAGAACCGCGACATACACATCCACTTCCCGGAGGGCGCGATACCCAAGGACGGACCTTCGGCGGGTGTGACGATAGCGACCGCTATCTGCTCGGCGTTGCTCGAGGCTCCGGTGCGCTCGGATGTAGCGATGACCGGCGAGATAACCCTTCGCGGACGCGTGCTACCGATAGGCGGACTTCGCGAAAAGACGATGGCGGCATACCGAAACGGCATCCGCACGGTGATAATCCCCGCCGAAAACGAGAGCGATCTCGCGGAGATAGACAAGACCGTCCGCGGCGCGCTGAACTTTGTGACGGTAAAGGACGCGCTCGCGGTGTTCCGCACGGCGATAAACTTCTCTGCGGCGAAGAAAAGTGAGGTAAAAAGTGTCGATAAACCTGCATAACGCCGAATTTCTGCGCTCCGCGGCGGGAAAGGACGGATTCATCCGCGACGGGCTGCCTAAGGTCGCGTTTGCCGGACGCTCGAACGTCGGCAAGTCGTCGACGATAAACGCGCTGCTCAACCGCAAGGCGCTGGCGCGCGTGAGCGAAAGCCCCGGCAAGACCGCGCACGTCAACTACTTCCTGATAGACAAGAAGGCGTACCTGGTCGACCTGCCGGGATACGGCTTTGCGCGCGTGAGCCAGAAGGAGCGCGAGCGCTGGGGTCGGATGATGGAGGACTACTTCGCCGACCGCGCGGCGGGACCGAATCTCTGCGTGCTCATCGTGGACAGCCGACACGCGCCTACCGCCGACGACCGCCAGATGCTTGACTATTTCCGCCAGTGCGGCTACAAGTTTGTGGTAGCGGCGAACAAGGCGGACGGCATCAAGAAGTCGCAGCGGGAGGCGTCGCTTGCGACCATCCGCGAGGCGCTGACGCTCGACGAGCACAATCCGGTGATACTCTACTCCGCAAAGAAGAAGGAGGGCATAAAGCCGCTGCTCGACGCGGTGCTTGCGGCTTGGAACGGATAGAAAGGCAGAACGAACGGGAAGTCGACAAGGAGGTACATCATGAAACGCTCGGTCGCGCTCGTGCTCACAGGCGTCATCTTCGCCGCGATTGCGGTCTGCTTTCTGCGACCCGATAAAAATCCCGATTTCGGGTACGCAAACGGCACATTTGGCGGGGAAATTGCGCCTGTGCAGGTTGAAGGTGAGAGCAAATACTTTGCGGAGGTGACAGTAGGAGGGATAAACACCTACGAACAGAGTATTGGCGTAAAACTGCAGCCAGCCGAGCCGTATTATCTGCTGCTTGGCACGCATAACGAGATTTATGATAATGGCAAGCGCGGCATGGGAACGGGCTACAATTCCGGTCATATAGACAAACTGGTCGACGGAAAGTGGGAGTTTGTCAGTAGAACGTACAGAAGCGGATATGAGACGTTGGAGGGCGGAGACGATAAATACTTCTCGCTAAGCTGGGATGGGGACAGCAAGTACGGCGAACATGGCAACGCGTTCGCATTCTACGCGCCGATTTTCGACAGTCCGGGCGAGTATCGCTTTACGATAAACTTCCGTGAAGTCCAAAAGCAGATGGTCGGAAAAGCCAGCTATAAATGGATGGCGGATGACACGCAGTCACACAGCATCAGTTTTTTCTACACCGTGCCTGAAACAACCGACAAGCCGTTCGATGTGCTGGAGGCAAGCGCGTTTATACTTAACAACGAATTAAACCATAATCGCCATATCGCGTATGTCGTTCTGCGCCTGAACAACGGAACACCCGCACCGTATGTCCTGCGTGACGGCAAGTATTATCCGCCGGCATGGGACGGAAGTATACGGTACGGCGATGAGCCAGACTGGGATGGGAGGACGGTCGTGCGCTATGGCATCGTGTCCAGCGAGGACTACGCGGACAAATGTACCAAGACCTTCCACTTCGCCGAGAACTCGGACGGCAGCGGAAAACAGTACGATTTGACGCTGAATCTGCGCTTTAAGTAGCATAACGTCGAATACTGACAACAAAAGAGGAGAGATATTCTCTCCTCTTTTTCAGTGCAGATAGTCGCCGTATATCTGATGCGCGTCCATTCCCGTGTCCTCGAGGTATGTATAGTTCTGCGGCACGTCGCCGACTATCACCGTTTCCGCCGCGACCACCTCCGAGCTTACGACGGTGGACGTCTCGTAGCCGGGCAGAAGTATCGTTATCTCGGCGCTCACCGTGACGATGATCTGGTGGCGGGTCTGGTTTATCCCCGCGGTGGAGACGTTGGTGGAGAAGTCAGCCCACGCACTGCCCACCGGCACGACGATTATCGGTATGTTAGGACCGCGTCCGCTGAACAGCTCGCCGTCGATTATGTTTCCAAGCGGGATGTGCAGCTCGGAGTTGTCCATGTTGTTTATACGGTCGAGGACGAGCGCGGTCACGTCCGCCTTGAATCGGTTTATCGCCGCCATGTCGGTCTTGAGCGCGGTGACCCGACCGTTCGCGTCGGTCTCGAGATGCACGAAGTCCTCATACTCCACGCCTTGCAGCGCTATCTGATCGTTTATCGCGTCGTTTATTACCTCGCCCGCGAGATAGACAACGCGGCTGGTGGCGAGTTTTTCCACCACCGGCGTGAGGCGCTTTTTGAACCACGCCGCCGCGAGCGCTATAACTATAACTACTGCAAGCAATCGTATAAGCCATCGGGTCGAGCGCTGCTGAACAAGGCCGCGCCGCGACCGACGACGCACCCGAGCGCGCCGTATGGCAACCGAAATACGGCCCATTCTATCGCCTCCCGCCTCAGTCTATGCGCGGGCGGTCTGTCCGCTTTCGCATATTTTCGATTTCCCGGGAAACAATTTGCGTGAGGTGGAAAAATGCAACTGGTATTTGTTCGCGCACTGATACTCTATGTCATAATCGTGGTCGCGATGCGGGTAATGGGAAAGCGCCAGCTCGGACAGCTCTCCGCGAGCGAATTTGTCGTGGCGATGATGATGAGCGAGCTTGCGAGTGTGCCGATGCAGGACACCGGCATACCGCTGCTCTACGGTATAATACCGATAGCGCTGCTGGTGGGACTGGAGTTTCTCGCGACATTCGGAGAGCTGAAGAGCATCAGATTTCGTGCGCTGCTGAGCGGCAGACCGTCGATAATCGTCCGCGAGGGCAAGATAGACCAGCGCGCGCTGCACAAGAACCGCATGTCGGTGGATGAGCTTATCGAGGAGTTGCGCAAGAAGGACATCACCGACCTGCGAAAGCTGCGATATGTGATACTCGAGCCGGGCGGGAAAATATCCACCGTGCTCTACTGTGCGGACAGTCCCGCCACTCCGCGCGACCTGGGACAGAATCCGGTGGAGAAGGGGCTTCCGATAACGCTGATAAGCGACGGAAGGATAATAGGCCATAATCTCGAAAAACGGGGGCTTGACCGCGCTTGGCTTGAAAAGACGCTCACTACAAGCGGCAGAGTGCCGAGCGAGATATTTCTTATGACGATAGACGACAGCGGTTCGGTGTTTGTCGAACCTAAGGAGGAAGAATGAAATACCTGTTCATCGGGCTTGCCATCATCGCGGTGGTGGGCGTGTTCTGCATGATAAACGGCGTGATAGTCGACGACCGCCTGGGAGAGATAGAGGAGGCGGTGGCGTCGGCACTGGAGCGGGAAGCGGGCGGTGACGACACGGGCGCGCTTGAGCGGATGAAGCACGCGGCGGAGTTGTTTGACGAGCAGTCGTTCTATATCACGACGATGCTGATGCACCGCAACGTGGATGAAGCCTACGAGCGCATCCATGTCGCGCGCAGGCTGCTTGAGACAGGCGAAGATACGGCAGACGCGCTTCCCGCCGCGTATGAGGCTGTAAAGCTCCTGCGAAAAGAGGAAAAGCTGCTGCTCGGAAACATCTTTTAAGCCCGATTTCACTTGCCAAATCAGCCGATTTGGAGTATAATTTCAGTGTGAAATCCTGCCAAAACGGAGAGGGCTTATGAGTGATTTAGAGAGGGAACTGGCGGCGCTGAAAGCCGAAATTGAGGTGCATTGGCGCAAGTATTATATTGAGGACGCGTCCACGATAACCGACTATGAGTATGACATGCTTATGCAGCGGCTGAAGGCTATCGAGGCGGAGCACCCCGAGCTGATAACGCCCGATTCGCCGACGCAGCGAGTCGGGGGCGCGGCGGTCAGCGGATTTGAAGAGGTCACCCACAAGGTGCCGCTCCAGAGCCTGAACGATGTGTTCAGCGAGGAGGAAGTACGCGACTTCGACGCGCGCATGCGTGAGCTTTTCGGCGATCGGGTGGAGTACACCGTCGAGCCGAAGGTGGACGGGTTGTCGATGTCGCTTGAGTATGAAAACGGCGTGCTGTTTCGCGGCGCGACCCGCGGGAACGGCGTAGTCGGCGAGGACGTGACCACCAACATCCGCACGATACGCACCCTTCCGCTGCGCACGACCGACGCGACCGACGAGCTGATCGTCCGCGGCGAGGTGTATATGCCGCGAAAAGTTTTCGAGGAGCTGAACGCCGAGCGCGAGCGTGACGAACAGCCGCTGCTCGCAAATCCACGCAACGCCGCAGCCGGCGCGATGCGTCAGCTCGACCCGAAGATTGCGGCAGCGCGCCGCCTTGACATGACGATTTTCAACCTTCAGCTTGTAAATGGAAAGACCTTTACAACACACTCGGAGACGATAGACTTCATCGCGTCGCAGGGATTTAGAACAATACCGTACAAACTTTGCCGCACAATAGATGAGGTCATCGACCGAATACATGAGATAGGCGAAAATCGGGAGCAGTTCCCGTACGACATAGACGGTGCGGTTGTAAAGCTAAACAACTTGACAGACCGCGAGACGGCGGGTTCGACGGCGAAAGCCCCGCGTTGGGCGGTCGCGTTCAAATATCCGCCGGAGGAGAAGCCGTCCCGCCTGAAAGCCATCACGATACAGGTTGGACGCACCGGCGTGCTCACACCCAAGGGAGAGATAGAACCGGTGCGGCTCGCGGGCACGACGGTGACCAACGTGACGCTGCACAACGAGGACTTCATCGCCGAGAAGGATATGCGCATCGGGGACACGCTCATTGTCCGCAAAGCCGGCGATATAATTCCGGAAGTCGTCGGAGTTGACTATTCAAAGCGCCCGAATGACGCAAAAAAGTACGAGTTTCCGAGAGTGTGCCCGGTCTGTGGAGCGGCGGCGGTTCGCGAGGAGGGCACGGCGGCGGTCAGGTGCACCGGTGCCGAATGTCCGGCGCAGCTGGTGCGAAGCCTCGCGCACTTCACCTCCCGCGACGCGATGGATGTCGAGGGAATGGGCATGAAGGCGTGCGAACAGTTCGTCACGGCGGGAGTGCTCCGCTCCTGCGCCGACCTCTACACCCTTACGGCGGAGCAGGTTCTGGGGCTGGACGGATGGGCGGAGAAGTCGACGCAAAACCTGCTTGCGAGCATCGAAAACTCGAAGCACGCGGGGCTCGACCGACTGCTCTACGCGTTCGGCATACGCCACATCGGGCAGAAGGCGGCACAGCTGCTCGCAAAGAAATATAAAACTTTTGACGCGCTTCTGGCGGCAAATGAGGAGGATATTGCCGAAATATACGACGTAGGCAAGGTGATGGCGGAGAGCTTCGTCACCTGGCGAAACGGCGCGGGGCATCTTATCGAGCAGCTGCGTGCGGTCGGTGTGGACTTCACCTACGCGGACGACGGCGGCTCGGACAAGCTGGAGGGCAAGACCTTCGTCCTGACCGGAACGCTGTCCAAGTACACGCGCAAGGAGGCTGAGGCGCTCATCCAGCACGCGGGCGGAAGCTGCTCGGGAAGTGTGTCCAAGAAGACCGATTACGTTGTGGCAGGCGAGGACGCGGGGTCAAAGCTCCGTAAAGCTCAGGAGCTTGGCATAACTGTTCTGAGCGAGGATGAGCTTGAAAAACTGTTAAGCGAATAACTTTACAGATTGTCGAATGGTGTAAAATAAATGGCTTTACAAAGAGGGGCGAAACGCCTCTCTTTTTCTTTGCATATCCCGAGGACAAGCGTAATAGATTTTAGCAGAACGGGAGGTGCAAAGATGGACTTATCGAGATACATATCGGCGGCGGAACTGCTTCCCTCAAGGCTTCGCATGGCGGCGACGGCGCTGGATGACGACAAAAAGGCTGTGGCGGAGGAGTTTCGGCTGCGCGTCGGACGACGGCTCAGCGTGCTGCTGCCCGACGGCGAGGTTTGCCTGGACAGCGCGCCGATAACGCCGGAGGACCTGTCCGAGACGGCTGCGCGCGCGGCAAGGGGATCGCTTCACAGCGTGTCCGACGAGCTTGCGGCGGGATTTGTGACCGCGCAGAACGGGCATCGGCTCGGACTCTGCGGTCGCGCGGTGATGGAGAGCGGCGTCTGCCGTACGGTGCGCGATTTCTCGTCCGCGAATCTGCGAATCGCGAGGGAGGTGCGCGGCGCCGCCGACGGTGTGTTCTCGCAGATAGTCGGTGAGCGAGTGCGCTCGACGCTGATACTTTCGCCGCCGGGCGGGGGCAAGACGACGCTGCTGCGCGATCTGGTGCGGCAGACCGGAGACAGCGGGGTGCGCGTGTCGGTGGCGGACGAGCGCGGCGAGCTGTCGGCGTGCGTCGCGGGCAAGCCGGGATTTGACGTCGGCGAGTGCGTCGACTTGATGGTGGGCGCGCCCAAAGCGATAGCGGCGCTTGCGATGCTGCGGGCGATGAATCCGCAGGTGGTCGCGCTCGACGAGATAACCGACCCCGCCGACTTCGACGCGATAGCGCGGATAGTCGGCTGCGGCGCGGCTGTTTTCGCGACGATACACGCGGGGAGCGTGGACGAGCTTCGCCGCCGACCGGGGTTTTCGGCGATACTGACCGCGTTCGAGAAGTTCGTCGTGATAGAGCGCAGCGGGAGCCGACGGACGGTGACGGTGCTCGACCCGCCGGACGAGCCATGATACGTGCCGTCGGCGCCGCGCTCGCGATGCTCGGCTCGGTCGGTATCGGGCTTCGGGCGTATCTCGGGCTGTCGGCGCGGGTGCGCGAGCTTGCGGGGTTCGCGTCGATGCTCGAGATACTGCGCTGCGAGATAGAACTGCGGCTCACGCCGATCGACCGCGCGCTCGAGACAGCGAGAAACGCGGGCGCCGCGCGTACGTTCGTGGAGCGAGTGCTTGACGGCGTTCGGCTTCGTGGATGCGCTGAGATAGCGGAGGTATGGTCGGACGCGTCGAAAGCCGAGCCGCGCGAGATACGGTCGGTGCTGGAGGAACTCAAGCCGGTGCTAGGACGCTACGGCGCGAATGAGCAGGGCAGGGCGCTAGCTGATGCTCGTCGAAGGATGGACGCGCTTCGCGAGCAGGCGGAGAGCGAGCGTAGGCGCAGCGGAAAGCTCTACATGATATTCGGCATCTGCGGCGGGATAGCCGTGACGGTGCTGCTTCTGTGAGGAAATAAAAATGCAGGTAGATTTGATATTCAAGATAGCCGCGATAGGCATACTCGTGGCGGTGCTGAACCAACTGCTCGTCCGCTCGGGGCGCGAGGAACAGGCGATGATGACCACGCTTGCGGGGCTTGTGGTCGTGCTTATGATGCTGCTAGAGCAGATCTCAAACCTGTTCGGCACGGTCAAGTCGCTGTTCGGTCTGTGACGATGCATGGATACTGTGATAAAGGTCGCGGCGGCGGGACTGCTTGCGGCGGTCGCGGCGCTCGTGCTGAAAAAGGACAACCCGGCGGGCGCGTTTCTGATAGCGCTCGCGGCAGGGGTGGTGATAGTCGGCGCGGCGATGGGGTTCATCTCGCCGATAGCCGACTTCCTGCGGTCGCTTGCCGACGCTGCGGGTGTCGCGCCCGAGCATTTCTCCGCGCTGTACAAGGCGCTTGCGATAAGCATCGTGAGCTACGTCGCCGCCGAGAGCTGCAAGGACGCAGGCGAGAAGGCGGTCGGCGGATACATAGAGCTTGCGGGAGGCGCCGCCGCGCTGTACGTCTCGCTGCCGCTTATGTCGGATGTATTCTCGCTCTTGCGTTCGTTTTTGCGGTAGACGCGTCGGCATTGACGGATACGACTTTGAATGAACAGACGATATACCGCGAACAGTACGTCGCATCCGGCGCGGAGAGCATCGAGATACCCGCCGAGGCATACGATCTGTTCGGCGGCGCGGACATAAACTCGCTCGAGCTAGACGAGGGTTTCAGGCTGCTCGGACAGGGCATCGGTCAGGGCTTAGGCGGATACTTCAAGCAGGCTGCCCTTCCCGCCGTGTCCGCGCTGATGGTCGTGCTGCTCTGCGGTATGGCGGAGACGATGTTTCCCGAGCGCGAGCGGACGATGAAAGTGCTGCCGCTCGTCGGAACGCTCGCGATAACGGCGGCGGTCTGCGGCGACCTGTTCGCGCTCGTCGGCTCGGGAAGGAGCGCGGTGGAGACGCTCAGCACCTTCTCAAAGTCGCTTCTCGCAACGCTTGCGGCTACAGGAGCGGCGGTGGGCGCGCCCGGCGGAGCGTCGGCACGGTACCTTGCGGCGATAGTATTCTCCGACGCGCTGATAACGGTGATAGACCGCGTGCTCATACCCGCGCTGATGGCGTATGTGCTGGTGTGCGTAGCCGATGCCGCAATCGGAGGGGACACGCTCGGCGGACTTGCGAAGTTTCTCAAGACTGCGGTCGTGACCGTTCTGACCCTCATCATCACCGGATTTACGATATATCTGACGGTGAGCGGGATAGTGGCGGGCGGGGCGGACGCGCTGACGATAAAGGCGACAAAGACGGTGATATCGAACACCGTGCCGGTGGTCGGAGGCGCGATAGCCGACGCGTCCGAGACGGTTATAGCGTCGACGCGGCTTGTAAAGAACACGACGGGAGTGGTCGGGATACTGGCGCTCGCGGCGATAGCGGTCGGGTCGTTTCTGCGGCTCGGCGTGCGCTATCTCGTGCTCAAGACGGTCGGCGCGGTCAGTCCGCTCGCGGGAGGGGGCAGGCTTGGAAAGCTTATCGAGAACCTCGCGGGCGCGTTTGGAATACTGCTCGGAATGATAGCCGCGTCGGCGCTGATGGCGCTCATCGCGGTGGTGGCGATGATCTCGCTGTGAAAAGGAGGGAGAAGATTGGAATTTTTGGGAAGCTGGGTGATAGGCATAACCGCAGCCGCGCTGATACTTTCGGCGGTGCTCGCGCTCGCGCCGGAGGGCAGCGCCAAGCGTGTCGTACGGCTTGCGGGCGGGGCGTGCGTGCTGCTTGCCGTATTCCTGCCGATAGCCGGTCTGGACGCGGACGACTTTCTGCCTGCCGCCTACGCCGCGCCCGACGAATATGCCGAGACGATGGGCGAGCTTGAGCGCACAAACTATGAACTGCAAAAAACCATCATAGAGCAGAGGATAAGCTCATATATTCAAGCGAAAGCGGACGCGCTTGGCATCAGCGCCGCGCCGACGGTCAGCTTTGGGGAGCGGGACGGCGTGCCCTTTCCGACAGCCGTCGTCCTCGACTGTTCGGGTGGCGAGTCGGCTGCGGACGAGCTGCGCGGATACGTCGAGCAAGAGCTGGGCATCGACTGCGCGGCGCGGACGGAAAAGGAGCTGACGCCATGAAAACACAGCTTCTGTCCAAGGCGCGCGAAGCGGTGAAAAAGTACAAGTATCTGCTTGTCATCCTCGCCGCCGGCATACTGTTAATGCTGCTTCCGTTCGGAGGCGGGAACAGCGCCGAAAAGCCGGCATCCGCCGAGCCGAGCTACGATAGCTTCGAGCTCGAAAACTTCGAGCGGGATCTTGCCGAGGTGCTTTCAAAGATGTCCGGTGTCGGGAAAACGGAGGTGGTGCTGACGCTAAAGAGCACAATGGAGACTGTATACGCGACCGATACGCGCACAGAGCACAGGGACGGCTCGCAGTCGGAGCAGAGCGAGACGGTCATGGCAAACGCCGGCTCGGGGGTGCAGTCAGCAGTGGTCGCATCCCGCATCTATCCGCAGTTTCAGGGAGCGCTTGTGGTGTGTGACGGCGGAGGCAGCGCCTCGGTACGGCTGGAGGTCACCCGCGCGGTCGCGGCACTGACCGGGCTTTCGAGCGACCGCATCACCGTTACTCGCAGGGATGCGCAGTAGCACTTTTTAATTGAATTTTGAGGAGGAATATGACTTGAACGCTAAAATTTGGAAGAAAACGCTGTGCTTGCGACGGTGATACTTTTCGTCTGCGTCGCGGTGTATCTCAACTGGTCGTACGGACGCGACACCGCAACGGCGGGGAAGGTCTCGCCCTCGCCGACGGTCGTGTCCACCGCAAAGCCGTCGAACGCGCCGACCGACAAGCTGACCCTGTCCAACGACGGCATAGGCGAGGTGCTGGACGTCGCGGTAAGCTCGCAGCCCAGCGCAAGCCCGACACTCGGCGAGGAGAACGACTACTTCGCGTCGGCTCGTCTCAGCCGTCAGCAGGCGCGGGACAGCTCGCTTGCCATCCTTCGCGAGAGCGGAGAGCTTGAGACCGCGTCGCAGGAGGCTCGGGACGAGGCGGTCGCCGCGGCAAACGCTCTTGCCGAGAACGCCATGAAGGAGGCGGAGATAGAGGGACTTGTCATGGCTAAGGGCTTCAGCGAGTGCGTGGCGTACATATCCTCGGACGGCGTAGATGTGGTCGTCGCCGCGCCGGAGGGAGGACTTGTCGCCGAGCAGGTGTCCCAGATAAAGGACATCGTGGTCAACGAGACGCAGGCGTCGGTCGAGAGCATCAGGATAGTCGGCATGGAATAACGGAAAATACACCGTCGGGAGGCAGCGTGCCTCCCGATTTTTTCTTGTCTTTTCGGGCGGCGTGTGGTATACTTGATATACAAAATGTGTAACTGTGCTCAAAAGTATTTTCGGAGGTGCTTTAATATGCCCGAAAACAGGGATTATATCACTTCGACGGACGAAAACGGCAGCATAAGCATTTCGCAGGAGGTTCTGTCCACCATCGTGGCGCTCGCGGTCTCCGAGGCGAACGGAGGCGTTCGTCTTGCGGGTGTGAACGGCGGAGATCTCGATCGCAAGAATCTGGCGAAGGCGCTGCACGTAACCTCGTCGGACGGAGGCAGCGTCGCGGTCGATCTGTCGGTGCGGGTGCGATACGGAGAGAAGATACCGGCGGTCGCGGCGGCGCTTCAGGACACGGTCGGACAGGCGGTCGAGTCGCAGGCGGGGCTTTCGGTGGACGCTGTAAACATCCATGTTGTGGCGCTTGATTTTTCGGCGCAGGAGGCGGAATGACAAGAAGCGAAGCGCGTGAGACCGCGCTGCAAATAGTCTTTGAAATGGGATTCGGCTCGCCCTTCGCGGCGGCGAATTGGCGCCTCAGCGACGAGGGGTTCGAGAGCCTTGCGGAACAGGGTGGGGTGTTCAAGCTTCCCGCCGACAAGGACAGCCGCGAGTTTATCCACAAACTGGTCGAAAACGTCGCGAACAACTCGGACGAGATAGACGGATACATCGCGAAATACTCGAAGGGGTGGCAGATAAACCGACTGAGCCGCGTATGCCTTGCGGTGCTCAGGCTCTGCATCTGCGAGCTTCGATACATGGACGACGCGCCCGCCGCGGTTGCGATAAACGAGGCGGTGGAGCTGTCGCGCAAATATGACGAGGACGAGGCTCCGGCGTTCGTCAACGGCGTTCTCGGCGCGTACTATCGCGGTGAGCACGGCGACCAGCCGAAAGACGGGGAAAAATGAGCCTTTTCATCGGATTCGATACATCGAACTACACCACATCGGTCGCGGCGTTCGATGGTGAGCGAGTCTGCTCCCACAAGCGGCTGCTCGACGTGAAGCCGGGCGAGCTCGGGCTTCGGCAGAGTGACGCGGTGTTTTCACACACGCAGCGGCTTCCGGCGCTCGCGCACGACCTGTTTTCGGAGGTCGACGGCGGCGTAACGGCGGTCGCGGCGTCGACCAGACCTCGCGCGGTGGATGGCTCGTACATGCCCTGCTTCCTCGTCGGAGAGGGACAGGGACGGGTGCTCGCCGACGCGGTGGGAGTGCCGTTCTACGCAGTGTCGCACCAGCAGGGACACGTCGCGGCTGCGGCATGGTCGAGCGGGAGGATGGATCTGCTCGACCGCGAGTTTCTGGCGTATCACGCGAGCGGCGGCACGACCGAGCTGCTATACGTCCGACCGGGCGCGGACGGGCTTCCGATATGCGAGCGCATCGGCGGCACGACCGACCTCGCGGCGGGACAGATCGTCGACCGATGCGGCGTGAAGTTGGGACTCGGCTTCCCGTGCGGCGTAGAGCTTGAGAAGCTCGCTCTAAAGGCAGAGCCGCAAAAGCCGTTCCTTCCGAAAGCCGACGGTTGCGAGTTCTCGCTAAGCGGGCTTGAAAACAAGTTTTCCGCGCTCATCGGCGTCGAATCGCCCGAAAAGACAGCGCGATTCGTGCTGGACAGCATCTCGGCGGTGCTCGAGCGATGCGTCGACCGAGCGCTTGAGAAGTACGGCAAACTCGAGCTGCTCTGCGCCGGCGGAGTGATGTCGAACACAATAATTCGGGAACGATTTGAACGCAAATTCGGCGCGTATTTCGCCGAACCGCGTTTTTCAAGCGACAACGCGGCAGGAGTCGCGCTGCTCGCCGCAAGACTTTTCGAGAGGGAGGGAGCGCATTGAGCGAACGCATCTACACAGTCTCCGAGATAAACGCGCACATAAAGATGCTCATTGAGAGCGACCGCGCGCTCGGGGACATATACGTCTCCGGCGAGCTGTCAAACTATAAGATGTACCCCTCCGGACACCACTATTTCACACTGAAGGACGGCGAGGGCACGCTGCGCTGCGTGATGTTCTCCCGCGAGGCGTCCAAGCTGAAGTTCCGTCCCGAGAGCGGCATGAAGGTGATAATACGCGGACGCGTGGCGGTCTATCCGCGCGACGGAGCGTATCAGCTCTACGCAAACGAGATGACGCCGGACGGCGTGGGCGCGCTGTTCATCGCCTACGAACAGCTCAAGAAGAAGCTGGAGGCGAAGGGATACTTCGACCCGTCGCGCAAGAAACCGCTTCCGAAATACCCGCGCAAGATATGCCTTGTGACCTCGTCGGCGGGTGCCGCGGTGCGCGATATGCTTCGCATACTGGGCAAGCGCTGGCCGGCCGCAGAGGTGCTCATCGTGCCGGTGCGGGTGCAGGGTGAGGAGGCGCCGAGCGAGATAGCCGAGGCACTCGACTATGTGAACGCTTGCGTCCCTTGCGATCTGATAATCACCGGACGCGGCGGCGGCTCGATAGAGGATTTGTGGGCGTTTAACGACGAGCGGGTCGCCGACGCGATATTCCGCTCGAAGCTGCCGGTGGTGAGCGCCGTCGGTCACGAGCCCGACTTTACGATAAGCGACTTTGTCGCCGACCTCCGCGCCGCAACGCCTTCAAACGCGGCGGAACTGACCACCCCCGACCGCGCGGAGCTTTCGATACAGCTCGCGAGCCTGATGATACGTCTTCGCACGCTGACCGAGCGGCACATCAAGCTTGGACGCACACGGCTGGAGGCGCTCAGCCAAAAGCCGGTATTCGCAGGACCGGAGGGCACGCTCCGCGAGCGCCGGCAGCGGCTGCTTATGGCGGAAGCCGCGCTCGCAAACGGCGCGCAGTCGTATGTAGCGACCAGACGCGCGGAACTGTCGCGGCTTGCGGCAAAGCTGGACGCGCTCAGTCCGCTGGCGGTGCTGACGCGCGGATACGCGATAGCATCTGGGTCGGACGGAAGCGCGATACGCAGCGTGAAGTCGGTCGCGCCGGGGGATAGGATAAAGCTCCGTTTTGCCGACGGCTTGGCGGACGCGCTCATCGTCGACGGAGACGCGGAGCTGCCGAAGAAAGCGAAACAATCCAAACAAAAAGCGGCGGAAGAATCGCCGGAACAGCTTGAAATACTCTAAAGAGGTGACATTTATGGCAGAGAAAACCGAAATGACGTTTGAACAGTCGATAAAGCGGCTCGAGCAGATAGCGCAGCTGCTTGAAAACGGAGAGACGCCGATAGAGGAGTCGCTGAAGCTCTTTGTGGGGGGGGCGGCGCGGCGTAGCGGCTGGCACACGACGC
>CAMNWZ010000012.1 GCA_946566645.1 uncultured Clostridia bacterium
TCGTGAGCTGCGCGAGAAAATCCTCGAGCTGTGTGCGTCCGTTCGCAAGCTCGGCGTCCGCCGCCGCAAGCTGCGCCTCGGTCGCGTCGAGCTGCTGTTTGTTCTCGTCGAAGGCGAGCTTTGCCGCGTCGAGCTGCGCCTTCGCTGCGACGAGCTCCGGCTCTTTTTCGGCTATCTGCGAGCGTATCGCGGCTATCGTTGCGAGCGTCACCGGGTCGTCCGCACCGGAGACCTCGAGCGCCGCGAGCTGTGCCTTCGCCTGCTCGAGCTGCGCCGCTCCGTCCTCATACTGTGCGAGCTGTGCCTCGTACTCGGCAAACTTCTCGTCGTACTGCGCGCGGCCGTCGGTGAGCTGCTGAAGCCCCACACGGTACTGGCTCTCGCGCATATCCAGCTCCTCCGCCGCGGCGTCGTAGTCGGCGCGCCTGCGCAGAAGCTCCGCCTCGCCGTCGTCCAGCTTCTTTCGATTGTCCTCTATCTCGCGGCGCGCGTCGGCGGTCTTGTCCTCAAGCTCACGCTTTGCGTCGTCCAGCTCGGCGTATCCGTCGTCCAGTTTCTTTCGCGCGTCGTCCAGCTCTGACTTCGCCGCCGAAAGCTCCTCGTCCGCCTCGGCTTTCGCGTCGGCGTATTCAGCCTCCGCCTCATCGCGTATCTCCTGCGCTCGGAGGGCGGCGCGCTCGTCGGCAAACTCCTCGTTTCGGTCGATAAATCCGTCGACCAGCTCGTCGTATTTGTCGGTGTACGCCTGAAGCTCGAGCGCGCCGTCAAGCGTCAGATGTGCCTCGGTGTAGTAGTCGAGCGTAAACGCGTTTTTGGGCAGGTAGACGAACGCCTTGACCTGTCCCGTGCCTATCGCCGCGCTGCCGCGCTCGATGGACAGGTAGCTCGAGCTGTTCACAACGCCGACTATCGTATACTCGCGGTGGGCGAGCGAGTCCTCGTCCGACGGGTCGAGCATGAGCGTGTCGCCTATTTCAAGCCCGAGGCTGCCGAGAAGCGCCTGTTCGGTGACGCACTCGCCGTCGTTCTCGGGAAGCCGTCCCTCGACGAGATGCACGAGGTTTATATCACTGCCGAGCGCGTGCAGCTTCACTATCGCGTCGGCGTACGGTGAGCTGGCGAGCGCGTCGAGCGACCAGTTGCCCTCCGCTGCCTCCACGCCGTCCAGCGCGCGAAGTGCGTCGACGTCACCGTCGGTCACGCCGAGGGTGGACAGCACGCGCACGTCGCCGAGCCGTGTCTCGTCGAAGTATACGTCCGCCGTGTGCCGCATGTCCGGAGCGGTTGTGCGAAGACCGGAGAAGAAGGAGGTCGCGAGCATGCACAGCAGGGTTATCGACAGAAATCGCCCGAACGTGCCGCGTATCTCGCGCAGCGTGTCGGTGCGTATGCGGTGCTTTCTCTTTACCATTCTATCTCCTCCACCGGCTTGGGATCGGGGTTCAGCTCGACCGACGCGATGCTTCCGCTGTGGACGCGGATTATGCGGTCTGCCATCGGCGTTATCGCGGAGTTGTGGGTGATGACCACCACCGTCATGCCGCGCTCACGGCAGGCGGAGTGCAGCAGCGCGAGTATCGACTTGCCGGTGACATAGTCGAGCGCGCCGGTCGGTTCGTCGCAGAGCAGCAGCTTCGGGTTTTTCGCGAGCGCGCGGGCTATCGCGACACGCTGCTGCTCACCGCCCGAGAGCTGCGCGGGAAAGTTCTGCATGCGGTCGGCAAGACCGACGTCGCGAAGCACCTGCTCGGGCGGGAGCGGGTCGCGCGCTATCTCGGTCGCGAGCTCCACGTTTTCGAGCGCGGTGAGGTTCTGAACCAGGTTGTAGAACTGGAAGACGAATCCGATGTCGTGGCGGCGGTATTCGGTGAGCTGCCTGCGGTTGTATCCGCTCACCGCGCTGCCGTCGACGTCTATCTCGCCGCCGGTGCAGCTGTCCATGCCGCCGAGCAGGTTTAATAGGGTGGTCTTGCCCGCGCCGGACGGTCCGACCACCACCGCAAACTCACCCTTTTCTATCTCAAAACTGGCGTTTTCGAGCGCGGGAATGGTGAGTTCGCCCATTTTATAAACTTTTTGCACGTTTGAAAGTCGTATGTAGCTCATGATAACTCTCACTTTCATTGATCTCTTTGAGGTTAGTATACCACACATATGTGAACATTCTGTAAATAGAGCGCCGAATCGGCAGTAAAATTTCGACGCTTTCCTTGATATTTTATGGCGGTAGTGTATAATAAAGGGTGTAAGGACATATGGAAGGAGAGATAACGATGAAATGCGGACAGTGCGGCGCGGAGGTCGCGAAGGGAGAGACATTCTGCCAGGTGTGCGGCGCGCGCGTGAATAGTGCGGCAGTTGAGAAGAAACCGGAGGTCGAGAGCAGACCGGAGAGCAAGCCCGCCCCGACCGAGGAGCAACCGAAGGAGCAGAAGCGGTCGAAGAAGGGCGGAAACAAAAAGCTTACCGTCATCGCGATGATAGGCATTCTCATCGCGTTTGCCGCGGTGGCGCTCACTATCGTGCTCGCGAAGATGGGCAGGTCGACGATGATGGAGCGGGACGGTTCGCGTCCGTTCGGCGTGACGACCGAGGGCGTCGCGGGAAGCGGCGAGCGGTTCGGGATGTACTCGGCGGAGGGCGAGTGCCTCGCGTCGGCGATAGGCGAGTGGCTCTATGACGAGAGCGACTGGAACGGCACGTCGGCGCTCGTCGACCAGAGCGGAAGGCTTACCGTCGCGACGAGCAAGGGCGCCATCGAGGTGACCGACTCGGTCTACGGCGCGTGGGTGTGCGCAGACGGCAGTCGGGTGGCGTATATCAAGAACTACTCGTCCGACCACGGCGACCTCTATATATACAACGTCGCAAAGGGCACGAGCACGCCGATAGACACCGGAGTGCGCGACTTTTCGGGCGTCACCATGTCTCCGAACGGCTCGACGATATGCTACACCGCCTACGACGAGGCGAGCGACGCGCACCATGTCCGCATGAGCAGGGGACAGAAGAAGGGCGAGCGTGTGCTCGACTGCGAGTGGGTGCTTGCGGTGACCGACGACTCGAGCCGCATGTTCTTTGTCAATAACAACAAGGTGTACGAGATGATAGACGGCGCGCGCACCCGCATCTGCGAGCTGGACGACATCGACGCGGGGATAAACCCGATGTTCAACGCCGACTGCACCGAGATGCTCTATCAGCACTCGGACGCGGGCGCGGCGCGGATATTTACCGAGGGTGAGGAGCACGAGGTCGCGTGGCTCGGATACCTGCGCGGCGAGCCGCTTGCGGTGTACGGCGAGGGATGCTTCGACTACTCGAAGATACTGCGGATAGACAGCTTTTTCGGCGCCGCGATGTGGGGATACAGCGGCGTGGGATATGAGAACGACGAGGGGCAGGTGTTCATCCCCGGAATATTTGCCGACGCGGCAATATCGGAGGACGGCCGCCGAATAGCGGTCGCGGACGCGCCTTCGCCGGTCTCCTCAAAGCCGTCGGGCGGAGTAAAGGTGTATAAGATAAGCGGCAAGGGCGCGGAGCTTGAGCGCGAGTACGCCCCCGAGAACCTGACAGATAGGCTGTACACCTCCGGCAAGATGGACAGCGTCTACTGCGTAAACTCAAAGGGCGAGCTGTGGCAGCTTAAAAACGGCAAGCTGAACATGGTCTCCGCCGACGTGTCGATGGCCTGCATGAGCGGCGCGGGCGACCTCTACTTCATGTACGACGGCGTGGTGCTCTGCCGCGCGGACGGCTCGGAGCGCATATCGGTCGAGCGCCGCGAGGGTGTGACGGGGATAGTCGCCGTGCCGCAGGGAGTGGCGGTCACCACCACGCGCGACGGCACGATATACTACCGAAACGGCGGCGAGGGAACGGCTCTGCCCGTCTCGGTCACCGAAGCACAGGAGGCGAAGTGATGAGGATAGAGCGCGGAACATTCAAATCGCCGGCGGACGGGATAGATGTCCACGCGGTCGCGGTGCTGCCCGACGGCGAGCCGAAGGCGATAGTACAGCTTGCGCACGGAATGCTCGAGCACAAGGAGCGCTATCTTCCGTTCATGGAGTACCTGGCGGGGCGCGGCTATCTCTGCTGCATAAACGACCATCGCGGCCACGGCGAGACGAGCCGCGACTCGCTGGGATACTTCGGCGAAAACGGCGGCGAGGCGCTCGTGGAGGACATGCACGAGCTGACAAAGCTGCTGAAGAAGGGACACGAAAAGCTGCCGTTTTTCCTGTTCGGACACAGCATGGGATCGCTTGCGGTGCGGGCGTACACCAAGCGCTACGACAGCGAGCTTGACGGACTCATCGTCTGCGGATGTCCGTCGAAAAACCCGGGAGCGGGAGCGGGTTACGCGCTTGTGAGCGTCCTTTCCAAGATAAAGGGCGAGCGCGGCTACTCGAAGATGATACACAAGATGGTGGACGGAAATTTCAACAAGAAGTACGAGAAGCTGGGCGACGGCACGTCCTGGACAAGCTCCGACCCGACTGCGGTGAAGGCGTACGCCGACGATCCGCTGTGCAGCTTCTGGTTCACGCTGAACGGCTACAAGTCGCTGCTCTGGCTGATGCGCGAGTGCTACTCAAAGCGTGGCTGGGCGATGGACAACCCCGAGCTGCCGATACTGTTCGTCAGCGGAGGCGACGACGTCTGCCGCATAAGCGACCGAAAACTGGAGGACGCGGCGCGGCATCTGCGCGACAGGGGATACGACCTGCCCGAAGTCCGCATCTGGCCGGGAATGCGCCACGAGATACTCAACGAGCGGGACAAGGACAAGGTGTTCCGCGACCTCGGCGACACGCTCGACGAGTGGACCGAGAAGGCGGGACAATGACCGCGTTCGACAAACTCACACTGGTGAACTACTGCCATCCCGACTGTGTGCCGATGATGAACATCATGCGTCTGCCGAAAGCGGAGGCGTTTGAACTTGCGCGCAAACTCGCGGAGGCTCTGGTCGGACAGATATATATAAAAGACAAAAACGGAGCGCGAAGCTCCGTTTTTTCGTATCATCCGGCGCGTTTTGCGGCAAACTAGCAAAAACGCGTTAGGGGCGGATAGATATGCGTATTTCGGTGATGGGAGAGGACAGCGCGAACTTCTGCGACGAGGCACGGCGGCTGCTCGCGCTCGAGTATGTCGAGCTGTGCCGACCTTCCGACGGAGCGGACGCGCTGCTGCTTTTGGACAGAGAGTGGTCGGGGTCGACCGAAGCGCCGGTGGCTATCATTCGGGGGGACGCGCACGGACGGGTGGACGCGTCGGTGGCGATAAGCTACGGCATGTCGCCGCGGGATACGCTCACCGTGTCCGGCGTCACGCTCGACGGACTTGCGCTGTCGGTGCAGCGGGAATTCTTCACGCTCGACGGAAGGCGGGTGGTGATACAGGAGCTGACCCTCGACTGGTCGCTTCAGCCCGACCGCGCGCTTCCGATAGCCGCGCTCGGGCTTATCGTCGGAGAACTGGGCGAATCGGTTTACGCCGCGTCGTCCGAATAGATCTCCTCCACCGTTTCCACGCACTCGCCGCGAGTGTCGCCGCTGCATATGAAACGACCGCCGATGTATGCCTCATAGTGACCGCGAACGTTCTTTATCTCAACTGACATGGTGTTTTGCTCCTTTCTTACTGCGAAAATTCGTTTGATGTCTCCTGCGATGAAACTCAGTGCTATCGGTATGGTGAGAAACAGCGGCGTTATGTCAAGCCCGCGTCCCGGCTCGCCCACAAGCGCACAGTAGGCTATCGAGCCGATGAGCAGCGCCGCTCCGAGCGTAAGGTCGCTTACTCGTCTCATCTGGTTTGCACCTCCTTCGTATGGTCTAAGTATACCGAAGGCGGAGTCCGATAAATCGGACTTGCAAAAACTTTTTTGAATTTTCCGCAAAAAGTTTTGTCCGCGCGCGCGAAAAGCGGGTTTGATACATAGTATGGAGGGAGCGTTTTTCGCATTGACGCGCCGACGCGTAAGTGATAAAATATCAGTTGACAGTATTTGGAGGTATGGCGATGAGGGCAGAGGTCGGTTCGGTCAGCACGAATTACGAGCTTGCGGGCGAGGGAGAGACCCTCGTTCTTCTGCTGCACGGATGGGGCGCGAGCCTTGAGCTGTACCGCCCGACGATAGAACTGCTGAAGTGCGGCTATCGCGTCGCCGCGCCCGACTTCCCGGGGTTCGGCGGAAGCGCCGAGCCGCCGGACGCGTGGGACGTCGGTCGCTACGCCGACTGGACGGTCGAGTTTGTGAAGATGCTCGGTTTGAGGCGGGTGATACTCGTCGGACACAGCTTCGGCGGTCGGGTGACGATAAAGCTCGCGAGCCGCGGCGACCTCCCGTTTGCCGTCGAGAAGGCGGTACTCATCGACAGCGCGGGCATCAAGCCCACACCGTCGAAGAAGTCGAAACTGAAAAGCAGGCTTTACAAGATAGGACGCAGCGTGATGGGCGCGCCGCCGATGAAAAAACTTTTCCCGAACGCGGTGGAGAATATGCGAAAGCGCGTCGGCTCGGCGGACTACAACGCCGCGTCGCCGCTCATGCGTCAGGTGCTCGTAAAGACGGTGAACGAGGACCTCACGCCGCTGCTCGAGAGGATATCCGTCCCGACGCTGCTTATCTGGGGCGAAAACGACACCGCGACGCCGCTTTCCGACGGACAGACGATGGAGCGGCTGATACCGAACGCGGGGCTTGTGACCCTTCACGGCGCGGGGCACTACTCGTTTATCGACGACCGCTTCACATACGAGCGGGTGATGAAATCCTTCCTGAAGATAGGGTGAGACGATGGATCTGTTTGTTGTACTGCTTTACGCGGTCGCGGCGGTGATATGGGGGCTTGCGAGCTTCAACATGCTGCGCCACGAGCTGCATATGTTCCAGCAGAGCGGCTACCGTCCGGTGAGATACGCGCGGCGCGTCGCCGCGAAGCCGACCGACCTGCTGCCCTACCTAGCGCTCATCCTGCTATCCGGCATCGGAAGATGGATGTACGACACGCCGTGGCGCTATCTGGGCGTCGCCGTGTTCGGGGTAGGCGCGGTGATTGCGGGAGTGGCGAAAGAACCCAAGCAGGCGAAGAAGCCGCTGGTCTGGACTGCGCGCGCAAAGCGGCTGTTCATCACCTCCGCGATACTGCTCGTCGCGACAGCCGTTCTGTGCGCGGTGCTCATGCCGCGATATTTCGAGGAGCCGTGGAACGGCAAGGCGTTCTGCGTCGTCGGGTGTGTGAGCGCGCTCATGCCGATAGTCCTCTGCATAGCGTGCGCGATAAACGCGCCGATGGAGCACCGGATAAATCAGGGATACATCAACGACGCGAAGCGGATTTTGGCGGGAATGCCGAACCTCACTGTCGTCGGCGTGACCGGCAGCTACGGCAAGACGAGCGTGAAGAACTATCTCGCGGCGCTGCTCGGCGCGAAGTACATGACCCTCGCCACGCCGGAGAGCTACAACACGACGCTCGGCGCGGTGCGGACGATACGCGAATACTTAAAGCCGACGCACGAGGTGTTCATCTGCGAGATGGGCGCGCGTCAGGTGGGGGACATTCGGGAGATATGCGAGCTTGTGCATCCGCGCCACGGCATCATAACAGCCGTGGGCGAGCAGCACCTAGAGACGTTCGGCTCGCGCGAGAACATACGAAAGACCAAGTACGAGCTTGCGGACGCGCTGCCCGCCGACGGCAAGCTGTTTGTAAACGGCGACAGCGACGGCATAGCCGCCGAGCCGCCGAAGCACGCCCACTCGACCTACGGACTTGAGAAGGAGCGCGACTTCCGCGGCGAAGTGATTTCGGTCAGCCGCAAGGGGACAGAGTTCCGCGTGACGACGCCGTCGGGCGAGAGCGCGACCTTCACAACGCCGCTCATCGGCGCGCACAACGTGCAGAACCTGGTCGGAGCCATCGCGTGCGCCTATTCGCTCGGAGTGCCGCTGGAGGATATGCGCCGTCCGCTGATGCGCATGAAGGCGGTGGAGCACCGCATGCAGCTCATCGAGCGCGGTTCGGTTACGATAATCGACGACGCGTACAACTCGAACCCCGCCGGCGCTCATGCCGCGCTCGAGGCGCTCGGACTGTTCGACATCAAGCGGGTGCTCGTCACGCCGGGAATGGTCGAGCTCGGCGCGCGCGAGGCGGAGCTGAACCGCGAGTTCGGCGCGGACGCTGCCGCTCACTGCGACGCCGTGGCGCTCGTCGGCGAGGCGCAGACGCGTCCGATATACGAGGGACTTGTCGGCGCGGGGTTCGCAAAGGAAAACATATTCGTCGCGGACACGCTTCAGGACGCGATGAAATGGGTATATTCGCTCGGCGGCGAGAAGGTCATCCTTCTCGAAAACGACCTGCCGGACAACTATTAGGAGGCTGCTTGAAATGAAGATAAGAGTGGGACTGTTTTTCGGCGGACGGAGCGTCGAGCACGAGGTGTCGGTCATAACCGGACTTCAGGCGCTCGCGAACATGGATACCGAGCGATTCGACATCACGCCGATATACATCACAAAGAAGTCCGAGCTGTATGTGGGCGAGGACATCGGTAAAATTGAGGCGTACCGCGACATACCCGCGCTTCTGAGCCGCTCGACCCGCATGACCCTTGTGAACGAGGGCGGACGCGTCTACATGGTGCGCCAACCCGCAAAGAAGTTTGGCAGCAACATACTCGGCGAGTTGGATGTCGCGCTGCCCGCCGTCCACGGCACGAATGTCGAGGACGGCACGCTCCAGGGATACCTGAATTTCGTCGGATTGCCCTACGCCGGATGCGACATACTTTCGAGCGCGGTGGGCATGGACAAGTTCGTCCAGAAGTGCGTGCTGAAGGAGAGCGGAATACCGGTGCTGGACGCGCTGCGGCTGTCCGCAAACGACGCGTCGGCGATAGATAAGATAGAGGCGAAGTTCGAGTATCCGGTCATCGTCAAGCCGCTGAACCTCGGTTCGTCGGTGGGCATATCGGTGGCGCACGACCGCGCGGGGCTTGAGGACTCGCTGGAGCTGGCGTTCGAGTTTGCGGAGCACGTCATTGTCGAGCGCGCGATAACCGACCTGACCGAGATAAACTGCGCGGTGCTCGGCGACGAATACTCCGCGCAGGCAAGCGTCTGCGAGCGCCCGCTCGGTTCGGACGAGATACTCAGCTACGAGGACAAGTACGTCGGCGGAAACTCGAAGGGCGCGAAGTCGGGCGGGTCGAAGGGCATGGCGTCCCTCGGGCGCGAGCTGCCCGCTCGCATCCCCGACGAGCTGCGCGACCGCATTCAAACCCTTGCGGTGCAGGCGTTCCGGGCACTTGGGTGCAGCGGCGTGGCTCGCATCGACTTCATGATCGATAACGAAAGCGGCGAGCTGTATCTCAACGAATTTAACACCATCCCCGGCTCGCTCGCGTTCTATCTCTGGGAGGCGGGCGGCATGAGCTACAAGGAGCAGCTTAGCCGTATGATAGACCTCGCCCTCGACCGCGCGCGCCGCGAGCAGTCGATAAACTTCTCCTTCGACTCGAACATCCTCGCGAACGTTAGCTTCGGCGGCAGCAAGGGTGCCAAGGGCGCGAAGCGGTAATTTGAAGGCATAACAAAAACGGAGCCGTTCATCCGAACAGCTCCGTTTTTTCACTTCTTACATATGTGGCAGAGGTCGTTTTCGACCGGCTCGACTACGTTTTCGTAGCGCGCTATCTTGTGGTTCAGCCGGTCGAGCGCCGCCTGCATATCGGCGATGTGTTCGCGCAGCCGCTCGCGCTGGTCGACGAGTATCTGCTTGCGCTCGTCGAATGTGTCCTCGCCTTGCTGAAAGAGCGCCACATACCGAACCAGCGCGTCGATCTGCACGCCGGCGCTCCGCATGCACTTGGCAAGCTCTATCCACTGGCAGTCGGCGTCGGTGTAGTTGCGTATGCCGCTCTCGGTGCGTCCGACGGAGGGGATGAGACCAATGCGCTCGTAGTAGCGAAGGGTGTCGGCGGAGAGCTCGTACTTTCTGGAAACTTCTGCGATGGTCATTTTTAGTCTGCTACCTCTTTTCGCGTGTGGTTATACTAAGTATAGACCCTTGAGTGGACTCTAAGTCAAGTGGTTTCGACAAATAATTTGCAAAATGAGGGCTTGACAATCGCTTAAAAACTGGTATAATACATTGTGCGTGTGTAGCGCGCATATATATGGAGAGGTATCGAAGTGGTCATAACGGGGCTGACTCGAAATCAGTTTGCGTGAAAGCGCACGCGGGTTCGAATCCCGCCCTCTCCGCCAGAACAGAGGAGTCGATTGCAGAGGCAGTCGACTCCTTTTTGCTATTCATTCACACATCGAGCGCGGCGTGGTAGCCCCAGTACACCGCGTTGGTTATCGTGGACACCTTCTCCGCGTCGCCGATGACACGAACAAAGGGCGCCGCGTCGCGAAGCTCGTCGACCACGCGGCTGCGCGACCGCTGTCCGAGCGCGCATATGACGCTCTTCCCGGGCACAAGCTGCTCGTTTCCGTCTTTGTCCGCGCAGACGACACCGTCGGCGGTGACGCGAAGCCCTCTATATCCGGTGTGAACGGTGGCGTACTTCGCTACCTCGGCGAGCAGCAGGGGACGGTGGCGCACGTTCGCGTCGGGCGCAAGCTCGTCGCGCATCTCGATGAGGTGGACCGCCTTGCCCTCCTGCCCGAGGTGGATGGCGCACTCGCAGCCGGCAAGTCCACCGCCGAACACTACGACCGAGTCGCCGACCTTGTCCTTCTGCTTGTAGTAGTCGTTCACGACCACCACGTTGTCGCCGCCAAGCCCGGGGATAGGCGGCAGGAACGGCTCGGAGCCGACGGCGACTATCAGCGCGTCGACCTGCTCGCGCTCGACGTATTCGCGCGTGACCTCGGTGCCGAGCCGTATCTCGACGCCAGCGTCGCGACAGAACTTCGCGTAGGTCTGCGACAGCCGATACATCTCGTACTTGAAGGGGAGCGCCTGCTCACTCTTGAGGATGCCGCCAAGCTCGCTCTCCTTTTCGCAGAGGATGACATGATGTCCGCGCCGCGCGGCGGTGTAGGCGGCGTACAGCCCTCCCGGTCCTCCGCCGGCGACGAGCACCTTCTTTTTCACCGGAGCGGGGGTGACTTCATCGCCCTCGCACTCCCTGCCTATCAGCGGATTGACGGTGCAGCGGCGGGTGGAGGTGGCGGCGCGCTCCGCCATGCAGGTGAAGCAGCGCAGGCAGTGGACTATCTCGTCGTCGCGGTTCTCGGTTATCTTGCGGGGGAGGAACGGGTCGGCAAGCAGCGCGCGAGCCATGTATATCACGTCCGCCCCTCCCGACGCGATTATCTCCTCCATCTGCTCGGGATCGTTCAGCGCGCCGATGGTCGCGACCGGAACGGATACATGCTTCTTTATCTCCGCCGCGAGGTAGACGTTGCGCCCGTGCTCGGTAAACATCGACGGATGGGTTATGCCGAAGGTGCGCTGGTATGTGCCCGCCGAGACGTGCAGCAGGTCGACATACGGCTCTATCTGCTTTGCGATGCGGATGCCCTCGTCGAGGTCGTAGCCGTCGTCGACAAACTCCGCGCCGCTCATCCGAAACTCTATCGGAAAACCCACACCGACCGCTTCCCGCACCGACTTCAGCACTTCGACGGCGAAGCGGCAGCGGTTTTCGAGCGAGCCGCCGTACTCGTCCGTTCTGTGGTTGAACATGGGGGAGAGGAACTGATTTATCAGCCAGCCGTGCCCGCCGTGTATCATCAGCAGCTCGAATCCCGCGCGCTTGGCAAGCCCCGCGACGTGTCCGTATGCCACGGCTATCTCGGCTATCATCTCGCGGGTGAGCGCCTTGACCGGCACGCCGTCCGCTCGGGCGGTGTCCGACGGCCCCCACTGGCTCATCGACTTCTGCTTTGTCTTGTCGGTCATGTATGTGCCGGCGAACATTCCCGAGTGGGACAGCTCGAGGCTGGGGATCGCGCCGTGCCTGCGTATCGCGTCGGCGGTGTAGGTGGCGCAGGCGAGCGAGTTTAGAATGCTCTCGTCGAGGTGGTAGGCGTGCGAGCCGTCGGTCGCGGGATGCACCATGCACTCGGAGACGGTGACCGCGCCCGCGCCTCCCTTGGCTCTCAGCTCATAGAAGGCAGTGGACTTGGGGCCGATGCAGCCGTCGTTTGTGATGTCGGTGCCACCCATCGGCGCGGAGAACATGCGGTTGCGGAAGGTGGTGCGCCCAAGCGTTATCGGCGCACAGAGATGAGGATATTTGCGCTGCATATGTTGAAGCTCCTCCTTTGAAATCGTATTATTGATAATAGTATAGCAGTCTTGCACGGCGAAGGCAATAACCGCAGGTGTCGTCTTTTTTAGCGATTGTACGCGCTTTGTACTTGCGGGAAGCGCATAGGTGTGATAAAATATACAATGTATAGGCATTTTCCGGCAGAACTGCCGTTTGGAGGAATGACAGGATGGAATTTGAGTTTTCGGATAGGATACGCGGGCTGAAACCGTCGCTTATCCGTGAGATACTGAAGGCGGACCCCGACCCGGAGGCTATCAGCTTCGCCGCGGGCAATCCCTCGCCGGACACCTTTCCGACGGCGGAGATGGCTGCCGCCGCGAGCGACATTTTCAGCGAAAAATCGGGCGCGGCGTTCCAGTATGGCATAACCGAGGGCTACACTCCACTTCGCAAGGCTACCGCCGAGCGTGTGCGCCGTCTGCACGGCATAGGCAAGGACTTCGACGACTGCATCATCGTCTCCGGCGGACAGCAGGGAATAGAGCTTGCGACCAAGGTGCTGCTGAACGAGGGGGACACGCTTGTCTGCGAGGATCCGAGCTTCATCGGCGCGCTCAACTGCTTCCGCGCGCAGCGGCTGAACCTCGTCGGCGTTGAGTGCGATGGGGACGGCATGAAGACAGACGAGCTTGAGAAGGTTCTCGCACGCGGTGGGGTGAAGGCGATATACACCATCCCCGACTTTCAGAACCCGGGCGGTTCGACGATGAGCCTCGAGCGCCGCGGGAAACTCATGGAACTTGCGAAAAAATACAACGTCTATATCCTTGAGGACGGTCCGTATTTTGAGCTGCGCTACTCGGGCGAGACGCTGCCTACGCTCAAGAGCATGGACGACGAGGGTCGCGTGATATTCTGCGGCTCCTACTCGAAGATAGTCGCGCCGGGCATACGCATCGGCTATGTCGTCGCGCACAGGGACATCCTCGCGAAGATGGCGGTCGCGAAGCAGGTGAGCGACGTGCACACAAACCTGTTCTTCCAGATGATAGTCGAGCGGCTGGTGAGCGGAGGCGGGTTCGAGCGCCACATCGCCGACTGCCGCACGGTCTACCGATGGCGGCGCGACATAATGCTTCGCGAGCTTAAAAGGAACATTCCCGAGAGCAAGGCAAGCTGGACAAAGCCGGACGGCGGTCTGTTCGTGTGGCTGACCCTTCCGGAAGGCTACGACGGCACCGAGCTGTGCGCCCGCGCAAAGGCAAACAAGCTCGCCTGTGTGCCGGGGATAGCGTTCGGCGTGGACGAGAACGCGCCCAGCCGTTCGCTCAGGCTCAACTTCTCGCTTCCGACCGACGAGCAGCTCGTGCGCGGATGCGAGATACTTGGACGTGAAATTGACAACTACGTGCGCTGATATTCGGCGAGAAAGGTGATAAAAATGGACAAGAAACGTATTTTCAGCGGCATCAAGCCGACGGGAGACCTCACGCTTGGCAGCTATCTTGGCGCGATAAAGAACTGGGTGGGCTTTCAGGACGAGTACGAGTGCCTCTACTGCATCGTAAACGAGCACGCGATAACGATACGCAACGACCCGGAGGTGCTCCGCCGCCGCAGCCGTGAACAGCTCGCGCAGTACATTGCCGCGGGACTTGACCCGAAGCGGAGCATAATATATCTGCAAAGCCACGTCAGTCAGCACGCCGAGCTCGGTTGGATACTCGGCTGCTACACGATGATGGGCGAGCTGAACCGAATGACGCAGTTCAAGGATATGTCGAAGAAGCATCCGGACAACCTCAACGCGGGCATCTACACCTATCCGGTGCTGATGGCGGCGGACATCCTGCTGTTCGACAGCCAGCTCGTGCCGGTGGGCGAGGACCAGAAGCAGCACGTCGAGCTTGCGCGGAACATCGCACAGCGCTTCAACGGCGTGTACGGCGACACATTTGTCGTGCCCGAGCCGTTCGTGCCGAAGGTCGGCGCGCGCATCAAGAGCCTCACCAACCCCGAGGCTAAGATGTCCAAGTCGGACGACGACCCGCAGGGCAGCGTGTATATCCTCGACGAGCCGGACGCCATACTCAAGAAGTTCAAGCGCGCCAAGACGGACAGCCTCGGCGTGGTGCACTACGACCCGACCGAGCAGGCGGGCATATCCAACCTGATGACGATATACTCCGCCGTCACCGGAAAGAACTTCGACGAGATAGAGAAGGAGTTTGAGGGCAAGGGATACGGCGTGTTCAAGCCGGCGGTCGCCGAGGCGGTAATCGACACGCTCCGTCCGATACGCGAGGGCGCAGAAAAGCTGATAGCCGAGGGCGAGCTTGAGAAGATATACCGCGACGGAGCGGAGCGCGCGTCGGCGATAGCCGAGAAGGTGCTCGACCGCGTCCACGACGTGATAGGATTTGTCAAGCGATAACGATTTCGGAGGTATAAGATGCCGGGTGAGCTGATAATTTGGGTGCTGGCGGCGCTCGCGGTCGCGTTTGTGATAAGCGTCGTATGTACGCCGGTGGTGCGGCAATTCGCCGAGCGCAGCGGCGTTGGCGTGGACGTGCCTAAGGACAACCGCCGCATGCACAAAAAACCGATACCGCGCATCGGCGGACTCGCGATATTCCTCGGGTTTATCGTGAGCGTGCTTATCTTTGCCGAGATAGATGTGCAGATGCGCGGCATACTGATAGGGCTTGTGCTGATTGTGGTGATAAGCCTCATCGACGACATATCGCCGCTTCCCGCGCTGCTGCGGTTTGTCGTTCAGATAGTAGCGGCGCTGATACCGGTGCTGCACGGCGTTCGCATCGAGTTTCTGTCAAACATAAACATCTTCAGCGACATTCCGTATCTGCATCTCAACGAGTGGATCTCGATAGCGGTGACGATAATCTGGATAGTCGCGATAACCAACTCGGTCAACTTCATCGACGGTCTGGACGGACTGGCGGTCGGCGTGAGCAGCATATCCTCGCTGTGCATGCTGATAATCGCGATGATGGTGTCCGAGCCGAACGTGGCGATAATCATGGCGGCGCTGTTCGGCGCGTGCGTGGGCTTCATCCCGTACAACAAGAACCCCGCGACGATATTCATGGGCGACGTCGGCGCGATGTCGATAGGCTATCTGCTCGCGACCATCTCGATACAGGGACTGTTCAAGTTCTACGCGATAGTCAGCTTCGCGGTGCCGTTTTTGGTGCTCGCGCTGCCGATATTCGACGAGGTGTTCGCGGTGGTGCGCCGGCTGCTCAAGGGGCAGAATCCGATGTCGCCGGACAGGGGACACGTCCACCATCGGCTGATAGACATGGGATTCAACCAGAAGCAGGCGGTCGCCATCATGTACACGATGAGCGGTATTCTGGGACTTACCGCGGTCGTGCTCACCGCGTCGGGCGAGATACGCGCGATGTTCCTGGTGCTAGCGTTCCTGCTCGTCGGATTCATAGCGTGGCGGGTGCTGCGCCCGGGAAAGCCGCAGGACGAGTCGGACGCCGCGAAACTTCTGTCGGAGGAAGAAAAGACGGCTGAACAGGGCGCACCTACCGAGCCGCCTAAGGATACTGACAAAATCGAGAACGGAGAGGGAGAAAACGATGGAAAAGATTAAAGTTATGACCGTGTTCGGCACCAGACCGGAGGCGGTCAAGATGGCGCCGCTGGTGCTCGAGCTGGAGAGCCGCGAGGAGATCGAGAGCATCGTCTGCGTCACCGCGCAGCACCGCGAGATGCTCGACCAGATACTCGAGCTGTTCGGCATAAAGCCGCGCTACGACCTGAACATTATGAAGAAGAACCAGACGCTGAGCGACATAACCGGACGAGTGCTCAGCGGTCTTGACGAGGTGCTGAACGAGGCGAAGCCGGACATCGTGCTCGTCCACGGCGACACGTCCACCACCTTTGCGGGCGCGCTCGCGGCGTTCTACCACCAGATACCGGTCGGTCACGTCGAGGCGGGGCTCCGCACCTACGACATCTACTCGCCCTTCCCGGAGGAGATGAACCGCCGCATGGTCGGTCAGATCTCGGCGCTCAACTTCTCGCCGACAAAGCAGAACGCGTCTAATCTCGCGAAGGAGAACGTGCTCGGCGAGACGTTCATCACCGGAAACACGGTCATTGACGCGCTGAAGACCACCGTCCTTGACGACTACAAGTTCCGCGACGAGACGCTCGCGAAGCTCGACTTTGCGAACCGCCGTGTGATAATCGTCACCGCGCACCGCCGTGAAAACTACGGCGAGCCGTTTGAGAACATCCTCTCCGCGCTGAAGAAGATAGCCGAGACGCACCCCGACGTGGACCTCGTCTATCCGGTGCATCTGTCCACATATGTGACCGAAAACGCGAACCGCGTGCTCGGCGGCATCCCGAACGTGCATCTGATAAAGCCGCTCGACCTCGACGAGATGCACAACCTCATGTCCCGCTGCTATATGGTCATGACCGACTCGGGCGGGATACAGGAGGAGGCGCCCGCGCTCGGCAAGCCGGTGCTCGTCATGCGAAAGGAGACCGAGCGTCCGGAGGCGGTCGCGGCGGGCACGGTCAAGCTCTGCGGCGTCGAGTATGACGACATTCTGAACATGGCAAATGAACTGCTTAACGACCCCGCAGCCTATGCAAAGATGGCGAACGCGGTCAATCCCTACGGCGACGGCGAGGCGAGCCGCCGCATAACCGACGCGATACTCTGGCACTTCGGCAGGGGTGAAAAGCCGGAGACCTTCGGTGCGTGACGATGAACAAGGGGCGGATAATGCTCTTTGCTATGCTCGCCGCGATAACCATCGTGCTTGCGGTGTTTGCGAGCTTTATCGTAAGCTCCAACGCCGACCGCGATGTGCCGTCGATAGAGCTTCCGGCGGAGGTGTCGAGCGGATTTGAGCCGGGCGCGGTGGGCGACATCTGGGGCTCCGCGCCGCCGATAAGCGACGTGACACCGGACAATCTGTCCGACCTGGTGCTGTCGCTCGAGCGACCGGACGACTACTACGAGACGCTGACCGTCGAGCTGTTCTGGGACGGCGGCTCGTCGAGGATGAGGCGTGAGGTGTGGTCGAGCGGCGGGCTTCAGCTCGTCAGAAGCTACACCGGCTCGGGCGAGCGCGACTACAACTACATCGTGGCGGGCGAGAGAACGTACATCTGGCGGGAGGGCGACGCGCAGTATTACACCGGCGCTACCGGAGAATTCGGCGCGGACAACGCCGCCCAGATACCAACCTATGAGGACCTGGCGGAGATGGACAGCGGCTCGATAGTCGACTGCGGATATGAGGCGAGCGGCGACGTGCCCTGCCTCTATGCCGAGACGACCGACGAGTTCGGGCAGTCGCATCGCTGGTGGGTCGAGCTGTCAAACGGACTGCTGTGGAAGTACGAGATATGGGACGAGGGCGAGCTTGCCTATCGGATGCAGACGATGTCACAGTCGACCGACGCGGTGGACAGGGGACAGTTCGTCCTGCCCGACGGCAACAGCGCGTTCGACTTGAGGTAGGAAACGGACAGAAAAAGGAGCAGTCAAAGACTGCTCCTTTTATTGTGCTATTTGGTACGACTCTGCAAACTCGGTATCCCGATAGACCTCGGGTATGTTCTGAATACCGAATAGCCCGAGTATGCCGTAGAAGATGAAAAAGATGCTTAAGATGAGCACTGTTATCATTTTTTCACATCCTTTCACAGCCGCACGACGTTCACACCGCCGCGGCCGCGCATGAGCGAGCCTTCACGCGTGTGGCAGGTGAACAGCAGCACCTGACGCGTCTCACTTTCGCGCAGTATCAGCTCGAGCGCGCGGGACAGCCGCTCGTCGTCGAAGGTCACGAGAGCGTCGTCGAGCACAAGCGGGGTGCCGTCGGGAAGCGCGGTGTGCAGTACCGCAAGCCGCAGCGCGAGCCAGAGCTGGTCGACCGTGCCGCAGCTGAGGTCGCCCGCCGGATGCAGCGCGAGCGTCTCGCTGCCTGCCTCCGGTTTGAACTCGCGGCTTATCACCACGCGGTCGTAGCGGCCGTCGGTCAGCTCGGAGAAAATACGCGCGGTGTCGGCGTTGAGCGCGGGGGAGAACCGTTCGCGCATAGCCTCGTTCGCGCGGGTGAGAGCCTTCAGCGCAAGCTCTATCGCGGCGTATCGGCGTTCAAGCCGCTCGCGGTCGTCCTCAAGGCGTTCGCACTCGGCGATAAGCAGCGTCGCGTCCCGACCGCCGAGCGTTCCCTCGGCAAGCGCGCTCTCTCGCTCGAGCGACGCGATTTTCGCGTTCACCTGTCGAAGCTCCGCCTCCGCGGCGTCTCGGGGGATGGTCACCGACGCGGTCACGTCTGCCGCCGATTCGGTCACGCCCGCACGCTCAAGTGCCTCGGCGGTCGACTTCGCCGTACCTATCGCCGTGTCCGCTGCGGCTATCCGCTCGTACAGCGACCGCGGGTGGTCGAGCAGTCGGCGGAGCTCGTGCGGGTCGGACGTGCCGAATATCTCCGAAAGCCGGTCAAACGCGGGAGTTTTCGGCGGCTCGATCGGCTTTGCAAGCTCGGTTTCGAGCGCGGCGCGGCGTGCAATGAGCGGGGCGAGCGCGTCGGCTAGCCGCTCAAGCTCCGACTCGTTTGACGCGCCGTATCGCGCGAGAACTTCCGAGCGATAGCGCGCCGCGCGTCTGCGGCCGCGTGCTGTCGCGACGAATCCTCCGACCGATATGACGGCGAACATTCCTGCTCCTATGTACAGAGTGAGAGAATGACTGATTATCCCTATAACAAGCGAAACGACGGCAAACAGCGCGAGAAATGTTGCGAAAACTGTCGGTATTGTGAACTTCTGCTCGGCGTATCCTCTCGCGACATCTGCGTCCCTGCGAAGCACACGCTCCGCCTCCGCCGCGTCCGATTCTCCGGTTCGCGCGACTATCGGCGCCATCTGCGCGTCGGCGAGCTTTATCTCGCGCTCGATAGCGCCGCGCTGCGCCGACGAGTCGTCCGACCGGAGTTCCTCCGACCACTCGCGCTCGAGACGAAGCAGCTCGTCGGCTGACGGCGCGCCGTCGGGAAGCTCCGCGACCAGTGCCGCGCGTTCCTCGTTTGCCGCCGCGAGCCGCGCGTTTGCCGCCGACAGTTGCTGCGACGCCCGCGCGTGTTCAAGCGCGTCGTGCGCGGCGATCTCACGCTCAAGCTCGGATTTTTTCACCTTCAACTCGGAAATATCGTGCTTCGCCGCCGCTATCTGCGCGTCTATTTCGGTGCAGTCGGCGGCTTCGCGGCGCAGCTTTTCGATGCGTTCCTCCAGCGCGGGTATCTCGCCGCGTCGGTTGTACCGCAGTTTGCGCTGCCACTCGCGCAGCTTGGACTCCGCCTCGGCGCTCGACTGCGAGTCGTCGCCGCCGGAGACGGTGGCGAGTATCCGCTTTTCAAGCTCGTCCGAGCCGGAGGGAAGCGGCGGCGTCGAGACGAAGGCGCTGCGCTCAAACACCTCGTGGCTTGCGCCTATCATCCGTTCGCCGAAGTCGACCGCGTCATATCCCGCGTCGGCGCCGGTCGAGGTGTAGGCACGGAAGTCGCGCATCGGCGACGCGGTGGTGCCTCCGCGCTCGACGACTATCGTCTCGCCGTCGACCTCAAGCTCCATCCGTCCGCTTATCGCCTCGCCGCTCCACGGACGGAAGCGGTTTTTCTCCGCCTTCTTCTCCTTGGTGTCCCGCTCGCGGCTGTCAATGCCGTAGAGCATCGCGCGGAGGAAGGCGCACCAGGTGGACTTGCCGCTCTCGTTTGAACCCTCGATGATGTTCAGTCCCGGCTTCAGCTCAAGCGTTTTGTTCTTCAGCGACCCGAAGGTCGCGGTCAGTTTCCTTATAATCACAGCGGTGCCTCCTCTCGGTCGAGCGCCGCAAGCCCGAACCGCGCCGCAAGCTCGACCAGTTCGTCATCCTCGCCGCGCTCGCGTTCGGCTTGCAACGCGCCGAGGAACGCGCCCGCGAGGGTGTCCTCATCCGCACGCTGCCATATTCTCATTGGAAGGCGCGTGTGGTCGACCACCTTCACATAGAACGCCCTCGGCGCAAGCTCTCGCTCGAGCGCGTCGGTGTCCAGGTGCTCGTGCTCACCGGTGACGATAAGCCGCACCAGGTCGCGTTCGTAGCCGTCGGGGATGCTCGGCGTGTCGCTCTCGATGGTGACGAATCGCCGCGCGTCGGTCGGGATGAAGCGCACAGTGGACGGTCTGCCCAGCTCGACTATGTACGCGCCCCGTCCGGGCGTTCCGCGGAAGCTCTTGTTTGCCGGAGTGCCGGAGTAGGCGTACACCGTTTTTCCCGCGGTCTGCGGTTCGCTCCGATTGTGTATGTGACCGAGCGCGAGGTAGTCAAGCCCGCTTGCCGCAATGCTTTCGGTCGATATGGGGTGATACTGCGCGGAGGCGGTCGCCGTCTCCCCGTGTATTACCATGACCGACGGCTTATCGGTGTCGGCGTGAAAGCCGTCGAGCATAGGACGGGAGACGGTGCTGCTGCGAAAGCCCGCGCCGTAGACGACAAAATCGCCGAGGTCGACCGCCTCTATCTGCTCCGAGCGGAAGACGTGGACGTTTTCGGGCAGCGGGAGCATCAGATATGGCGAGCGGGGCAGGAGATAGTCGTGGTTGCCGGGCGAGATGAAAACCGGCGCGTTCGACCGTCCGAGCAGCTCAAACGCGCGCTCGGCAACGCTTCGGGAGGGGGTGGGCGAGTCGAACAGGTCGCCCGCTATCAGCATCGCGTCCACCCGCTCGTCGTTTGCGGTCTCAATAAGCCGCGCGAGCGTCTCGAACAGTCCCTCGCGGACTGCGGCGGCGACAGATTCGGGCAGTCCCGCCTGAAGGGGAGAGTCGAGGTGGATGTCGGCTGTGTGAAGAAGTTTCGGCATAGTTCCTCCAAACGTGATTTTCTGTTTTCATTATACTACCGCGCGGTCGGCAACGCAAGCGGATAAAAAACAGTGCGAATTCGGGCTGAATTTTGTGGTGTTTGCCGTTTGATAAATGCGTAAAACGGCGGTATAATTACCAAGTATACCAATGAGGGGAGAAGTCTGTTTGATACACGAAAATCTGCGAAATGTTGCGATAATCGCCCACGTCGACCACGGCAAGACCACGCTCGTCGACGCGATGCTCCGCCAGGGAGGCGTCTACCGCGAAAACCAGGTGGTTGCCGAGCGAGTGATGGACTCGAACGACCTCGAGCGCGAGCGCGGCATAACGATACTGTCCAAGAACACCGCCGTTCACTACGGCGGCGTGAAGATAAACATTGTGGACACGCCGGGACACGCCGATTTCGGCGGCGAGGTCGAGCGCGTGCTCAAGATGGTCAACGGCGTGCTCGTGCTCGTCGACGCGGCGGAGGGTCCGATGCCGCAGACGCGGTTCGTGCTGTCCCGCGCGCTGGAGCTTGGGCTGCCGCTCATCATCGTGATAAACAAGATCGACCGACCGGACGCGCGTCTGGACGAGGTCGCAAGCGAAGTTTTGGAGCTTCTCATCGACCTCAACGCCGACGAGAGCTATCTGGACAGCCCGGTCATCTACTGCTCGGCGCGCGCGGGCAAGGCGAGCCTCGCCGCCGAGGTGACCGATGCCGACACGCTGAAGCCGCTGTTCGACGCGATACTCGAGCATATCCCCGCGCCGGAGGGCGAGACCGACGCGCCGCTGCAGATGCTGGTCAGCGCCATCGACTACAACGAGTATGTCGGACGAATCGGCATCGGACGGGTGGAGCGCGGCTCGCTCAAGGCAGGCGCGGACATCATGGTCTGCTCGCACCACGACCCCGACCGCATGATAAAGGCTAAGGCGGTGAGTCTTTACGAGTTTGACGGTCTGCGCCGCGTGCCGGTCGACGTCGCCGAGGCGGGAGACATCGTCGCGTTCAGCGGAGTGGAGGGCATAACGATAGGCGACACCGTCTGCGCGCCCGACGCGGTCGAACCGATCTCCTTCGTCAAGATAAGCGAGCCGACGGTCGAGATGACCTTCTCGGTCAACGACAGCCCGTTCGCGGGTCGTGAGGGCAAGTATGTCACCAGCCGCAACCTGCGCGACCGCCTCGAGCGCGAGCTGATGAAGGACGTGTCGCTGCGTGTCAGCGAGATGGGCACCGATGCCTTCAACGTGGCGGGTCGAGGCGAGATGCACCTGTCGATACTGATAGAGAACATGCGCCGAGAGGGCTACGAGTTCCAGGTGTCCACCCCGCGCGTGCTCTACAAGGAGGAAAACGGCGTGCAGCTCGAGCCTATCGAGGAGCTGGTCGCCGACGTGCCGGAGGAGTCGGTCGGCGCGGTGATGGAGAAGATCGGCAGCCGCAAGGGCGAGCTTCAGAAGATGACCCCGATGGGCAGCCGTATGCGGCTCGAGTTCCACGTTCCGTCGCGCGGACTGTTCGGATACCGCAACGAATTTTTGACCGACACCAAGGGCGAGGGCATCCTCACCACCGTGTTCTTCGGATACGAGCCGTTCAAGGGAAACATCGAGCGCCGCGCGAGCGGATCGCTGATAGCATACGAGACCGGCGAGGCGGTGACTTACGGACTGTTCCAGGCGCAGGAGCGCGGTCAGCTGTTCATCCCCGCCGGAACGCCGGTGTACGCGGGAATGGTCGTCGGCGTAAGCCCGAAGGTCGGCGACATCGTGGTCAACGTCTGCAAGCGCAAGCAGCTCACCAACACCCGCGCCGCAGGTTCGGACGACGCGCTTCGCCTCACCACGCCGCGCATAATGAGCCTTGAGCAGTCGATAGAGTTCCTCGCGGACGACGAGCTGCTGGAGGTCACGCCGGAGAACATCCGAATCCGCAAGCGTCAGCTCGACCACGCGCAGCGCATGAGGGATCTCTCGAAGAAAAAGGCTCAGTGAGCGTCGGACTTGCGGAAAACTTCGCCGCGCGGTCGAGCAATTGGCAAAAATCGCCGGAAACGGCAGCAGTACCCTGGTTTTCTGTTCAAGCACAACAAATGCGACCCGAGTCGGAAAAACGGTTTTGTGCACAGTAAATAATTCTAACTTGGGAACTATGCGAATAGAATAATGGGTGTAAGCGTTTGATTTGGGCAAATCTGAAAACAATTAAAACTTTTTTAACAAATAATTTCTATCTTTCTTAATAATTGGATTGTACACTATAATCAAGCAGGCAGTATAGCGTTTTCATAGTTTCCCTCCTTTTTATTTTTTCCTGGGCGTCCCGATGGGGCGCCACTTTTTTTGCCGAAATTTTCCCATGCGCCGTGACGAGGGCGGCGAAACCGAGCAGGGAAGCCGATTTTGCCCCAAATTTGTGGGCAAAAAATTTTTTGCCAAGATACCTTGACAGGTGAGGTACTACGTGATATTATATACTCGCAAACGGAAAGCAGCTCGGATCGGCCGCCGAGAGCTTAGGTTTGCAGATTTGGGAGGTGAGAGTTTGTCGATAGCTTCTGATCTCTTGCGCGGCAGCACCGATACGATCATCCTCGCGCATCTGCTCAAGGGCGACAGCTATGCCTACGAGATAAACAAGAACATCCTACGGAAATCGGGCGGGTCGTTCGAGTTCAAGGAGGCGACGCTGTACACGGCTTTCAGGCGTCTTGAGCAGAGTGGGTGCATATCGTCCTACTGGGGCGACGAGGATACTGGTGCGCGTCGGCGCTACTACACGATCACCACAAAAGGGCGAAACATGTTCTATCAGAATCAGAAGGAGTGGCAGAATGCCCGCGAACTGATAGACAGCCTGGTGGGAATATGGGAGGATACAGATGGAAAATAGGATAAACGAGTATCTTGACACGCTGTTCGACTGCGGACCGCAGACCGACAAGGCGTACGAGCTTCGCGACGAGATGAAGCAGAACCTCATCGAGAAGTATCACGACCTGTTGGCGGACGGCATGTCGGAGGAGGACGCCTATGAGACGGTGATAAGCAGCCTCGGCGACGTGAGCGAGCTTTTCGATGAGCTGGAGAGCGAGAAGGAGCCGGAG
>CAMNWZ010000013.1 GCA_946566645.1 uncultured Clostridia bacterium
CCCCTTTGGCGGTTTTTTCCGTCACTTTTTGGGCGTCCAAAAAGTGACCCGGGGTGCAGGGGCGGAGCGCCCGCGACCTTTTGGAGCTGGTGACCGGAATCGAACCAGCAACCTGCTGATTACAAATCAGCTGCTCTGCCTGTTGAGCTACACCAGCACATTCCGACATCAGCTTTGTTATGATACCACATCATACCCGCGCTGTCAAGCGGTTTTTCAAAGTTTTTGCGCGTGGACGCGAAGCGCGTCCTCCCCTGCCGCCGCGGCACAGCCGTCGCTCGGAGCGTAGCCGAGAACCGCCGCCGCGCCGTCGCCGTCGACCTCCTCCGCCGCGAGCACCAGCGGCATGAGATCCCGCTCGGCGGCGGGCAGTTTCAGCTCGACGAACAGCTTTTTTATCGACTTGGTCAGCCCCCGCCCCTTCGGACGGATGAAGTCGCCCTCCCGCCGCGTCCGCAGGACATACCGGCGGTCGGCACGCAGATATATCGGGTTTTCGAGCGCAAATTCAGCCGAACGCAGCCCCTTAGGCGCGACCGTCCGCTCGGCGAACACGACATAGCCGCCGAAGATGTTCGCGCCCACCGCAAGCTCGCGCTCAGACGGCGGCTCGATTTGTTCGTCGCGCTCGAGTATGAGACGTTCGTAGACCCGCCGCGCGACGACCTTTCCCGGGAGCGACAGCCGAGCCGACGGGTCGTCGGACTCGCAGAGATGTTCGAGCGCCTCGACGTGGACGCGTTCGAGCGTGCGGTCGTCCAGCTCGCCGAAGGCAAGGCGCAGCGCGCGTCGGCGTATCGGGGGCGCGGCGTCGGCAAGCAGCTCGGCGTCAAAGCCGTCCAGCCCATCCATCCGCGCGCGCTGAAGCAGCCATACCGCCTCGCCGCGCAGGTATTCCTCGTCCTCGCGCGCAAGAGCCGCCGCCGCCGCGATATGCCGCACCGCGCGGTCGTTCGTGCGCTCGAGCGCGGGTATCGCGTGATGACGCAGGACGTTGCGCGAGTAGTCGTCGGAGGCGTTTGAGCTGTCCTCAACGTAACTCTGTCCGCGCTCGGCGAGGTAGCGTTCGACGTCGGCGCGGGTGGCGGCGAGCATCGGCCGGATGAGCGTCAGACCGTCGAAGCCGCGCGTCGGCGGGATGCCGCCAAGCCCCGCGCCGCCCGCACCTCTCGCGAGGTTAAGCAGCACCGTCTCGGCGGTGTCGTTTGCGGTGTGGGCGGTGGCGACCGTCGCGCAATCGAACTCGCGCGCCGCGAGCGACAGCTCGTTGTAGCGTATCCGCCGCGCCGCCTGCTCGGTCGTCTCGCCGCGCTGTTTTTCGGAGAGAATGTCGCGGCGGGATGATTTGAAGGGCACGCCGAGGCGTTCGCACAGCTCGCGGCAGAAGCGCTCGTCGCGGTCGCTCTCCTCCCCGCGAAGGCAGTGGTTGAGGTGGAAGGCGCACACCCGCTCCGCCCCGATTTTTTCGCACAGCGAAAGCAGCAGCGCAGTCGAGTCCGCGCCGCCGCTGAGTGCGACAAGTATTTTTCCGTCGGGTATCAGACGCGCGTCGAGAATATCAGTATTCATCGCGGTGCGACTCTATCTGGGTGAACATCGTGTACTGCGGCACGAACTGGAGCTCAACCGTGCCGGTGCGCCCGTGGCGGTTCTTCGCTATCTCGAACTTCGCGACCGAGGACGCGCCCGCGTCGCGGTCCTTGTCGTAGTAGTCGTCGCGGTAGAGCATCATTATAACGTCGGCGTCCTGCTCGATCGAGCCGGATTCGCGGATGTCGCTGAGCACCGGACGCTTGTCGTTGCGCTTTTCGTTTGCGCGGGAGAGCTGGCTGAGGCAGACGACCGGCACGTTCAGCTCCTTTGCCATTATCTTGAGCGAACGCGAAATTTCGCTGACCTCCTGCACGCGGTTGTCGTTCCGCTTCGCGCCGGTGGTCATCAGCTGCATATAGTCGATTATGACAAGACCGAGGTTCTTCAGCCGGCGGCACTTCGCCTTCATCTCGGCGGGGGTGATGACCGGATTGTCGTCTATCATTATGCCCATCTTGGCGAGACGCTCGCTGGCGGGGGCTATCTCGTTCCAGTCGTCGGTGGAGAGGTTGCCGGTGAGCAGCTTGTTCGAGTCTATCAGGCTTTCGATGGAGAGCATTCGCGTTACCAGCTGCGCGGCGGACATCTCGAGCGAGAAGAAGACTATCTGGGTGTTCGACTTCTTCGCCGCCGCCATCGCCATGTTCAGCGCTATCGAGGTCTTGCCCATGCCCGGGCGCGCGGCGATGATGATGAGGTCGGACTTGTTCAGTCCGGTGGTTATCGTGTCCACCTGCGAAAAACCGGTGGTGAGACCGGGCAGCTCGCCCTTGAGCAGCGCCAGCCGGTTGAGGTTGTCATAGACGTCGGTGAGCACCTCGCCTATCGGGCGGAACTGCTGAAGCGTGCGCCCCTGGCGGATGTCGTACACCTTCTGCTCTGCCGCGTCGAGGACGTGCTCCGCGTCGTCGTCGCCCGAGTAGACCAGCTCGTCTATCTCGTTTGCGGCAGTGCCCACCGCGCGAAGCAGCGCCTTGTCGCGGACGATCTCGGCGTAATACTTCACGTTTGCAGCCGACGGGGTTATCTCGAGCAGCTGCTTTATATAGTTTTCGGAGGAGTCGCTGCGAACGCCGCGCGCCTCCATCCGGTCGAGCAGCGTTATCGGGTCGATCGGCTGCGACATCGAGAACATGTGGTGCAGCGTCTCGAATATCTCGCGGTTCTCCTTGAGAAAGAAGTCGTCGGCGCGAAGCAGCTCTATCACGTCGGGCACGCAGCGGCTGTCGAGTATCATCGAGCCGATGACCGACTGTTCCGCCTCGAGGTTCTGCGGCGCTCGGCGGCTTGTGAATTCGTCCATTTTATCCCACTTCCTGCGGTGATTACTCTGTTACTTCAACCTTTATCTTGCCCTCTATCGAGAAGCCGAGCTTGACCGGCACCTCGTGCGTGCCGTAAGACTTTATCGGCTCGGGGAGGTCTATCTTGCGCTTGTCGATGGCTATGCCGTGCTGTTTCTCCAGCGCCTCCGCTATCTCTTTGGAGGTTATCGAGCCGAACAACTTTCCGCCCGCGCCCGCCTTCGCCTGGATCTTGGTGGTGAGCTTCTGAAGTTTGACCTGCATCTCGCTTGCGGCTACGCGGTCGCGCTCCTCCTGGTCCTTGCGCGCCTGCTCCTTGAGCTTTGCGGTGTTCAGCGCGTCGGCGGTGGCGGGGGAGGCGAGCTTCTTGGGGAATAGGAAGTTGCGCGCGTAGCCGTCGCTGACCTCCACTATCTGACCCTTTTTGCCCTGACCCTTCACGTCCTGCATAAGTATTACCTTCATCGTTTTGTACCTCCTATTTCTTCGGTTTTGACGCTGTCTGTTCGTTCATGTATTCGTCTATCGCGGCGTAGAGGCGGCTCATTACGACTTCGGGACTCTGACCGACTATCTGAGCGCCTGCCATGTTGAGGTGACCGCCGCCGCCCAGCTTTTCGAGTATCACCTGCACGTTCATCTGACCGAGCGAGCGGGCGGATATGACGACCTGGTCGCCGGACGGGAAGACGACGAAGCTCGCCTGCACTCCCGCGACGTTTAGCAGCTCGTCGGCAGCCTGCGCCGCCGTGACCCTGCTCTCCTCGCCCTCGCAGAGGACGGTCGCGACGTGCTTCTTGTAGAGCGTCGCCTTGGAAGTTATGCGGTAGCGCTCGGTATACTCGCCGAGCGGCGTCTGGAACAGCTTCTTTATCTCGACCGGGTCGGCTCCCGCGAGGCGCAGGCTCGCCGCCGCCTCGAAGGTGCGCACGCCGGTGCGCATGGTGAAGCTCTTGGTGTCCAGCTCGATGCCGGCGAGCAGCGCGTCCGCCTCCGCACGGAGCAGCGACGGTTTGGGCTCGACATAGCCGATGAGCTCGACGACAAGCTCGCTCGCGCTGGACGCGTACGGCTCGTGCAGGCTCAAAGCGGCGTTTTCGATGTAGCTCGCGGCGCGGCGATGGTGGTCGATGACCGCGACCCGCGTGGCGCTCTCGAGCAGCTCGGACGCTTCCACTACCTCCGGACGGTTGGTGTCCACCACGACGAGCAGCGCCCTCGGGTCGAGCGCTATCATCGCGTCGGACGGGGTCATGAACATCCCCTCGTACTCGGGCTGAGCCTCCAGCTTGTCGATGAGCAGGCTCGCGGCGGTGATGTTTTTGTCGATGACGATGTTTGCGTGGCGTCCCATCGCGCGGCAGACCGCGGCAACTCCCGCAGCCGAGCCGACGCTGTCCAGGTCGCTGTTCTTGTGACCCATGATGAACACGCGCGACGAGTCGTTTATCAGCTGCATAAGCGCGTTTGCCATCACGCGGCTCTTGACCTTGGTGCGCTTCTCCAGCTCCTGCGTGTGACCGCCGTAGAAGGCGAAGTTGAGGCGGTTTTTGACGACCGCCTGGTCGCCGCCGCGGCTGAGCGCCATCTCCATGGCGAGCTGCGCGTAGTCGAACAGGTCGCGCCAGCTCTCGCCCTCCACGCCGACGCCGATGCTTATCGTGACCGGTATGTCGTGGCTGGTTATCTGCTTTGCCGCGTCGAGCACCGAGAACTTGCCCTCGATGAACTTGTCCATCGTGGCGCGTCCGCATATCAGCAGATACTTGTCGCGGTCGTACTTGCGGGCGATGCAGTCCGAACCGCGCACCCACTCGTTGACCTTCTCGTCCACCCCCGCGAGCACAGTCGACTTCTGAGTGTCCGACAGGTTTTTCATCGCCTCGTCGTAGTTGTCTATCTGGATTATGCCGACCGTCGGACGGGACGCGGCGAACAGCTCGCGCAGCCGGCGGAACTCGGTGCAGTCGATGAAGTAGAGGGTGGCGAGCAGACCGCGGCGGTCGCCGCTTCGGTCGGTCGAGCCGCAGACGGTGTACCAGCGGTCGCCGATGAGCACCGGAGCGGGAGCCTCGTGCGCGCCGTCCTCCAGCCAGCGAAGGCTGAAGTCGGGCAGCACGTCGGAAAGCGGGAACTCGAAGCTGTGCTCGCGCTCGCCGCTTATCATGTTGAAGCGCGCGTTCGTCCAGATTATCTCGCCCGTGTTTGTCTGGACGATAGCCGTCGGGAACGGGCTGTCCATGACCGAGTTTTTGGCGGCGTCCGCTCCTCCGGCGATGCGGTCGATGTACTTGGTTATCTCGCTGCGGCGCTTGCGCGCGTAGCGGATATAGCCGATGAACTCGAGCACTCCGATCAAAGCGCCTATCGCGGCGACGAGTATCATAAGCTCCTTGCTTCCCCACAGCACCGCGCAGATGATGGCGGCGGCGCAGTAGATGAAGAAGAACACGAAGTAGCTCCGCATTCCCGGCTCTATAAACTTTTGCAGACGGCTGCGGCGACTGTTCGGCATCGGCAACACCTCCTGCCGCATAGTTTTGAGGACAACAAGCCAGTATAGGTAATGATATTATACCACATATAGACAGCCTATTCAATCGCAACATTTTGTGGGCGGGATATTCGCGCGAGGCTAGAAGATGGCAATCGTTAAATTTTTGTTAATTCGCGGGAAAGGGGGTTGCGCGGCGGTGTTAGCTGTGGTAAACTTATTTTGCGCAGGGGAGAAAATCCCATGCGGTCAGCCTTGACAGATATGGTAAAATGGTAGATGGAACGGAACATCCACAGGAGGAGCGAAAAAGACATGGACAAGCGGATAATTTACGCGGACAACGCCGCGACGACCAAGATATCCGAGAAGGCGCTCGCGGCAATGCTGCCGTGGTACACCGAAAACTTCGGCAATCCGTCGAGCATATACGGACGCGCACGCACTGCCCGCCGGGGCATCGAGGCGGCGCGCGAGACGGTGGCAAAGGCGCTGGGCGCGGCAAAGCCGAACGAGATATACTTCACCAGCGGCGGCACCGAGAGCGACGACTGGGCGATAAAGGGCGCGGCTGCGCTTCAGACGACAAAGAAGCACATCGTCATATCGGGCATCGAGCACCACGCGATAAGCGAGACCGCGCACTCGCTCGAGCGCTTCGGCTTTGAGGTGACCGAGCTGCCGGTGGACAGCTGCGGACTGGTGAGCGTCGAGTCGCTTGAGAAGGCGATGCGCCCGGACACCTTCCTCGTTTCGATAATGCTCGCGAACAACGAGATAGGCACGATTCAGCCGATAAAGGAGCTGTGCGCCGTCGCCAAGGCACACGGTGCGCTGTTCCACACCGACGCGGTGCAGGCGGTGGGACACATCCCGGTGAACGTGCAGGAGCTCGGCGTGGATATGCTGTCGCTGTCCTCGCACAAGTTCCACGGACCGCAGGGCGTCGGCGCGATGTACATCCGCTCGGGCGTGCGCATAGCGAACCTGATAGACGGCGGAGGTCAGGAGAGACGTCGCCGCAGCGGCACCGAGAACGTCGCGGCTATCGTCGGCATGGCGACCGCGCTTGAGGAGCAGACCGCCGACTGGTCGCGGCTGCCGAAGCTGGAGGCTCTGCGCGATCGGCTGATAAAGGGACTGCTCGAGATACCCTACACCCAGCAGACCGGACATCCGACGCGTCGCCTGCCGACCAACGCGTCGGTGGTGATAAACGGCATCGAGGGCGAGGGCATCATCCTCGGACTGGACAACTGCGGGATACAGGCTTCGAGCGGTTCGGCGTGCACCAGCGGTTCGCTCGACCCGTCGCACGTCCTGCTCGGCATCGGGCTTGAGCACGCCGTGGCGCACGGAAGCCTTCGCCTGAGCTTTGGCGAGGAGACCACCGAGGAGGACATCGACTATATCATCGCGAGCACGAAGCAGGTGGTCGAGAGATTGAGAAGCATGAGCCCCGTGTGGGATAGCGTGAACAACAAACCGTTGAAGTAATAGGTAAAATTACTAACAGTATAGGAGGATAACGCAATGCTTTATTCGGACAAGGTGATGGATCACTTCACCAACCCGCGCAACGTGGGCGAGATACCCGACGCGAACGGAGTGGGCATGGTGGGCAACGCCAAGTGCGGCGACATCATGCAGATGTTTTTGAAGATCGAGAACGACGTGATAGTGGACGTGAAGTTCAAGACATTCGGCTGCGGCGCGGCGATCGCGACCTCGTCGATGGCGACCGAGCTTATCAAGGGCGTGACGGTTGAGGAGGCGCTGAAGCTGACCAACGCCGCGGTGATGGAGGCGCTCGACGGACTGCCGCCGGTGAAGGTGCACTGCTCGGTGCTTGCCGAGCAGGCGATACGCGCGGCGCTGAGCGACTACTACCGCCGCCAGGGCATCGATCCGGTGCCGATAGTGGGCGAGATAAAAGAGGAAGAAGAGCACGAGATGGAGGAGTGAGCAAAAAAGAAGAGCCGCATGGCTCTTCTTTTTTATCGCTTGTCTATCGTGCGCCGGGTGACGGTCACAGAACCGCGTCGGCGCGGCTTCGGATGCTCTGTGCGGTATTTCCGCACCGCTATGATGACCGCCGCCGCGACTGCTATCGCTCCCACGACCGCGAGTGCTATCGTGGCGGCGGGGGCTGCGACCGCGTGAGCGGAGGTGGCGGTGCTGCCGCGAATGGCAAGCTCGCATCCGTCGGGAAATACATACTGATAAGTCATTTCAAAATCGTCCGCAAACTGCTTTGAGACCCAGACGGTTTCCAGTTGAGTACATTTTGCAAACGCGCTTCCGCCCAGATCGGTCACGCTGTCGGGCACGGAGACTTCGGTAAGACCGGTGCAGGCAGCGAATGCGAAGGGACCGATATAGCTCACACCTTCGGATATGGTCAGCGAGGTAAGTTCGGTGCAGCCTTGAAATGCCTCGCCGCCGATGGTTGTGACACTCCCCGGGATAACTATGCTCTCAAGTGATTTGCAGCCTTCAAATGCGCAAGAATCGATAGAGGTCACACCGTCGGGTATGGTCACATGGACGAGATTTGTGCATCCGGAGAAGACGCGCTGTCTTATCGACTTCACGCTTGGCGGAATGTCGACCGAGGCAAGCGCGACGCAATCAGCGAATGCGCCGTCCGCTATCTCGACGACACCGTCGGGTATGGTTATGCGCTCGAGCTTGCCGCATCCGAGGAAAGCCTCCACGCCTATTACGACGACGCTGCTCGGGATGCTTACCTCGGTCAGATTTACACAGCCGTCGAACGCGTTGCTCGAAACAGAGATAACGCCGTCGGGGATGACGATGCTCTCCAACCCGTCGCAGTCGTGGAAAGCGCCCGCGTATATCATGGTGACACTGTCGGGTATGACCACGTCGCCGCCCGCGCCGTTGTATTTCAGCAGCGTTTCACCCTTGATGTAGAACTCATCGTCTTCGCCGTCGGCGGCGAGCGTCGGAAAACAGAGGGCGGCGGTGAGCGTCAAAACGAGGACGAGCGCCGCGACCTTGGTTCTCATTCTCAGCCCCAGAGGGACATCGGATAGCTGCCGTCGGCGCGGAGGGAGGCGATGCGCGCCTTGACGCCGGGCATGTCCTCCTTGTAGGTCACGCCCGACCAGACCTCGTGGACGGGCAGCACGTCGAACGACGCCTCGCCGCTCGCGATGAGCCCCGACGGCGTGTTCGGAAGCAGGCACTCGCTCTTGAGCGGGTTTTCGGGGACTTCGGTCTTCATGAAATTCACCAGGTCGCGCTCGAGGGCGGGGACTATCGACGGCTTGAAGCCCCAGAAGTTCATCGAGATGAAGGTGCCGTTCGGGAAGAAGTCGCCGTTTTTGTCCTTCGCGCCGCCGCCTGTCGGATAGAGACCGTAGGTCTCGGTGCAGTTAGTGAGCTTGCCGTCCTTTGCGGTGCAGACGCCGCGCGTGACCGTGCCGTTGTCGCTGAGCGTGTTCTCAACGAGATAGCCCGCCATGGCGTGGTTATTCGGGTCGGAGTTGGTGGTGAGGAAGTTGTATATCGTCTTGTACGCGCCGAGACCGTAGAAGTCGTCGGCGTTTATCACCGCGAACGGGCGGTTCAGGAACTCCTTCGCGGACAGAACCGCGTGAGTTGTGCCCCACGGCTTCTCGCGGCCTTCGGGCACGCTGAAGCCCTGCGGGATGTCGGTAAGGCGCTGGAACGCGAGGTGGGTCTTCATCTTGCTCTGCATACGCGGGCAGATGTCCTCCTCAAAGTCGCGCTTCAGGCTCTCGCGGATGATGAACACGACCTCGTCGAATCCGGCGCGCATGGCGTCGAACACCGAGTAGTCGAGGATGACGCAGCCGTTTTCGTCGACCGGGTCGACCTGCTTTGCTCCGCCGTAGCGGCTTGCCATGCCCGCAGCCATAACTACAAGGATCGGCTTTTCCATAATTATGTCCTCCTTTTTGAATTACCTGAGCCTATTTTATGCAAATTTGCGCGGATTGTCAACCGTAACGGTCGAGGGCTGACCGATTTTCCACAAAACGCGAGCGTTTGTCTACTTGTTGAGCACCGAACGCATGAGCTTCATTCTTTCGCCCACGTCGCCGCGGAACAGCGCGCTGCCCATCACCGCGATGTCCGCGCCCGCGTCACGGCAGACCGCGACGTTCGTCTCGTCCACGCCGCCGTCGATCTCGATGAGGCAGTCGGGCGAGAGAGCGCGCGCAAGCGACTTCGCCTCGGCTATCCGCCCTGTCGAGCCGTCGATGAACTTCTGTCCGCCGAAGCCCGGCTCGACGGTCATCACCAAAAGCATATCGCAGAGCGGGAGCAGCTCGCGGACGGCGGCGACCGGGGTCTTCGGCTTTATCGAAAGCCCAGCCTTCACTCCGCGCGCGCGTATCGAGCGGAGGGTGTCGGCTGTCGGCTTATCGTCCGGCGCTTCGAGGTGTATCGTGAGGTATGCCGCGCCCGCGTCGCAGAACATGTCGACATACTTCGACGGATTTTCTATCATGAGGTGGACATCGAGCGGGAGCGCGTCCAGCTTGCGGAGCGACGCGACCACCGGCGCGCCTATCGAGATGTTCGGCACGAAGTGGCCGTCCATGACATCGACGTGGAGGAGATCCGCGCCCGCATGAGCCGCAGCGCGCACGTCGCGTTCGAGATTCGCGTAGTCAGCCGCGAGGATAGACGGAGAGATGAGCATACTGCGCCGCCTTTCGTATTTTGTATTTTGTCACGACTATCATACCGCATTCGGCGGGAAAGCACAATATACGACTTGCACGAAAAATTCGCGTTTCCCCTTGAAATCGACGCGCAGGTATCGTATAATAAAGTACACCGCAATCTGTTTGATGTGTGTCTTTGTTCAACATCAGACTAATGCACAACCTCCCCACACAGCACAAGCCGAGCCGCAACAACGGCGAGTGCACGGTTTGACCCACATCAGACTTGTGTTGGGATGGGCTTACATCAGTCTAATGTACAATCTCCCCACCACAGTACAGACCGAGCCACAACAACGGCAAGCGAAGCGCAGCCGTTTGGGAGAGGCAGTAGGATGCTGCGGTGAGTACAAGGTCGGATGCCTCGACCGGTCGACCTGCAGGCGTAGTTCATCGGTAGAACGAGAGCTTCCCAAGCTTTAGAGGAGGGTTCGACTCCCTTCGCCTGCTCCAGCGTCGCCGCGGACGTCATATCGTTCGCGGCGATTTCCATAAGAAATCGCCGTTCACGCATTCTGTCGCGGCTCCTTTTCCAAAACGCAAACGCTGCGCTGGTTTGCGTTTTGGCGAAGACCCGTCTTTTAGGAGGCTGATATAATGAGCTATTGCTACATACCGGAGGGCTACCGCACTCCGCTGACGGGGTACGACATGCAGCGCGCGATTGAGTTCGTCAAGAGCAATTTCCAGGACAACCTCAAGCTCGCGCTCGGTCTGCGGCGCGTGTCCGCACCGCTGTTCGTCGACAGCGGCTCCGGCCTTAACGACAATCTGAACGGCGTGGAGCGCCCGGTCGGGTTCGACATCCCCGCGATTGACGGCGCGCACGGCGAGGTGGTGCACTCGCTCGCGAAGTGGAAGCGGCTCGCGCTCGCGCGGTACAGCTTCTACCCCGGAAACGGGCTGTACACCGACATGAACGCCATCCGCCGCGACGAGCGCCTGGACAACATCCACTCGATATACGTCGATCAGTGGGACTGGGAGAAGGTCATCACCCGCGAGGAGCGAAACGAGGATTTTCTCCGCTACACCGTGCGCTCGATAGTGTCGGCGGTCTGCGACACCTGCGACGCGCTGAGGCGTGCCTTCCCGCAGCTCTCGGTGAAGCTCGAACGCGAGGTGACGTTCGTCACGACGCAGGAGCTGGAGGATATGTATCCCGAGCTGACACCGTCCGAGCGCGAGACCGAGTTCTGCCGCGAGCACCACACGGTGTTCCTTATGCAGATAGGCGGCAGGCTCCGCAGCGGAAAGCCGCATGACGGACGCGCGCCCGACTACGACGACTGGTCGCTGAACGGCGATATTTTAATGTGGAACGAGCTGCTGGGCAGGGCGTTTGAAATTTCGTCGATGGGCATACGCGTGGACGAGGAGAGCCTCGACCGACAGCTCACCGCCGCGGGATGCGACGACCGCCGCGAGCTGCCCTTCCACAAGAAGCTGCTGGCGGGCGAGCTTCCGCTGACGATGGGCGGCGGCATCGGGCAGAGCCGGCTGTGCATGCTGATGATAGGCTGCTGCCACATCGGCGAGGTGCAGGTCAGCCTGTGGGACGACGAGACGGCGGCGGCGTGCGCGAAGGCGGGAGTGCGGCTGCTGTGACGATAGTATAAAAAACGACCCGGGAGCGGCGCTCTCGGGTCGTTTTTGCGTTGTTTGCTCAGCGGTTCTCCATCTCGCGCATCTTCTCGGCAAGCTCCTGCATTATCTCGGGAACCGAGATAGACTGCGGGCACTCGACGGTGCAGGCGCCGCACTGGATGCAGTCGGTCGGCTTGCCCTCGCTGTCGATGTTCCTCATGCCCATCAGCGCCCACGGGCCGTCCAGTTTGTAGGCGTTGTAGACCTTGAGCACCTCGGGAATGTTTATCCCCGCGGGACAGCCGTCGGTGCAGTAGCGGCAGGCGGTGCAGGGCACCTTCACCTGCTCGTGGAACATGTCGCACGCCTTGAACAGCAGCTTCTCCTCCTCGTCGGTGAGGGCGTAGTCGTCCGAGTAGGTGTTCACGTTGTCAATCATCTGGTCGATGGTGGTCATGCCGGACAGGCAGAGCTGCACCTGCCCAAGACGCTTGAGCCAGCGGAACGCCCAGGACGAGATAGACCAGTCGGGATGAGCGTTTTTCAGCAGAGCCTCCGCGTCGGGAGTGAGCGAGGACAGGCGTCCGCCGCGCACCGACTCCATGACGACTATCGGTATGCCGTGACGCTCGAGTATCTCATACTCCCGCTTAGTGGACGAATAGTTCCAGTCGAAGTAGTTGAGCTGGATCTGGGCGAAGTCCCACTTGTGATGGCTCGCGACCTTCTCCAGCGTCTCGGGCGAGCAGTGCTCGCTGAAGCCGAGGTACTTTATCTTGCCCTCCGCCTTCTTCTGCATGAAGAACTCGATGCAGCCGTTTGTCAGATACTTGTCGACAGTGTTGTCGCCGATGGCGTGCAGCAGGTAGAAGTCGATGCGGTCGACGCCGAGGCGCTCGAGCTGCGTGTTGAAGGTGTCCTCGTAGTCGGGGTTCGCGTTTATGTTGTACTTGGTGGCTATGTAGTAGCTGTCACGCGGGTACTTGCGCAGCGCAGCGCCGACAAACTCCTCGCTCTTGCCGCTGTGATAGACATAGGCGGTGTCGTAGTAGTTGATGCCGTGCGCCATCGCGTAGTCGATTATCTCCTGACCCTTCTCGTAGTCGATGTCGCCGTCGCCTCCGCCCGGCTTCTTGGGCAGGCGCATGTTGCCCATGCCGAGCCGGCTGAGCTTGATTCCGTCCTTAAAATCCTTAAAGACCATGGTGATCCTCCTTTTTCCGCTTCCTGCGGATATTTTCTGCACAGCTATATTACACCTTAAAGCGCACTCCAAGTCAAGCCCTATTTTGGTGGAGTATAACGATTTCACAAATATTTTGCACAAAAGCGTATTTCCGAAAAATCTCGAAATCGTTTTCTGTCGAACATCTTGCAATTTTTTCCAAGGTGGATTATAATAGGGGCAGATAGGCGGGGGTTCCCGCACTAAATTTAATAAGGAAGAGGAGTTGTCACCATGAAAAACGTATATCTTCAGCTCTACTCGCTGGGTCCGTGCACTTCGCAGGACATGGTCGAGAATTTCAAGCTCGTCAGCGAGATGGGCTACGCCGGCGTTGAGTTCGCGGGCTCGAACTTCGGCGGACTGTCGGTTGAGGACATGAAGGCGGCGCTCGCCAAGTACGGTCTCAAGACCCGCAGCGCTCATATGCAGTACGCGGCGGTCGAGCGCGACCTGCAGTATATGCACGACATCGGCATCGAGTACGCGATAATCGCGATGCATCCGATCGCCGACCATGCGGCGGCTCTCGAGTTTGCCAAGCAGCTCAACGAGCTGGGCGACAAGGCTGCCAAGCTGGGCATGAAAGTCGGTTATCACAACCACACCCAGGAGTTCAACGTCAGCGAGGGCGAGACCTTCCTCAAGACCCTGCTCGACAACACCAACGAGAACGTCATCTTCGAGCTGGACTGCGGATGGGCTGCCGCCGCTGCCGGCAAGGAGAACGTCATGCACTATCTGACCGAGTATGCGGGACGCTTCAAGGCGATCCACATCAAGGAGAACAACAAGGTCATCGGCGCCGAGCCGCCGTTCAACCCCGCTATGTTCGCCGCGCGTCCGTCCGCCAAGCCCGCCGGCGAGCTGACCGAGGAGGACAAGAAGCGCATAGACGAGATGCAGAAGAAGCGTCTCGAGCGTGAGAGCTGGAACTGCCCGACCGGTCAGGGACTGCTCGACTGGAACGAGGTCAAGCAGCTGTGCAACAAGACCGGCATCGACCTGTTCGTCGTCGAGCGCGAGGCGAGCTACAACGGTCACAGCCGTCTGTACTGCCTGGCTGAGGACGTCAAGTACCTCACCGAGAACGTCAAGGACTAATTATAACGAAGCGCCGAGGTAGACGCGCCGGCGAAATAACACCCGACACCACAATCGCGACTGTGCAGCCCCGCTGCACACAAAGCGATTTGGCTGGCGGACATGTTATTTCGGCGATAGCGCGTCCAACCGAGGCGTGACACCAAAATCAAAGAGGGACTGTCGCAGGACAGCCCCTCTTTTTCTCTCTTGATTTAAGGAGGTATGAAGATGAAAGACGAACGTATTGTGTACGACCGCAAGGACATCTCCTACAACACCGACGGGCGATGGGGATTCAGCTACCGCGCGGCGGCGATCATCGTTCGCGACGGCAGGCTGCTGCTCCAGTCGCCGACCGGAGTCGACGAGTACGCCGTCCCCGGCGGTCAGGTGATGTTCGGCGAGACCGCCGCGCAGGCGATAGAGCGCGAGCTGACAGAGGAAGTCGGCGTCAAGGCGGCGGTAGGCGAGTTTCTGGCGGCGGGCGAGCTGTTCTTCCCGGTCGGTGAGCGGACGATACATCAGGTGTTTCTGCAATTTGCCGCAACGATACCCGACGACGCGCTTACGGACGATGTGACGCTCGGACTGGAGCTTGGTCGTGATGGCAAACCGAAGCTGCGGTTCGAGTGGGTGGACATCGACAGACTGCGCGAAATTCCGCTCTATCCGCCACAGATAGCGGATGTTGTACAAAATCATGTTAAACATTATCTTTATGAAGAATAATATCAAAAGTTGCGAACAACCGCGGGCTATTCGACCTGCGGCTGTCAATTTATGGGTGAAATTTACAAAAAGAATTTGGATTTGCGATTGAAATTTGGATGAAGTTATGCTAAAATAAGGTTGCCCATATTTATGCACGGCAATTTTTGCCGAATGAAAAGATAGGAGGAGAAGGCACAATGAAGAAAATGCTCAAAAAGACCCTGGCGCTCGCGCTCTGCTTGGCACTGGGGCTCGGCCTGGTCGGAGGCGCGTTTGCCGCCGATGAGCAGACCGGAACATTTGACCTTGAGACTGTCTGCACCGACGACGGTCAGTTCGTCAGCAAGGTCATCGTGCATCTGGACAAGGAACTGACAGAGAAGGACCCGAAGAAGGTCGCCGAGATGTTTGAGGTCTCGGTAACCAATTATGTGCGCGACTTCTATGGCTTCATCCAGATAGAAAGCGATGAGGTCTTTGTCCGCAAGGTGGCGGCGGCGACCGTCAGCGAGGACGGCAAGACGGTCACGCTCACGATGCCCATCCAGTCGGACAACGAGGACGGCCTTGTCGCTCTCAAGGAGAACCTGGTCTACAAGAGCGACTTCGTGCTGTTCGACGGCGTGTACAAGGTCACGATAAACGGCACCGAGCTTACTTACGGCAAGACCACCGATCCGATTGCCGACAAGTGGGGCGCTGTCGACCTGACCGAGACCGAGTACAACTATCGCTTCTTCACCCCCGACGGCGAGAAGTATGCAAAGCCGGAGAATGGCTATCCGCTTATCGTCTGGCTGCACGGCGCGGGCGAGAGCGGCACCGACAACAACATCCAGATAACCGCAAACCGCGTCACCGCGTGGGGCGAGGCGGAGACCCAGGATCTGTTCGGCGGCGCGTATGTCATCGCTCCGCAGATGGATCAGGCGAAGAACAAGACCCCGGGAGACTGGGGATGGTATGCTCCGACCGTCATGGACACCATCGAGGCGTTCATTAAGAGCGTCGGCGAGGAGAACATCGACCGCAGCCGCATAGTTATCGGTGGCTGCTCGATGGGCGGCATGGGCACCTGGAAGACCATCAAGGCGTACCCCGACTACTTCGCGGCTGCGTTCCCGATCTGCGGCATGACCACCCTCAGCGGCGAGGATCTCGTTGCGCTGAAGGCTATGCCGATATACCTCATCCACTCGGTTGACGACACCACCGTGCCGATAACCGGAACGCTTAACGCTTATGACGCGCTGACCAAGGCGGGCAAGGACAACGTCTACATGGCGCTGTACGAGCACGTCTGGTATGACATGCTCGCCGAGGACGCCGTCGGCATGGGTCACTTCAGCTGGATCTATGCGCACAACGACTTCGACGGCGAGAAGGCCGGCGACAAGTATTGGATGGAGACCTACGATTACACCGTCGGCGAGGGCGAGGAAGCGACTACCACTACCTATGCCAGCACCAAGCCGAGCGAGCTGGGCTATGACAGCTTCAAGGCGTGGCTCGCGGGACAGGTCAATCCGCAGGCGGGCACATACTACACCGTCGGCCGTGAGGTCGTGGCGTTCGGCGAGGTCGTGACTTCGGTCACCATCCACGGACTCGACCGCATCCGCGCGACCATCAAGACCGAGGACTGGCTGAAGGACAATCCGATAACCGTGACCGCGAAGAACGTGACCGTTACCGACATGGCTGCGGGCACGAGCGAGCTTAAGGACATCGAGCGCGAGATAATCGGCTACGAGGTCGGCGAGGATCGCACCAGCATCACCGTTAAGTTCGACGTGGGCATGGCATTTGTCCAGCCCGAGACCAGCCCGGCAAACGAGCTTGAAGTCACCGTCGCGGGCAAGACTGTTCCGTTCGGCGGCACCACCTCGGACACCGACGCGTGGGAGTCGATAACCTACACCACCCCGACCTACAACTGGCGCGGCACTGAGATGAAGACGATGAGCGCGCGCGCGTTTACTCCGGACAAGGAGACCTATGCCAAGCCGGAGAACGGCTATCCGCTGGTGGTCTGGCTGCACGGCGGCGGAGAGATAGGCAGCGACAACCGCATCCAGATAACCGCCAACGACGTTCCGAACTGGGCTGAGAAGGAGTCGCAGGACATCTTCGGCGGCGCGTATGTGCTCGCTCCGCAGAACCACGCGGCTGCCGGCGAGGGCGCCCCGGCTGCTACCCTCAGCGTCATCGAGCAGTTTGTTGCGGCTAAGGGCGACATCGACACCTCGCGCATCTACATCGGCGGCTGCTCCTACGGCGGCGGCTCGACCTGGACGATGATCCGCAACTATCCGTACTACTTCGCTGCCGCGTTCCCGATGTGCGCGCGTGTCGTGCTGACCGACGAAGAGGCTGAGAGCCTTGCCGGTCTGCCGATATACACGATGATCTCGACCGGCGACGGCGCAAGCTCGGTCTACGAGCTTATCGAGGCGTACAACCAGCTCAAGGCTGCCGGCAATGAGAACCTGTACATCGCGCTGTTCGAGCACAGCGAGTATCCGGGCTGCGAGGCTCTGTCCTCGGTCGGCGTCTACATCGACCACTTCGTCTGGGTCTATGCTCACGCTGACTTTGACGGCAAGGGCGACGACTATGACGGAAAGAACTTCATCGACACCTCGAAGGACGGCGAGTATACCTACGCCAACCTCAGCAACAAGGTCGTTGTCAAGGACGGCGTCCTGACCTTCTCGTACACCGAGGGCGATGAGGAGCTGTCGGTTCAGCTTAACGGACAGAACAGCCGTCCGGAGGATGCCGGACAGGCGACCTTCAAGACTTGGATAGCGGCCCAGAAGAACGAGAAGCCGTCGCCGTTCAAGGATGTCGCCCCGTCGAGCGAGCTGTACGACACCGTTCGCACGCTGTGGCTGAACAACATCACCAAGGGCACCAGCTCGAACACCTTTGAGCCGGATTCGACTCTGACCCGTGCCGAGTTCGTCACCTTCCTCGCTCGCGTCGCGGGCGCTGACACCACCGACACCGAGACCAAGTTCACCGATTTGACCGAGGATTGGTACAAGGGCGCTGTTGCGTGGGCGGTCGGACAGAAGCTGATAATCGGCGCGACCGACACCACCTTCGAGCCGTATGAGGAGCTGACCCAGGCTCAGGTGAACATCATCCTCGAGCGTGGCGGCAACGCGCCGGCGTTTGAGAATCCCGAGGGCACCGTCACCCGCGCTCAGGCTGCGGAAGTGCTCGTGGGACTGATGGGAGAGTAATAAGCAGGTCGTGGGACTGCGCGTCCCACACCCGCGAAGGTCGTGGGCTACGCCCACACCCAAGGTCGCGAGGTTACGCACCTCGCGCTGCGGTTACTTTTCTCGCGCGAGAAAAGTAACCAAAAGAACGCTTAAGGGACAGTGCGAAAAGGACTATCAGATTTCTGATAGTCCTTTTCTTTATGCACTGTCCCCTAAGAACCCCCAAGGGCATTTTTGTTCTACGTCGTCCAACTGACCCTGCGAACCGCAAATTTGTGCGTCGTCCGTACCGCATCCAACATATACGCCACCGCAGAGCGGAGTCAAAAGGTCTCTGCCTCCAACACGCTCAGCCGCTTACCTGGTCTATCGCTCGGGTTTGTGCTTCTATCGGTTCACCGCAAAATGTTCCACGTGGAACATTTGCAAGCCTTCGACGACATCGAGGGAGCGACAGCGGTGACAGGAGTAGACGCAGTCGTGCAACTCGCAGCGCGACGAACCTTGCGGGCAAGCCGCAATCTTTCGACAACCCATAGTTAAGCGGCTGAGCGCTGTATGGGGTAGAGACCTTTCGCAAAGGGGGGATTCCAAAGGGGGAACGCCTTTGGCGTCTCTTTTTTGGGCAGCCTTTTTTCTCTCCGGGAGAGAAAAAATGTTGCCGAGGGTTTGGGGCGAGCAGCCCCAAGGTCTTACGAGAGCGCGAGACGCGCAGTCTCGCGACCTTGGGTGTGGGCGCAGCCCACGGTCTTAAGCCCGCTTACCTATACCAAGCCTGCGCTTGACTATCTTCAGCAGCTCGACGAACGGTATCACCGACACCGACAGTCCCGCGACTATCGCCCACTCCCACAGCGCGAGCGCTTTCAGGTGGAATATCACGTTCAGCCCGGGTATCATCGTTATGCCGACGGTGAGCACTATCGAGCCGAACACCGCGAGCAGCATCAGCTTGTTTGTGAACAGCCCCAGCCCCAACAGGCTTCCGGACAGGCTGCGCACGTTCAGCGCGTGGAGCATCTGCGAGAAGGTGAGCGTGCAGAACGCCATAGAGTTAGCGACATCCGGCGAGACCGCCTTGCCGATAAAGTACGCTATGAGCGTCATCGCCGCGAGGTAGATGCCCTGGTATGCGACGCTGAAGCCCACTCCGCCGGAGAACACGCCCTCGTCACTGCTGCGCGGCGGGACTTTCATCGAGTCGGGCTCCGCCTTCTCCACGCCGAGCGCCAGCGCGGGCAGCGTGTCGCTTATCAGGTTTATCCAGAGTATCTGCACGGTGTGCAGCAGCGGGAACCCGCAGAGCGTCGCGACGAGCACGCTCAGCACCTCGCTCAGGTTGGAGCCGAGCAGGAACTGCACGCACTTGCGCATGTTCGAGTATATTTTTCTGCCTTCCTCCACCGCGACGACTATCGTGGCGAAGTTGTCGTCGGTGAGCAGCATATCCGCGACGTTTTTGGTCACGTCCGCGCCGGTGATGCCCATGCCGACGCCGATGTCCGCGCGGCGCAGGGCGGGCGCGTCGTTCACGCCGTCGCCGGTCATAGCCGCCACCTTGCCGCGCGCCTTCCACGCCTCGACGATGCGCACCTTGTTTTCGGGGCTGACGCGCGCGTAGACCGAGTAGCGGTCGACGCTCTCGGCGAACTCCTCGTCGCTCATCGCGTCCAGCTCGGCGCCGGTTATCGCGAGGTGCTCGTCGTCGAGGATGCCGAGGTCGCGCGCTATCGCCACGGCGGTGGTGCGATGGTCGCCGGTTATCATTATAGGACGGATGCCCGCCGCGCGGCAGACCGCGACCGCGTCCTTCACCTCCGGGCGCGCGGGGTCTATCATGCCCACCATGCCGAGGAAGGTGAGTCCGCTCTCGCCCTGCGCCATGTCGGAGGGCAGCTCGTCGCGGACAGCCATCGCGCACGCCAGCACCCGCAGCGCCTGCGACGCCATGCGGTCGTTGATGCCGCGAAGTGACGCGCGGGTCTCGTCGTCTATCGGGACGATGCCGGCGGCGGTCATCACGCTGTCGCAGCGGTCGAGCAGCATATCCGGCGCGCCCTTTGTGTACTGTATGAACTTGCCGCCGGTCGAGTGGAATGTGCTCATCAGCTTTCGCTCCGAGTCGAACGGGAACTCGCCGACGCGCGGCGACGCGGACAGCCGATGCTCGAGCGGATAGCCCACCTTGTCGGCGTAGGCGACAAGCGCGGTCTCGGTCGGGTCGCCGACCAGCGTGTCCTCCGAGCGGTGGGTGTCGTTGCAGAAAGCCATCGCCTCCACCACCCACTTGGCGACGCTGTCCTCCGACGCGCTGCCTGCGGTCAGGTCGTCGAACAGCCCCTCGGCGGTGGCAAGCTCTACCACCGTCATGCGGTTCTGGGTGAGCGTGCCCGTCTTGTCCGAGCAGATTATGTCGGTGCAGCCGAGCGTCTCGACGGCGGGCAGTTTGCGGATTATCGCGCCGCGGTCAGCCATCCGCTGAACGCCCATCGCCATGACTATCGTCATCACGGCGGGCAGTCCCTCGGGGATAGCCGCCACCGCGAGCGACACCGCCAGCAGGAACGCGTCGACCACACGGGGCAGGCTGAGCGTGCCCGACTGCCAGTCGCGCAGGACGGTCGCGCCCATTATCACCACGCACACGCCGAGCACGAGTATCGTCAGTATCTTCGACAGCTCGGCGAGCTTCTTCTGTATCGGGGTCTCCTTGTCGGCAGCCGTGAGCAGCGAGCCGGCTATCCGCCCGACCTGGGTGTTCATGCCGGTGGACACCACCACGCCCTTGCCGCGTCCGTACACCGCCGACGTGCCGCTGTACGCCATGTTCACGCGGTCGCCGAGCGGAGCGTCGTTTGAAAGCAGTGCCGACGCGTCCTTCTCCGCAGGAAGGCTCTCGCCGGTCAGCGCAGCCTCCTCCACCTTGAGCGACGCGCTCTCGATGAGCCGCAGGTCGGCGGGAATGCTGTCCCCCGCCTCTATCTCCACGATGTCGCCGGGCACGAGGTTTTCCACAGGCTCTATCGACACCTCGCCGTTGCGAAGCACCTTTGCGTGCGGCGCGGACATCGACTTCAGCGCCTCTATCGCCGCGTCCGCCTTGCCCTCCTGCACTATGCCCATGACCGTGTTCAGCGCCACCACCGCGAAGATTATCAGCATATCCACCCACTCGCCGAACGCGCCGCTGATTATCGCCGCCGCGATGAGCACCAGTATCATCGGGTTCTTTATCTGGTCGACTATCTTCATTATAAGCGGACGCTTCCTGCCCTCGTCGAGCAGGTTCGCTCCGTACAGCGTGCGGCGGGTCTGAGCCTCCCGCGCGTCCAGACCCTCGCGATGGCTCTCGGTCGACGAAAGCGCTTCCTCTATTGTAACAGAGTGGAAATCTTTTTGCAGATCCATGTGTGCCTCCTTGTGGAAAATCTGTGGAAAACTTGTGGAAAAGTGTGTGAAAACGCGAAAAAGCAAAGTTAGAATGATAAATTCGGAAAAACAGGGCGGTTAATGCTTGACTTTTCCGCCATAATGAGGTATCATGTCTTTGTTACCAATTTGTAACCTTTTCGATTTCGGTTGTAACGGGAGCGTAATAATCGCCCATTCGCATATGAGATAGGAGCACAAAAGGAGAAGCTATGGTCGAGAAGATAATACCACAAGGTACAGATAATATCAATAGCCCATCGCCCGAATTTGCGCCGGAGACGAGCGGAAAGCGCCGCGTGCTTCCCCGTCCGCTTCGCCGTGCGGGTGTTGTCGTCCGCGCCGCCGCCGAGGTTGTAAGAAGCGCGGCAGAGCGCACGATGACCGGACTGCGCCGCAGGTTCGAGAGGGTGAGCGCCGCCGCGTCCGAGCGGACGAGCCACGAGGCGCTGCCGCGTTCGGCGGGCATCATGGTTCTCTGCGCGGCTGTCGCGATAGTTATCGCCAGCGCGTTCATCGGCGTGGGACTGGAGGTCTTCGTGGACGGCGAGCCGGTCGGCTATGTCCGCGACCGCGAGGAATTCAGCGAAGTTATCGAGAGTGTCGAGGCAAAGGCTTCCACCATCCTCGGCTATCCCTACATTATAAAGACCGACGTGAGCTATCAGCTGGACATCTTCGCTCGCCAGGGCGGGTCGAAGGAGCTGAACTCGGCGGAGGTCGAGCGCGCGCTGTTCAGCGACATCGAGGAGATAACCCAGATGTACGTTCTGACGGTGGACGGCGTGGTCATCGGCGCGAACCCGGACGGCGCCGCGCTTCAGGCGATGACCGACGGACTGGTCAAGCGTGCGGAGCGCAGCGAGAGCGCCGACGCAAGCGTCGAGCTGCTCGAGGACGTGGCGGTCACGCTCCAGTATACGGCGGCGTCCAACGAAAAGAGTCTCGAGGAGATAGGCGAGATAATCCACTCCAACTCGGTGGAGGAGATGTCCTACACCGTGCAGGAGGGCGACCTTCTCAGCGACATCGCTGCGCGCCACGGCATGAGCGAGGAGACTCTGCTCGAGCTGAACCCGGGCGTGGACGCAAGCTCGATTGCCGCGGGCGACGTGCTGTCGGTCGGCGAGGCGATACCGCTGATGTCGATTAAGGTGACTAAGACCGAGCAGGCGACCGAGACGATAGAGCACGACGTGCAGTACAACTACTCGTCCGCCTACTGGGACGGCGACAGCTTCGTCACCACCCGCGGTGCGGACGGCGAGAAACTCATCACCTACGATGTGGTCTACATCAACGGCAAGGAGAGCGAGCGCGTTGTCACGAGCGAGGAGATAACCTCCGAGCCGGTGACCGAGGTCATCACGCTGGGCACGCGCAACTTCATCCTCCCCTTCCCGGGATACAAGCAGATAACCAGCACCTTCGGCTGGCGCACCTATCGCGGACGCGCCGACAACCACACCGGCATCGACTTTGCGGGCGCGGCGGGAAGCAAGGTTCGCGCGAGCTACAGCGGCAAGGTGGTCTACTCCGGGTGGAAGGGCAACTACGGCAACTGCGTGATAATCGACCACGGCTCGGGATATAAGACGCTGTACGCCCACAACTCGAAGCTCGCGGTCAAGGTCGGACAGTATGTCGACCAGGGGGACACGATAGCCTACGTCGGTTCGACCGGAAAATCGAGCGGACCGCACTGCCACTTCGAGATAATCATTAACGGCACGCCGGTCAACCCCTACCGCTATCTGTTCTAATAGACAACAACGATTTGTAATAACAGAGTGGATTTATTCCGCTCTGTTATTTTTTGCGTACAACCCTGCGCTGCACCGATAGAAGCATAAAACCGAACAACATCCCGGGTAAGCGGCTGAGCGTGTTGGAGGCACAACCCTTTTGACTCACCACGTCGGTGCGTAAATCTTTCAACGCGGTACACACGGCGCAGCGACCCGCGTGATGCTGTGACAGTTGCGCGACGGAGCACCCAAAATGTCTCTTTTTTGCGCAGCCTTTTTTCTCTGCGCCAGAGAAAAAATGCTGCCGAGGGCTTGGGGCGCGCAGCCCCAAGGTCCTACGCGAGCCACGCGCTCACCGTCTCCACATCCACCCCGTGCAGCGCAACCGATACCGCCGTGCCGATCAGCCGAGCCATCTCGCCCACCTGCCTGTCTATCTCGCGCGGGGTGACGAACATCGCGCCGTAGCGGTCGTCGGACGGAGGCGAGCCGCAGAGCTGTTCTGCTATCGTCGCCGCGTCCACCACCGTCGGAACTCCCACCGCTATCACCGGCACGCCGAGCGTCGATGAGTCCAGCGCCGCGCGGCTGTTGCCCACCCCCGACCCGGGCACGAGGCGGCTTGACGAGATCTTCACGGTGGAGCAGAGCCTCTCGACCGTTGCGCTCGCGAGCGCGTCCACCGCCAGCACCGCCGACGGCTTCACC
>CAMNWZ010000014.1 GCA_946566645.1 uncultured Clostridia bacterium
GATCTGGAGCTGACTCCAGCGGCTTGCATCCCCGCGGTGCCTGTGGTATAATATACCCAAACAATTCGTCCTCCAAGAGGGCACCGATATTTCGCGAAATTCCCCGTCAGCTACCCAACCATTGCCACGAAGGCAGTCTACCTCTCGCCAAGCGGGGAGGCGGACTGCCTTTTTGCGGTCATTCGCGATTAAGTAAATCACAAAGGAGAACACGAAATGAAGAAGTTTTTGAGCATCATCCTCGCGCTTGCGCTCTGTCTCGGTCTCACGACCGGAGCGTTTGCGGCGGACAGCCCGACCGTCCCTCAGAGCGCGGCGGTGGCGGTCATCGTCACCTCGAACGTGCGCGGGGACATCGACATATACCCGCACCTCGCCGCGCTGAAAGCCGACTACGAGAGCCGCGGGCTTGAGGTGTTCCTCGCCGACGGCGGCAACTTCCTGCGCGGAAGCGTCTACGCCGCGAGCGACTTCGGCGGCAGCATAGTCGACCTGATGAACGAAGTCGGCTACACCGTCGCGGGAGTGGGCGAGCGCGAGTTCGGCTGGGGCAACGCCTCCACCGGCACCGAGAACCACGGCGACTTCAAGCAGTACCGCACGCTGCTCGACTTCGCGGCGGCGGACGGCGTGAAGCTCGTCAGCGCCACCGTGCTCGACGCGGAGGGCGAGCAGGCGTTTGAGCCGTCGTACACCGTGACCACAAAGGCGGGCTTCGACATAACCTTCGTCGGCGCGACCGACCTCTCCGCGCCCAAGAACTTCAATGACGACTCGATATTCGCGGGCTATGCCTTCCTCGGCGGCGAGGCGAAGTCGGCGGCGATAAACGTCGCGTTCGAGAACGCGAGCGGTCAGATAGTCGACCTCTCCGCCGACCCGTCGGGCGACACCACCGTCGAGGTCATCTTCTACGACGCGAACGGCTCGATAGTCGGCGAAAACTATGCCTTCGCCGCGATCGAGTTCGACGAGAACTCGCCGGTCGACACCGCGATAGCCGCGCGTGTCGCCGATATGAAGGACGAGCAGAAGAACGCGCCCAGCGCGTACAGCGACTACACCCTCGTCGGCGCGAATCAGGCGGCGTGCAAGGGCGAGACCAACCTCGGCGACCTCTGGACGGACGCGCTCCGCTGGTTTGCCGTCGAGGGCGGCATCGAGAACTACTTCGAGGAGGACGACGTCGCCGCGGGCAACGCGCGTATAGCGGTGGACGATAAGCACGTCGTCGCGCTGTGGAACGGCGGCAATCTCCGCGCGGACATACAGCCGGGGCTTGTCACCGTCGCCGACCTCTCCGCCGTGCTGCCCTACCCGAACAAGGTCGCGGTCGTCTACATGACCGGCGCGCAGCTGCTCGAGGCGCTCGAAGCCGCGTCGCAGGGACTGCCCTGCACCGGCGCGACCGCTTCGACGGTAAATTCGTTCATGCAGGCAAGCGGGCTTGAGTATTCGGTCGACATCTCGAAGGCGTTCGACGGCGGCGAGAGGTACGGCGAGCACTGGCGCCGCGCAAATTCGATAAACCGCGTGAGCATCGACAGCGTGAACGGCGAGGCGTTCGACGAGAGCGCGACCTACGCGGTTATAACCTCCAACGCGAACTACAACGGCATGGACTCGTCCTACATCTTCAAGGAGGCGCAGGAGGCGGACAGCCGCTCGGCGATAACCAACGCCGTCGTGCGCGACGTTGTGTGGATGTACATCAAAAACGAGCTTTCGGGCGAGATAGGCGAGCAGTACGCCGCGCCGCAGGGACACGTCTCGATAGACGGCTATGTCGACATCCCCGCCGACGCGCTCTACCTCGACGCGATAGAGTTTGTGGGCGAGCACAAGCTGATGAACGGCACCGGCGAGGGCCGCTTCGAGCCGAACGCGCCGATGACCCGCGCCACCTTCGCGACGGTGCTCTGGCGCTACGCCGGCTCGCCGACCGTCGAGGACGCCGCGACCTTTGTCGACGCGGACGAGAGCTGGTATCTCGACGCGATAGCCTGGGCGCAGTCGGTCGGCGCGATAGAGGGCTACGGCGACGGCGTGTTCGGCTGCGACGATCCGGTCACCCGCGAGGACGCCGCGACGATACTCTGGCGCTATGCAGGCAGTCCGTCCGCCGAGACCGCCCCGACCTTTGCCGACGCGGACGAGATATTCGGCTACGCGGCGACCGCCGTCGCGTGGGCTGGTGAGAACGGCATACTCGAAGCGACCGACGGCAATATCGCGCCCAAGCGTGAGGCTGACCGCGCCGAGCTTGCGGTGCTGCTGATGAACTACGACGCGTTTGCGCGCTCGCTTGAAAAGTAAGATGCGCGAACGAATAGCAAAGATTCTGGGCGAGGTGTCGAGAGTCATCGTCGGCAAAGACGACGTGGTCGAGACGCTGCTCACCGCGCTGCTCGCCGACGGTCACATCCTGCTCGACGACGTGCCGGGAGTGGGCAAGACGACGATGGCGGTCGCGCTCGGGCGGGTGCTCGGGCTTGACTACCGCCGCATACAGTTCACGCCCGACGTTCTGCCGAGCGACATAACCGGATTTTCGATGATAAACCGCGACACCGGCGCGACCGAGTTCAAACCGGGCGTTGCGCTCGCGGCGAACATCCTGCTTGCCGACGAGATAAACCGCACGTCGTCAAAGACGCAGTCGGCGCTGCTCGAGGCGATGGAGGAGGGTCAGGTGACGGTGGACGGCGCGACCTATCCGCTGAAAGACCCCTTCACCGTCATCGCCACGCAGAACCACGTCGGCACGGCGGGAACGCAGCTTCTGCCCTACGCGCAGCTCGACCGATTCCTCGTTCGGGTGAGCGTCGGCTACCCCGATTTCGCAAGCCAGGTGGATATCCTGCGCGACCGCCAGCGGTCAAACCCGGTCGACGCGCTCGAGCAGGTGACCGACCGCGACGAGGTGCTCGCCATGCGGGACGCGGTGCGCGGAGTGACCGTAAAGGACAGCGTGCTCGAGTACATAACCCGCCTGGCGATGGCGACCCGCGAGCGCGAGTCGGTCGAACTCGGCGTAAGCCCCCGCGGAGCGCTCGCGGTCTGTCGCATGGCAAAGGCTCGCGCGTATGTGAGCGGACGCGACTACGCGACGCCGCAGGACGTGCGCGACGTGTTCACCGTCGTCTGCGCGCATCGGATAATACTGACGCAGAAGGCGCGGCTTGCGGGCGTGACGGCGGAGCAAGCGCTTGCCGAAGCGCTCGACTCGGTTTCCGCGCCGGACGCCGTCTGATATGTGGAAAAACCGTGTGCTCTGGATCTGCCTGATGCTCTCCGCCGCCGCGCTCTACATCTTCGGAAACAGCGCGGCGACCTTCGCGGTGCTTATGGCGGCAATATTCGCGCCGGTGCTGTCGATAGCGTCGGCGTTCCTCTTTCTGCGCGGAGTTGAGGTGTCGCTCGAACTGACGAGGCGCTGCGCGGCGGGCGACAGTGTGGAGGCGAAGCTCGCGCTGTCCGGCGGGAGACTCACGCCTTCGGTCGACTGCACCCTCGCCGTCGAAAACGTCTACACCGGCGAGCGGATTGAGCGCGAACTGACCGCGGGTCACGACGGTGCGGTGATAAAACTCACGCCGTCGCACTGCGGACTTGTGCGCGTGTCGATAGCCGCCGCCCGCCTGCGCGACCCGCTCGGGCTTGTGCGTCTGCGCGCGAAGGCGTCGGCGGAGCGCGAGCTTTCGGTCGAGCCGAGACGGTTCGAGACGCGGATAACACTCGCGGACGACGTGGATACCACCGCCGAAAGTGACGAATATTCGATGACAAATCCGGGCAGTGACCCCTCCGAAACCTTTGGTGTGCGCGAGTATCAGTCGGGTGACCCGATAAAGCGGATACACTGGAAACTGTCGCAGAAGTCACAAAATCTGATGCTTCGCGAGCTGGGACTGCCGATAGTCCGCCGCGCGCTGATACTGCTCGAGACCACCTTTCCGGAGGGCGAAGACCCGCGCCCCGAGCCGCTCCACGCAGCGGCGGAGGTGTTCTTCTCGACATCGACCGCGCTCTGCGAGCAGGAGACGGCGCACGTCGCGGCGTGGCGGAGGGGCGAAACGCTCGTCTGCCGCGAGATAGCAACGGTGGAGGACGCCGCCGCGGCGGCTGCCGAGTGGCTGTCCGAGCGACCGAGAAGCGGCGGCAGGTCGATTGCCGAGCTTTACGCCGAGACCTTCGAGCGCTGCGGCTACGCGCACGTCGCGGTGATAAGCCCTTGCGCGCCGCGCGGGGTGGAACGACTCTACGGCGGCAACCGCGTGACCGCGCTCTGTCCTTACGGCGGCGCGGGTTTTGAGGGTGTCCACCTGCGCGTGTTCGATGAGAAAAACTACGCCGCCGACCTGAGAGAATGGGAGCTTTAGACGAATGAAAAAGCCGTCCGAATCGCGCGGAATAGCGGTCAAAATCGCCGCGCCGCGCGAAAAATCGAACAGCATATCGAGCCTTATTGCCGCGCTCGCCGTCACGGTGGGAGCGGCGGTCTCGGCGTGCTCGGCGCTCGAAACAGACGGCACATTAGCGGCGATATGCGGCGCGATTGCGGTCGTTTTCGAGTGGTTGTGCGCGAAAAATCGGACGGTTTTTGCCTGCGCGAACGCCGCAATTTTGGCTGCGATTCTGGCGATTTCGCTCGTGTTTCACGACAGCTTCGCGGCGCTGGCGAACCGCGCCTTCGAGCTCAGCGAGAAGTATCAGATGTATGTATACACGCGATTTTCGGCGGGAAACGCGACCGAAACCGCCGCCTTGGCGACGATTTTCGCCGCCGTCGGCGCGCTCGCGGGAATCGCGTCGGTGCGTCGGCTGCGGTCGATTTTCGTCGCGATATTCGCGATTTTCGTCGCGTTTTCGGTGTATTTCGGGCTGTTCCCGACCGCCGTCCCGACGCTCGTATTCTGCGCGGCGACCCTCGTCGCGGCGACAACCAGCGGTCGGGAGAGCGTGGCGGCAATACTCGCGATTTTGCTGACGATGGCGATGGGATTTGCGCTGTTTCCTGGTGAAAGCGTGGAAATGCACAACTTTACCGAGGACATCCGCGACCGATTCGGCGAGCAGCTGCTTGTTCCGAACAATGACACAAATTCAGATGAAACACTGCTGAATTTGTCCTTTATAATGGTAAAACCGAACGATTTCGGCGAAATTTCCGACCTGCGCGCGGAGCAAGGAGAAAACTTCTCCGGCTCGACGCTCGGCGCGGCGCAGTCGCAGCGGATACGCATGTGGATGGTGCTGCTGATGGCGGCGCTGATCCTTGCGGCAGTAGCCTTTCCGATAGTTCGCGCGTATCTGGGCGAGCGTCGGAGACGGAAGGCTTTCGCGTCGGACGACATAGCGCGGGCGGTGGACGCGATGTTCCGCGCGGCGGTCGAAAGGCTTGCGGCAGCGGGGTTGCAGCGTCGAAACGTGCCTCCCGCGCTCTACGCGGACGAGGTCGCGGCGCTGGTGGACGAGGGCTGCCGCGCGGCGTTTGTCGAGGCGGCGAGGCTTCGCGACGAGGCGCTGTACAGCGGTCATCCGCTTGACGAGAGCCACCGCGCGCGGATGCGCGAATTTTTGGAGATTACCGCGCGCGAAACGCGCGATAAAATCGGATTCAGGCGGCGCATGGCGCTGAAACTCGGGCTTTTGGGAGGCGAAAAGTGATGCGAAAGTATGTCGCGGGACTGCTCGCGGTCGCGCTGCTGCTGTCGATGGCGGGCTGCCGCCGACGGGTGATAGTCGACCCCGAATACATCCCGCCGAGCGCCGACCAGACGCCCACGCCTACTCCCACAGCGGCTCCGACGCCGACGCCCGCTCCGTCCGAGACACCCACGCCAACGCCGACGCCTTCGGTAGAGCCGACACCCGAACCTACGCCCGAGCCGAGTGTCGAACCGAGCGCCGCGCCGTCCCCGGTGGTGATAGCCGCGCCGAGCGTCGAGCCGTCTGCCGAACCGTCGACCGCGCCGATAGCCGCGCCGTCCGACGCTCCCGCCGTGACCGAGACCCCGAACGGCGACGGCGGCGAGACAAAGCCGAACGACGAGGGCGGGGCGATCGCGACGGTGGTCGACGAGATAACCGAGTATCTCGACGCGGGACTCGGGTCGATGTACGAGTGCCAGAAGGGGTACGTCTACCTAGAGACGACCGACGACTTCACGACGGTGAACCGCTCGGACGCGCGGCATAGGCTGATACTCGACGCGGGCGGCTACAACTGCGGCGACAAGCTGCTTGCCGATAAGCTGACGGTGGACGCGGGATGGGTGCTGCGCAAGAATCCCGCGGTGATGGTCAAATGCGTCGGCTCGGACGTGCTCGGCTCGGAGGTTTCGGATACGACCGCGGCGGCTGCTGAGTACGCCGAATTCGTTGCGCGCGAAGGGTTTGACGGCGCGTCGGCGGTGATAAACGGACGTGTGCTGCTGCTGAGCGACGAGCTGTTCGCGACCGAGGAGGGTCGGCTGCTCGCGAAGCTGTTTATCGCGCGGGAGCTGTACCCGACGCTGTTCGGCGAGAGCGACATCGACGAGTTCATGGTGGAGATACGCGACGGCGGCGGGCAGGACTTAACCATCGGTGTGTTCGCCTACTGAGGCGGTGCGCACTCGCGGTTGACCTTTTGTGAAAAGTGAATGGCGGATATGTGCGGGTAAGACACATGCACCCGAACAAAACCTTTGCGCCGCAACGGATAAATGGTTACACAGCGTGCCGGCGTTGCTCTGATGTGTACAGACAAGGACACATCAGGAGTCAACAAAATTGGAATTGCACGAATCGCGGCGACCAACTTCGTGGTTTATGCGGATTGTTTTCCAACCCTCCGAAAAGCTAAAATATTATACGGTGCGGAGCACCGTATAATTTAATTCTTTGGAGGGACCGAAATGAAACGCATTTTTGCACTTCTGCTTGCGCTTCTCATGTGCGCCGGACTGCTCGCGGGCTGCGACGGCAACGGTGAGGAGAACCCGCAGGGCGAGCCTACGCAGAGTGGCGATCCGACGACCGCGCCGAGCTACGAGGCACCGACCGACACCGCCGAGCCGGACGAGATCGAGCTTCCGCTGACCGACGACAGCGTGAGCTTCGACTACTGGCTGCCGAACGGCTCGTCGTTTGAGGACTTCAACTCTTACGACGACAACACCTTCTATCAGTGGATGGAGGAGCAGACCGGCGTACATCTCAACTTCATGCACCCCGCCGGCGGCAGCGAGCGCGAGAACTTCCAGACGATGGTTCTCTCCGCCGACTACCCCGACTTCATCCAGTCGATAAAGAACTACTACGACGGCGGCGTGGACAAGGCGATAAGCGACGGAGTCATACTTGCGCTCAACGACTATGTCGACGAGTTTATGCCGCACTATCGCGCCAAGGTCTATGAGACCGAGGAGATATTCATACAGTCGATAAGCGACCAGGGCAACCTCTGGGGCGTTCACTGCATACTCAGCGCGGGTCAGGGCGCGTGGATAGGACTCGGCATCCGCGAGGACTGGCTGGGCGACGCGGGCATGACGCTCGAGGACGTCCACACCATCCAGGGATACCACGACGCGCTTGTGGCGTTCAAGAACTATACTTATGATGGCGCGGGACCGCTCGAGCTGTCCTCCGGCGGCTTCCAGAACGGCGGCGGCGTGAACGGCTCGTGGAACGTCACCAGCGTGAACTTCAAACAGCGGAATAATGAACGTGAACGGCACCGCGACTTACTCGCCGCTCGCGCCCGGATTCAAGGAGTACGTCGGCACCATGGCTGAGTGGTACGCCGAGGGTCTGATAAACACCAACTATGTCGCCGACGCCGCGTTCGCCATACCCGAGGATCGCTGGGTGAACAGCGAGGTCGGTTCGGGCGAGTTCATCTACACGATGGCGGACATGTTCGCGGCTTCGGCTGCCACCAGCGAGCTTCAGCCCGACCCGGACTTCTCGCTTGTCGCGATAGCCACCCCGAAGCAGAACGCGTCGGACGACTGGGCGACAGACTATCACGTCCGCAACGGCACACCCGAGCGCGTCAACCCGGGCAACTCGATGGGCATTTCGACCCAGTGCTCGGACGTTGAGCTCGCCTGCCGCTACTGGGACTATGCCTGGAGCGACGAGGGCATCCACGCCGCAAACTGGGGACAGATCGAGGGCGCGGAGGGTGACACCAACGCCCACTACTACGTCGACCCGACCGACGCGAACGGCGACGGCAACCTCGAGGTCTATCAGCCGTGGATGATGGAGAAGTATCAGAACCCGACCTACATCCAGACCAAGTTCTGCGTCCACAACGGACCGACCTACTGCATCTTCAACCGCGAGTGGTGCGTCACTCCGCAGCGCCTCATCGACTTCACCACCACCTGGAACGAGGTCGGCGCGGACTATATGTGGCCGGCATCGGTCACGCTGACCGCCGACGAGGGCGCGTCCGCTTCGGGCATACTCGCCAACTGCAACACCGCGGTAAACGAGTGGATCGCCTCGGTCATAACCGGTGCGCAGCCGGTGGACACCTACGACACGCTTGTCGGCACCATCCGGTCGATGAACATCGAGGAGGCTGTCGGATACTACCAGGCGGCGCTCAGCCGTTACAGCGACCGTCGCCAGTACCTGGACTAAGACAGGCAAGCAGGCTGTCTTCATAAGAATTCTCCTTCGGAAGATACCCGGTCCCCACAGGATCGGGTATCTTCTATAGGGAGACAAAAAACGACCCCGACAGAGCGGTCGGGGTCGCACGGATGATTCGATTTTAGCGGTGCCGCGTCGGTCTAGGCGTGCCGCTGACGCCACTCGGACGGGGTCATGCCGCACTCCGAGCCGAACACCTCGTAGAAGTAGCTGACGTTAGAGAAGCCTATGCGTTCGCTTATCTCGCGAACCGACAGCTTTGTCTCCTCCAGTAGCAGTTTCGCGTTTTCGACGCAGAAGCTGTGCTTCAGCTCGATGAACGTCCTGCCGGTGTACCTGCGTATCAGCTTTGACAGATAGCTTCGGTCGTAGCCGAACTGCCGTGCCGCCTCGTTGAGCGTCGCGGTGGCGTAGTTCTTCTCGATGTAGCTGAGAACGAAGGTCACGTTCGAGTGTCCGTCGCTCTTGCGGGTGTAGACGCGGCCGTCGCCTCCCGCCTGCGCGCGGTAGAAGGCGCACATGAGCGAGATGAAGTGGCACTTGACAAGCTCCGCCGACAGCACGTCCGGGTTGAGAAACTCGCTTAGCAGCATATCCGCCGCCTGCTCCGCCTCGAGGCTGCCCCGCGCCGACAGATGGAGGTATCCGCCCCTGCCGCCGCTCAGTATCTCGTATATCGAGCCGCAGGGCGCAAGCGAACGCAGCAGCGCGGGGGATAGAAAGTCCGGTTTGAGTATGATGTTCACCGCTATGGTGTCCTCCGAGCAGGCGTCCACCGAGTGCGATTCGCCGGGCGCTATCATCAGGAGGTCGCCCTCGCCCATCGTCACGTTGCCGCCGTCCAGACGGTGGGTTATCCGCCCGCGCAGCAGGTACATCAGCTCGAAGTGCGGATGTGTGTGGCGGGGTATCGCCCCCGTCTCGTAGTGGGTGGAGAAGGAGATGTGCGTCGTCGTGTCGAGAATGTCGATTATCGTGTTCTCGGTACCGTCGTCGGTGGTGAGATTGAACCGTCCCGCGCGCCACTCACGGCTGCCGTGGGCGTAGATGCTGGTGACGGTGAACCTGCGCAGCTTTTCGCATATCGTCGCTCTGTCCATATTCTTGCCCTCCCTTCGTTCTAATCGGATTATAGCACAGAAACACACAAAAGCGTAGCACTGAATTGGTCTAAAATGCCGCATATACCCACCTGAACAACACATTTAGTCATTATTGCAGCTTCAATTTTGCAGTACCATGAATCCGGAACGACATATATAAAGGAGCTGAGCCGATGAGAATTACCGATTTGCGAGTGAATCACTTCAACGAGTTTTTCGGTCACCGCAGCGACACGCTGTCGCTTAGCTGGGTGGCTTCGGGCGAGGGCTACGATGCGCGGCGTTCAAGCACATATCGAACGGCAAACACCGTCTCTTTTTTGTTTTCAAATTTTGTCAGGAAACAAGATAGGCGTGGACAACGACAACATAGATATGTTATAATACTTTCGCAAAGGCATAGCGGATCGGGAAGGGAGTGGTTTATGAACATACTGCACCTGAAATACGCGGTGGAGATAGCGGGGACCGGCTCGCTCAACAAGGCCGCGGAAAACCTGTACATGGGTCAGCCGAACCTCAGCCGCGCGATAAAGGAGCTCGAGTCGTCGCTCGGAATAACCATCTTCGAGCGCTCGGCAAAGGGCATGGTCGCGACCGCCGAGGGTGAACGGTTTCTGCGGTATGCGCGGAACATCCTCGCGCAGATAGACGAGATGGAGGAGGTCTTTCGGCAGGGCGGTGAGGCAAAGCAGAAGTTTTCGATATCCGTCCCGCGCGCCTGCTACATATCGGCGGCGTTTGCCGAATTTTCCAAGACCATCGACAAGGACGCGCCCGCCGAGCTTGTTTACAAGGAGACGAACGCGTCCCGCGCGGTGAAGAACATCCTCGAAGCCGACTACAAACTCGGAATTATCCGATATGCCGAAAATCACGACCGCGAGTTTCGCAAGATGCTCGACGAGAAGGGGCTCATCTACGAGACTGTGACCGAGTTTGGCTACCGCCTGGTGATGAGCGAGAGACATCCGCTCGCGCCGAAGGAGGACGTGCGGTTCGACGACCTCAAACAGTACACCGAGATAGCGCACGCCGACCCATATGTACCGTCGCTGCCCTCCGCCGCTGTGATAAAGGAGGAGCTGCCCGACGACATCGAGAGGCGGATATTCGTCTTCGAGCGGGCAAGCCAGCTCGAGCTGCTGAGCGAGAACAGCGACACCTTCATGTGGGTGTCCCCCATGCCGCAGAAGCTGCTCGACAGATATTCGCTTGTGCAGAAGGTGTGCCGCGACAACACACGCGTGTACAAGGACGTGCTGATATACCGCAAGGACTATCACCTCAGCGAGCTGGACAAGCGGTTCATAACCGAGCTTACCCGCTCGCGGCGGCAGCATCTGTGACAAAAAGCCGCGACCGGGGCGCAGGGCTTTTGTTCACTATTCGGATATATCCGAATAGGCAATAGGCATATGTAAAAGACGCAATTCCCAAAGCATATCACTTGTGTTAAACTTTTAACAGATAGAGGAGATACCCCCGAACCTCAAACCAATCCGTAGGGAACAGGAGGCATAATTCATGGCTGTAAAAGAGTTCGAGATAGTGGACAGCGTGGAAAAGCTGGAGGCTGCCATCGCGCGTGTTCGCGCGGCGCAGCGCAAGTTTGCCACATACACCCAGGAGCAGGTGGACGCGATATTCCTCGCGGCGGCGACCGCGGCGAACAAGCAGCGCATAGAGCTTGCCAAGATGGCGGTCGAGGAGACCGGCATGGGCGTTGTGGAGGACAAGGTCATTAAGAACCACTACGCTGCCGAGTACATCTACAACGCGTACCGCACCACCAAGACCTGCGGCGTCATCGAGGAGGACAAGGCATACGGCATAAAGAAGGTCGCCGAGCCTATCGGTCTGGTCGCGGCGGTCATTCCGACAACCAACCCGACTTCGACCGCGATATTCAAGTGCCTCATCTCGCTCAAGACGCGCAACGGCATAATCATCAGCCCGCACCCGCGCGCCAAGGGATGCACCATCGCGGCGGCGAAGGTCGTGTACGACGCGGCTGTCGCAGCCGGCGCGCCGGAGGGCATATTCGGCTGGATAGACGTTCCGTCGCTTGAGATGACCAACCTCATCATGAAGGAAGCGGACATCATCCTCGCGACCGGCGGCCCGGGAATGGTCAAGGCGGCGTACTCGTCCGGCAAGCCGGCTCTCGGCGTCGGCGCGGGCAACACCCCGGCGATAATCGACGACACCGCCGACATCCTGCTCGCGGTCAACTCGATAATCCACTCCAAGACCTTCGACAACGGCATGATATGCGCGTCCGAGCAGTCGGTCATCGTGCTTGACAAGGTGTACGACGTAGTCAAGAGCGAGTTCGCGGCTCGCGGATGCTACTTCCTCGACCCCGCCGAGACCGAGAAGGTTCGCAAGACGATAATCATAAACGGCGGACTTAACGCCAAGATAGTCGGACAGAAGGCGGCGCGCATCGCCGAGCTTGCGGGTGTCAGCGTTCCGGAGGGAACGAAGATACTCATCGGCGAGGTGGAGAGCGTCGAGCTGAGCGAGGAGTTCGCTCACGAGAAGCTGTCGCCGGTGCTTGCGATGTACCGCGCGAAGAACATCCACGAGGCGTTCGAGAAGGCGGAGCAGCTTATCGCCGACGGCGGCTACGGCCACACCAGCTCGATATACCTCAACGCCACCACCGAGCAGGCGAAGCTGGACGAGTTCGCGGCGCGCATGAAGACCTGCCGCATTCTCGTCAACACTCCCTCCTCGCAGGGCGGCATCGGCGACCTGTACAACTTCAAGCTCGCTCCGTCGCTCACGCTGGGCTGCGGCTCGTGGGGCGGAAACTCGGTGAGCGAAAACGTCGGAGTTAAGCATCTGATAAACATCAAAACCGTCGCCGAGAGGAGAGAGAATATGCTTTGGTTCCGCACGCCCCAGAAGATCTACATCAAGAAGGGCTGCCTGCCGGTCGCGCTCGACGAGCTTGGCACGGTCATGGGCAAGAAGAAGGCGTTCATCGTCACCGACAGCTTCCTTTACAACAACGGCTACACCAAGCCGATAACCGACAAGCTCAGCGAGATGGGCATAGCCTACTCCTGCTTCTTCGACGTCGCACCCGATCCGACGCTCGCCTGCGCAAAGGCGGGTGCCGAGCAGATGCGCGCGTTCGCTCCCGACTGCATCATCGCTCTGGGCGGCGGCTCGGCGATGGACGCGGCTAAGATAATGTGGGTGCTGTACGAGCATCCGGAGGCAGACTTCATGGACATGGCGATGCGCTTTGTCGACATCCGCAAGCGCATCTACACCTTCCCGAAGATGGGCGAGAAGGCATACTTCGTCGCCATCCCGACCTCGGCGGGCACCGGCTCGGAGGTCACTCCGTTCGCGGTCATCACCGACGAGAAGTCGGGCGTCAAGTACCCGCTCGCCGACTACGAGCTGCTGCCGAACATGGCGATAATCGACACCGACTTCCACATGTCCGCGCCGAAGGGACTTACCGCGGCGAGCGGCATCGACGCCGTCACCCACGCGCTCGAGGCATATGCCGCGATGCTCGCGACCGACTACACCGACGGTCTCGCGCTGAAGGCGCTCAAGACGATATTCGCCTACCTGCCGCGCGCTTACGACAACGGTCAGACCGACGTTGAGGCGCGTGAGAAGATGGCTAACGCCGCGACGATGGCGGGCATGGCGTTCGCGAACGCGTTCCTCGGCGTCTGCCACTCGATGGCGCACAAGCTGGGCGCGTTCCACCACCTGCCGCACGGCGTCGCAAACGCGCTGATGATAGAGGAAGTGCTCCGCTTCAACGCGAGCGAGACTCCGGTCAAGATGGGCACCTTCTCGCAGTACGACCATCCGCACACCCTGCGCCGCTACGCCGAGGTCGCCGAGTATCTCGGAATTGCCGGCAAGACCGACGAGGAGAAGCTGGAGGGTCTCATTAAGGCGATAAACGACCTGAAGAAGCGCGTCGGCATAAAGGAGACCATCAAGGACTACGGCATAGACGAGAAGGACTTCCTCGACCGCCTCGACGACATGGTCGAGCAGGCATTCGACGACCAGTGCACCGGCGCAAACCCGCGCTATCCGCTGATGAGCGAGATAAAGCAGATGTACCTCAACGCCTACTATGGCAAGCACTTTGTCGAGCCGAAGATGCCCACCGACGCCGGTCGCATCAAGTCGGCTGACGCAAGCCCGGTCAAGCAGGCATACACCAAGGGTCGTAAGCAGAAGTAAGGAGGAGAGAACATGAAACTGGATAGAGTTATCGCAGTTCGTACTTCCAAGACGATATACCGCGACGGAGACCTCTGCATAAAGCTGTTCGACGAGAGCTACTCCAAGGCGGATATCCTCAACGAGGCGCTCAACCAGGCGCGCATAGAGGAGACCGGCATACTCATGCCGCACCTCCAGGAAGTCACCACCATCGACGGCAAGTGGGCTATAGTAAACGAGTTTATCAAGGGCAAGACGCTGGCGCAGATGATGCAGGAGGATCCGGAAGGCTACGACAAGTACATGGAGCAGTTCGTCGACATCCAGCTTGACATCCACAGCCACAAGTGCCCGATGCTCAACCGCATCAAGGACAAGATGCAGCGCAAGATAAGCGCGACCGACCTGGACGCGACCACCCGCTACGACCTGCACGCGCGTCTGGACAGCCTGCCCACCCACGACAAGGTGCTTCACGGCGACTTTAACCCGTCGAACGTGATAATTTCCGACGACGACGGCAAGCCGTATGTCATCGACTGGGCGCACGCCACTCAGGGCAACGCCTCCGCCGACGCCGCGCGCACCTACCTTCTGTTCTGGCTCGCGGGCGACATGAACGGCGCGGAGAAGTACCTCGACCTGTTCTGCAAGAAGAGCGACACCGCTCGCCAGTACGTACAGAAGTGGCTGCCCATCGTCGCCGCGTCGCAGTCGGTCAAGGGCAAGCCGGAGGAGCGCGAGTTCCTGCTCAGCTGGGTCGGCGTTGTTGATTATCAGTAATCAAGCCTAAACTAGGGAGGTTTTATCATGAAAAAGGTCAAGATCTGCATCGGAAGCTCCTGCCATCTCAAGGGTTCGCGTCAGATAGTCGAGGAGCTTCAGTACCTCGTCAAGGAGCACAACCTTCAGGACAAGGTCGAGCTGGGCGGCACCTTCTGCATGGGCAACTGCGTAAACGGAGTGTCGGTCACCGTCGACGACGAGCTGTTCTCGGTCAGCCCCGAGACCGCCAAGGAGTTCTTTGAGAAGGAGATCCTGGCAAAGGTCGGCTGAGTCGACCGGAAAACGCTTAAAAAGAACAAGAGGCGTATCGCTTGGTACGCCTCTTGTTCCGAAGTCTTTTATCCAGAGGTATCGCTATGATTGAATATCTTAAACTTAACAGCACCAACTGCAAAAACTGCTACAAGTGCATCCGCCACTGCCCGATAAAGTCCATCCGCTTCTCGGCGGGTCAGGCTCACATCGTGCCCGAGGAGTGCATCCTTTGCGGCGAGTGCACCGTCATCTGCCCCCAGAACGCGAAGGAGATACGCTCCGACCTCGAGCGCGCGAAGGTGCTCGTCTCCGAGAACCCGCGCGTGGCGGTGAGCCTTGCGCCGTCGTTTGTGGCGCGCTATGGCTGCGGCATAGACGAGATGCGCCGCGTGCTCGGCGAGCTTGGATTTGCCGACATCGAGGAGACCGCGAACGGCGCGAAGCTGGTCAAGGACGAGTACGACCGCCTCTGCCGCGAGGGCAGCCACAACGTGATAATAAGCACCTGCTGCCACTCGGTAAACCTGCTGGTTCGCAAGCACTTCCCCGAGGCGCTGCAGGCACTTGCGCGCGTGGTCACGCCGATGTACGCCCACTGCGAGAGCATAAAGAAGCGCATGCCCGACGCAAAGACGGTGTTCATCGGACCCTGCCTCTCCAAGAAGGCGGAGGCGGAGGACTACCCCGGCGTTGTCGACTGCGTGCTCACCTTCGACGAGCTCGACCAGTGGCTTTCGGAGAAGGGCATAAAGATTTCGCCGAAACCGGACGAGCAGAAGGGCGGCAAGACCCGTCTCTTCCCGACCACCGGCGGCATCCTCCGCTCGATGGCGTGCGACATGGGCGACTACACCTACATGGCGGTGGACGGCGCGGACAACTGCATCGCGGTGCTGAGGGACGTGTCGGCGGGCAAGCTCGACCATGTGTTCATCGAGATGAGCATCTGCCCGGGAAGCTGCATCGGCGGTCCGGCGATGGGGGATAAGCGCGCCGAGATGGTTCGCAACCGCCGCGCTGTCGACCTTGCGTCGGGAAATGAGGACTTCGAGGTCGAGACTCTCTCCGACGACGAGATGAAGCGCGACCACTCGTACATAGGTGTCAAGGCGGCGCTGCCCGGCACGAAGGCAATCGAGGAGATACTTCGCAAGATGGGCAAGACCAAGCCGGAGGATGAGCTTAACTGCGGAAGCTGCGGCTACAACACCTGCCGCGAGAAGGCGATAGCGGTCTATCAGGGCAAGGCTGACCTGTCGATGTGCCTGCCCTTCCTCAAGGAGAAGGCGGAGAGTTTTTCCGACAACATTCTGGATAATACGCCAAATGGTATACTTGTTGTAAACAATGCGCTCGAGGTGCAGCAGATAAACCGCGCGGCGCTCGAGCTGCTCAATCTGCGTTCGCCGCAGGACGTGCTCGGCGAGCCGGTGATACGCATACTCGATCCCGCGCCGTTTGGTGAGGCGCTCGAGACCGACGAGGACATCCGCGCGCGCCGCACATATCTCGCCGAATACCGCCGCACGGTGGAGCAGACGATCGTGCACGACCGCAAGGATGGCTCGCTGCTCTGCATCATGCGCGACATAACCGCCGAGGAGGCTGAGCGCGAGCGCAAGGACACGATAGCGCACAGCACCATCGAGATAACCGACGCGGTGGTCGAAAAGCAGATGCGCGTCGTGCAGGAGATAGCGTCGCTGCTCGGCGAGACCACCGCCGAGACCAAGATAGCGCTGACAAAGCTGAAGGAGTCGCTTGGAAATGAGTAACCTTGGGAACAAGACGAGTCTCTGCACCGACGCGGGCTATATGTCCCGCAACAAGCACGGCGAACAGCTCTGCGGCGACCATGTCGAGATAATCGAGAAGGAGGACGGCACGCTCATCCTCGTGCTTGCCGACGGTCTTGGCAGCGGAGTGCGCGCGTGCATACTGTCGACGCTCACCTCGCGGATAATCTCCACGATGATGGCGGAGTCGATGAGCCTCGAGGAGTGCGTGGAGACGATAGCGGCGACGCTGCCGGTCGACCCCGCGCGCGACGTGGCGTACTCGACCTTCACGATAATCCGCATCGCTCCCGGCGGCGGAGAGGCGGAGATAATCCAGTACGACAACCCGGGCGTGATAATGCTCCGCGACGGCAAGCTCCTAGAGTTTGACAAGACGATGAGCACCATCGGCGGCAAGAAGATATTCCGCTCGAAGATAAAGACCGCCGAGGACGATGTGTTCGTCGCGATGAGCGACGGCGTAGAGCATGCGGGCATAGGCGGACGGTACAACTTCGGCTGGAAGCGCACCGACATCGCCGAGTGGCTGGAGGGGCTTTACAACGTGGGCTTTACCGCCAAGACCATCTCCACCATCCTCGTCGAGGAGTGCGTCAAGCTGTACGGAAACGAGCCGGGCGACGACACCACCGCGGCGACGATACGCATACGCCGCCGCGAGCCGATGAACTTCATGATGGGACCGCCCGCGAATCCGGACGACCTCGGCAAGATGCACGCGCTCTTTTTCTCCAAGGAGGGCGGACGGATAATCTGCGGCGGAACGACCTCGCAGCTCGCGGCGAAGTACCTCGGCAAGGAGGTCGTGCCGGTGCTCGACTACTCCGACCCGGACATCCCGCCGATAGCGACCGTCGAGGGCGTCGACCTCGTGACCGAGGGCGTGGTGACGGTGAGCCGTGTGCTCGAGTACGCGCGCGACCATCTGGACGAGAACAAGCTCTACTCCAAGTGGAACACCGGACGCGACGGCGCGTCGAGGATAGCGCGCAAGCTGTTCGAGGAGGCGACCGACATAAACTTCTTTGTCGGACGGGCGGTCAATCCCGCGCACCAAAACCCGAACCTGCCGATAAACTTCAACATCAAGATGCAGCTCATAGACGAGCTTGCGGACTGCCTGAAAAAGATGGGCAAACGCATAAAGGTGAGTTACTTCTAAAAACAGTGCGGAGGACAGTATGAAGAAATTTGACACAAAAGTACAGCTGCTGAAGTACAATGTGCTCAGCGCGGTCGCCCGCCACGCGTGGAACGGCGACCTTGCCGAGAAGGTGCTGGACATTCCGAACGAGATAGTGCCGGGCAAGACCGCGACCATGCGCTGCTGCGTCTATAAGGAGCGCGCCATCGCCGCGGAGCGCGTCAAGATAGCAATGGGCGGCGACAAGTCGAACCCCAACGTCATCGAGACGATAGACATCGCCTGCGACGAGTGCCCGGTCGGCGGCTATACCGTAGGCGAGAACTGCCGCGGGTGCATCGCCCACCGCTGCGAGGAGGTCTGCCCGCGCGGAGCGATAACCTTTGACGAGAACCAGAAGGCGCACATCGACAAGGAGAAGTGCGTCGAGTGCGGCCGCTGCGCGAAGGTGTGCCCCTATGCCGCGATAGCGAAGCAGACCCGTCCCTGCGAGAACGCCTGCAAGGTGGGCGCCATCTCCCGCAATCCCGAGACGAACGCCGCCGAGATAGACAACTCGAAGTGCATCTCCTGCGGCGCGTGCGTCTACACCTGCCCGTTCGGCGCGATAGTGGACAAGAGCTTCATCCTCGACGTCGTGCGGATGCTCAAGAAGGCGGAGGCGACCGGCGAGTACAAGCTGTACGCGGTGGTTGCGCCGTCGGTGTCCAGCCAGTTTGTCTACGCGAAGCTAGGTCAGGTGATAAGCGGCATAAAGAAGCTCGGCTTCCACACCGTCATCGAGGCGGCGCTCGGCGCGGACATGGTGGCGTATGCCGAGGCGGGCGAGCTTGCGGAGAAGGGATTCCTCACCAGCTCCTGCTGCCCCGCGTTTGTCGACTACATCCACAAGAGCTTCCCGACGCTTGTCGACCACATATCGCACAATCTCTCGCCGATGGCGACGATAGCCAAGTATATCAAGGATACCGACCCGTCGTCGAAGGTGGTGTTCATCGGACCGTGCACCGCCAAGAAGATGGAGATACAGAAGCCGGAGGTGTCGCCGTACATCGACAGCGCGCTCACCTTTGAGGAGCTTCAGGCGCTGTTCGACGTGCTCGACGTGGACATAACCATGCTCGAGGAGGACGTTCTCGACAACGCCAGCTACTTCGGCCGCATCTTCGCGCGCTCGGGTGGACTAAGCGACGCGGTCAAGCAGGCACTCAAGGAGCGCGGTCAGGAGGACTTCGAGCTGAAGCCCTGCGCGTGCGACGGCATTGAAGCCTGCCGCGTGGCGCTGCTCAAGGCGTCGAAGGGCGTGCTTCCCGAGAACTTCATCGAGGGCATGGCGTGCGTCGGCGGATGCATCGGCGGCGCGGGATGCCTCACCCACGAGGAGAAGGACAAGAAGCAGGTGGACAAGTACGGCGAGGAGGCGCTCGAGAAGACGATTACAGATGCTATCAGCATTTACGGTCTTGCGGGCAAGTAAATACGCGTAAGAAAAGACCTCGGGGAGCACCCGGGGTCTTTTTTGTATCTATATCTGTCCGTGAGTTTTGAACGCCATCTCCGCCACCATGTCCAGCGCCGCGCGCTCGATCCGCTTCGGCTGCGGTGTGAAGAACTCGACGATCGGTTCGTTTTTCTTGATGTTCCACAGTCCCGCGACCTGCCCGTCTATCGCTATCGTCGGAAGGCAGATGCCCGACTTGAGTATCACCGCCTTGCGGTACTCGTCGGGAAGCGCGGCGCCGCGGTCGGTGTAGCTGACGATGTAGGGGTCGAAGCCGCTGAGCAGCGTTATGTGCGGGATGTCGGGAAGGTCGTCGACGTCGACGTTTGAGCAGTAGTAGACGCTCCGTTCGTTCGAGCCGATTATCCTGAGACCGCGCGGTTCAAACCCGGACGCCTCGCCTTTTTTCAGTCCGAAGAACCACTCGGCGTCGGCGGTGGTGGCGGGTCCGTACACCTCGAAGAATCGTCGGAGCAGTATGTCCAGCGCCTCGGCTCGGGTGAGGGTCGGCTCGGCGTTTATCAGGTCGAAGTCGCGGCTTGTCATGTTTCGGAAGGACACCCGACCCTGCCGCGCGAGGTAGACGAATATCCCGCCCCACGGCGAGAACAGCCGCTCCACCGTCTCCCGCTCGAAGCGGTCGGCGAATATCTTGCGCATCTCGGCGCGCGAGTAGACACCGTCGTTCATCAGGGCGATGACCTCCTCCGCGACCTCGTCCGCCTGCTCGTCGGGAATGCCGAACCACGCCCAGGGTACGGCGTCGGCGTGGAGCGCGAGCAGCAGCGGAAGCTCGGAGTAGTCGACGCCGTGCAGCGTGCCGCGATAGAGCCAGGTCTTTATCAGTCGCTCCTTCCAGCCCGCGAGCCCCGCGCCGCGTATCACCGCCGAGAACGCCACGTTGCGGTGAAACCAGCAGTGCAGACCGAGCAGCTCGTTTGAGAGGTCCACTATGTCGTCGCACTTTCGCGAGAGGTAGAGTCCGTGCATCCGCCGGCGTATCGTCTCCTCGGTGAATTTCTCCATGCCATCGTCCTCCTGTCGACGCTCGAACGTTCGTGCGCCGCTTTTCTCCATTGTAACACATCCCGACGCGCCGCGCAAGCGTCCGTCTTGCACTTTTTTCGCGGCTGATATATAATAATCGCATACGAAAGGGAGTGAGGATATGCGGCTTGCGATATGCGACGACCGCCCGGAGGACAGCGGCATCGTCGTGGGACTGGTCGAGGACTGGGCGTCGGCGCGGGGCATATCCGCACAGTATGAGGTTTTTCCGTCCGCCGAGGCGCTGCTCTTTCGCGCGGAGGAGGTGCGGTTCGACATGCTGCTTTTAGACATCGAGATGGGCGGCATGGACGGCGTGACGCTCGCAAAGCGCGTCCGCTCGGGCGACCGCACGGTGCAGATAGTGTTCATCACCGGCTACACCGACTACATCGCGGAGGGCTACGACGTGGCGGCGCTGCACTATCTGGTAAAGCCGGTGTCGCGGGAAAAGTTTTTCACCGTGCTCGACCGCGCCGCCGAGAAGATGCGCCAGTCCGCCCGCGTGCTCGACCTCGAGATAGGCGGCGAGATGGTGCGCGTGCCGCTGTACGAGCTGAAATATCTCGAAGTGATAAAGAACTACGTCACGCTGCACGCGTCGAGCGACTACACCGTCAAGAGCGCGCTGAAAGACTTCGAGAAAAGGCTTGACGAGCGGTTCTTCCGCATCGGGCGCGGCGTGATAATCAACCTCGAACAGATACGCCGCGTGACAAAGCAGGAGGTCACGCTGATAAGCGGCGAAAAGATACCCCTCCCGCGTGGGATGTACGAGCCGCTCAACCGCGCGATAATAGCCCACGACTGACAAAAAGGAGAACGCGAAATGCTGTTTGACAGGCGCATCGACAAAAAGATCGAGGCATACCAGCGCGAGCTTATCGACACCCACTACCGCGAGGTGGAGAATATGTACCGCCAGATGCGCGGATGGCGCCACGACTACCGCAACCACATCCAGGTGATGAAGGTGTACGCCGAGCGGGGCGACCTGGACGCGATAAAGCAGTATCTCGATATGCTGGACACCGACCTTAGCACGGTGGACACGGTGATAAAGAGCGGCAACGCGATGGTGGACGCGATACTCAACAGTAAGATCTCGCTTGCGCGGTCGCGTCGGATAGAGGTGCACGCCGACGCGCACGTTCCGGTGAAGCTGAGCATATCCGAGCTTGACCTTTGTTGCATACTCGGCAATCTATTCGACAACGCGATAGAGGCGAGCATGGCGCTTCCGGCGGACGAGCGGCAGATACGCGTGTACATGGACATAAAGGGCAGCCAGCTCTATGTGTCCTTCACCAACTTCACCGCGGTCGGCAAGATGAAGAAGCAGGGCGGGCGGTTCGCCACCACCAAGGGCGAGGGACACGGCTTCGGACTTAGGCGGATGGACGCGATAGTAGAGCGCATCGGGGGCTACCTCAGCCGCAACAGCGAGGACGGCGCGTTTACCACCGAGATACTGCTTCCGCAGGACGAGCCGTCCGACTGAGCGACCCGCGCGTGCAATTCGTCCCCGAATATGAACGATTCGTCCCCCGATTTTTCGCTCGGGGGATTTTTGTGCTAGTATATCGTCGAGGTGAGAGACATGAAAAAGAAGCGGTACAACATGCTGACAAACACGCTGTTCATGTTCGGACGCGCGTGGAAGTACAACAAGGCGGCGATGATTATACCCATCGTCGAGGGACTGGTGCTGGTGGGAAGCGGGCTTGCGAACCTGCTCGTCTCCCCGATGATAGTCTCGAAGGTGGAGCAGTCGGTGCCGATAGGCGAGCTTATCGCGACGATAGCCCTGTTCACCGGCGCGCTTATCCTGCTGAACGCCGCGCGGCGGTACATCGAGACGAACAACCTCTTTCCGGGCGTGGTCGTGCGCTGTCGGATAATGGGGGAGATAAACGACAAGTTCTGCACGACATCCTATCCGAACATCGACGACCCGAAGTTTATCCAGCTTACCGAGAAGGCGCTGCGCTGCTGTACTCAGAACAGCGCCGCGGCGGAGGGCATCTGGTCGACGATAAAGGATTTAATACGCGACATAGGCAGTTTTGTCATCTGCATAATCTTCCTGTCAAATCTAAACTGGATATTACTGATTGTAATTGTAGTCACAACTGTGGTCGGCTATCTAGTCAGCAGGAAGACGAATATGTGGGACTACTACCACCGCGAGGAACTGGAGAAATACTACAACCATGTGGGCTACTTCGCGCAGCGCGCGGCGGATGAGAAGTTCGCAAAGGACGTGCGCGTGTTCGGGCTTCGCGGGTGGATAGAGGAGCTGTATGAAAAGTCGATAGCGCTCGTCCACGGATTTTTCGCGCGAAAGGAGAAGAAGCTGCTGGTCGGCGGAGTGGCGGACGTGCTGCTCGGCTTTATGCGAAACGGCGTGGCGTACTTCTTCCTGATAAACATGGCGCTCGGCGAGGGACTCAGCGCGGCGGAGTTCCTGCTCTACTTCACGGCGGTGAGCACCTTTACGGCGGGGCTTACCGGCGTGATAAACGACCTGGTCGAGCTGCACAAGCACACGATAAGCCTCGTGAGCGTCCGCGAGCTGCTTGACCGCGACGAGCAGTTCGAGTTTGACGGCGGCGCCGATGTGGCACTCGACCCGACTGCGCGCTGCGAGATACGCTTCGAGCACGTCAGCTTCCGCTATCCCGGCGCGGAGAGCGATGTTATCCACGACCTGAACCTCACGATACACGCGGGCGAGAAGCTGGCGGTGGTCGGACTGAACGGCGCGGGCAAGACGACGCTCGTCAAGCTGATGTGCGGCTTCTACGACCCGAGCGAGGGACGCGTGCTGCTCAACGGTCGGGACATCCGCGAGTTTGACAGACGGCAGTACTACAAGCTGTTCGGCGCGGTGTTCCAGGACTTCTCGGTGCTGCCGGTGGCGCTCGAGGAGAACGTCGCGCAGCGGTCGGAGGACATCGACGAGGCGCGTGTGTGGGACTGCCTCGACCGCGCGGGACTTGTCGAGAAGGCGAAGTCGCTGCACTCGGGGATAAAGACATCCATCGGTCGCGAGGTGGACGAGGACGGCGTGGAGCTG
>CAMNWZ010000015.1 GCA_946566645.1 uncultured Clostridia bacterium
CTACGACGAGGATGAGCCTGCTATCTACCACTACATAGACGTGAGCATCACGTTTGTTGCGGCGGGTGCGGCTACATACACACCGGCAGCACACACTCACGACTTGTACCTGGAGGGCGAGGCAACCTTGCCGCCGACTACACACGATGCCGACTGGAACGTTGTGTTCACGCATAATGGAAATGCGGAGGCAGGAACAGCAGGCACAAACATATTCAAGAACCTCACAACTCTTAAGGTGATTAAGGATCCGAGCGGAACGGTGGACATAGATATAAATAATGATACTTACCGCGAATTTGTGGTTGGCACCGGCACGCAACACACGCTCAAGCTTGAAAAGTTTGTTTTAAGTATGGCGGAAACTGCCAAAGCAGGAGACAGCTATACCATATCGGCTGTGCTTGAGGATGACAGTGGAAATACTTCACCCGCAACCCTCACGTTAACCTTTAAGGATACCACGCCGCACATCACGGCGGCGGGCATCACCCAGACGAGCGCTGTGACAGGTACCGCGCTGAACGCTACGGCGACGCACCCGACCACTTACAACCCGAAGACCGCGAGCGAAGTCCGCTACCAGTGGTATCGCACGGACAACGCCACCGTCGCGCCGAGCTGGACTGAAACCGATAACGTGCACGAGGAGGACTCCATCTGGACGTGGACCGGTGCTACCGAGATAACCGGCGCCACCACCGCGAGCTACACCGCCACCGCCGCCGACGCGGGTCATTACCTCTACGTTGTGGCTGTCGGAGATGCGAACGGCGACTACGTCCGTGACGGCGCGGTCTCCGCGACTCTCTACGTCAAACCGACCGTGACTGTCGTTATCGACGGACAGGGCAATGCGTACGGCAGAGTGGGAATAGGCAGCAAGACCACGAACCAGATGAACGACCCGCAGTCGGAGAGCGTCGCGGCGGGAGGAAGCATTAACGTTACAGCCACCGCGAACGACAAACACTACTTCACTGGTTGGACATTTGACGGATATACTCCGGCGACGAGCACTGCGGCGACCGTGCCTATCACCCCGACCGGTGTTGGAGATGTGACCGCGCACGCAAACTTCGACAAGCTGCCGACGCTGACTGCGGACACTCGCTTCGATACGAGCGGCACAACGAACTCGGTGAGCTTCACCTACACCAAGAACGACGGCAGCGGTCATGTCAAGGTCATTATAGCGGACAAGGTGGGTGTTGAGGGCACGATCAGCGGCAGCACATTCAGCGGAACGCTTCCGACCGGAGTGACCTTCAACGGCACGACGCTGACGCTGACAAAGGACTGGATAGTTGCGAACCTGTCGTCCTCCGGAAACAGCACAGGCATAGGATATGATGTCAAGATAAACGATCTTGACAAAGCTCCGGATAAGCAGGGCGACCCGAGAAACAATCCGTATGACACCGCCGTGAAACTGACGATCGCGACCGACAGCTATACTGTCACGTCGTTCACCGACAAGCAGACCGATGGCAAGTGGAACGGCAAGTATCTCGGCACGGTCAAGACCGGAGCAAGCGCCGCGAGCGTGCTTGACAGCGGCAACGGAAACTCGGTCGCGAGCGTGCGGTCGGGCGACACTGTGACGCTCGTTGCGACTCCGCGCGCGGGCTATAAGTTCGTGCAGTGGGACGTTGTGGTTCCGGATGGCGCAACGGCTTCCGACTACGGCACGTTTGCCGGAGGTGCCACCACCTCGACCAGTGCGACCGCGGTCTTCACTCCGAAGAAGGACGTTCAGGTCAAGGCGACATTCGCACCGATACCCTTTACCATCACGGGCACTGTCGGACTCGTTGAGTATGCCGCCACAAGCATGACAACGCTGCCCACGATAAAAGCGAAGGCGGATACCGGTACACAGACCTTCACCTACGCGATTGCGACGAAGACGGAGGTTACTGGCGCGGGTGAGACTTGGAACGATGCGATTGACCATGCGGCGCTGCCCACGTGGCTCAAACTTTCGACAGCCGGCGTGGCGAGCTTCAACGGCACGGCGACCGGAATCAATGTCGAAAGTGGTGCTGCGGACAGCTACACACACGTTGACAACGAACTGCGCGTCTGGGTCAAGGTCACCAGCGAGCAGACGGGCGAGGTGAAGTATGCAACGCTCCAGGTGGATGTCGAGCCGAGCCAGCTCTCCTTCGACACGACGCCCAAGGGTACACTGATATATGTTGGGCAGAGCGTCGACGTGAGTGCTATAACCGCGGTGAACGCGATAAACAACATCACTCCGGTTGCGGTCTCCACCAGAGCGAACGACTGGAAGCAGATTGAGTGGGCAATTAAGGGCAAAACCGGAACCGAGCCGGCTGTTGGTACGGCGACAAGCGCCCCCGGCACCTATACCTACAATGTCACGGCAAACTGGGATCCTGACGATGATGCCGAGCAGTACAACTATCTGCCGGTGTCCGCCGAGATCGATGTAACGGTAGCGACGAGCGACACCGTGTTCGGATTTGTCAAGCAGAGCGGTGACGATACGCCGATAACCGCCGACAATGATAGCGAAATCTACCTAACGGATGTCGGCAACTACACCTACTACCTCAAGAACATAAGGCAGGAACTGAAGAATGTGACCGTGACGGCGACCAGCACTGCGTTCGATGTCCACCGCGATAACGCGACTAGCGGAAGCAGCACGTCGTTCACCATCGGGGATATGGCAACACAAGCGTTTGTGCCGTTCGTGTTCACTCCGAAGAGCAGTGTCAACTTCGTTGTCGGCGAGTACAAGGTCAAACTGGTCGCAACCGGAACGACTCTGGGCGGCGAGACACGCCAGGTACCCTTCGAGTTCACCTACAAGGTCAACCCGAAGCCGATAAGCCGTGTTGACATTGCCGAGCTGGACGTTTCGGGTCTGACTGTGGGCGACGCGATGGCATCGTATACTCAGCCCGCGCCTAAGTTTGCAGGCACTGACCTTAACGAGTTCACCTACAACGTGACCGCGGGAGGCACGCAGAGCCAGACTCTTACCGACTCGCTTATCGGCATCCGCACAAAGAACGGCGGCGTTGCGGACAAGTATAACCAGACGCCGTACACGATTAAGTATCGTTGGGATTCAAACCCGTTGGCTGCCGGCGTTGCAGCGAGCTTGGAAGTGACCCTCGATGCGAACACAAACTATGTGTTTGATGCCGAGACGGTTGGAGGGACGACGGATTACAAGTTCCACTATGATGATGGTGCGGAAAAGACTGTAACTGGAGGCGTGAACGGCGCGAAGAACGTTCTGACGTTTAATCTGGGTCCGGTTCTGCCGCGGCTCAAGAACATCGATGTCAAGGTCACCGTGCCGACCGACGGAGCAGCCCCGGGAGTGCCTGATTACGCGAACGCGAATCCTAAGGGCTACGCGTGGGATGGTGCAGAATACTACCACTGGTTCGTCGTGGGCGATGACGGTAGCCTGACGCCCATGGCTACAGATGGCAGCGAGAAGTTCGAACTCGGCAAGACCTATCAAGTAGTCATAGATGTTAAGCGCCATGACACGGACGGCAAGTGGGTGCCGAACGACCAGATAATCACCACCGGAAACAATTCGAGACTGGCTGCTACCGGCACGAACAACGCGGTTCACGGCGAGATGGGAACGGCTGACGAAAAGGACACCACCATCACGCTCCAGTGGACGCTCCAGAAGACCACTCCGCCGCCTGTCGGACCGGGACCGGCGACCCTCTACGAGGTCAACTACATCATAGTGCCGGGCGGCAACTCGCCCGATCCGCTGATGGAGGAGGTCGAGGCTGGCGGCTATCCCGAGCATGTCCCGCACGTCACGCCGAACAACAACGACGAGTATCAGTTCGTCGGCTGGGTGCTTGAGGACCCGACTGGCAAGACTATCAAGGAGATAGTGCCCGACCTGCTCGTCAAGCCGGAGACCTACAAGATAAACCAGGACACCGACTTCTACGCCGTCTACGGACTGCGCGAGATCCCGGTGACCTACGAGCTCGGTTCGTTCGGCAAGACCGACGACCCGACGAAGGAGATAGTCGCGCGCTACGCCTACCCGTCCTTCACGCCGAACGTGACGATAGTCGATCAGTACAAGGATCGCGCCAAGTTCGTCGGATGGTCGCTCGAGAAGCCCGACCACGCGCTAGTCGTCAACCTCGTCGATCCGCTCACCACGCAGATAATCAACGACACGGTGTTCTACGCGGTCTACGAGATAGACGAGTACGACTACCACGAGCACTACATGATAGGTTATCCGAACGGTGAGTTCAGACCGGAGGGCAAGATAACCCGCGCCGAGGTCGCAACGATAATCGCGCGTGCGGTGCTGCCCGACTTCATCGAGTTCAACGACTACGGTGACGGCGGATACAGCGATGTTGCCGGACACTGGGCGCAGAGCGGAATCGCGTTCTGCTCGAATGCCGGAGTGTTCGTCGGCTACGAGGACGGCACCTTCCGTCCGAACAAACCGATAACCCGCGAGGAGTACGCGCTGGTCATCGCCCGAATCCAGGGTCTGACCGGATGCGACGATCGCTTCGTGATGCCGTTCAAGGATGTCGAGAAGGTGTCCGGATGGGCGCTCGACGGCGTCTACACCTGCTACGATGAGGGCTGGATAGACGGCTACGAGGACGAGAACGAGCTTGGAACATACACCTTCGCTCCGCAGCGCGACATCGGACGTGCGGAGGCCGCCAAGATAATGAACGGCTACCTCAACCGCGGTGTCGACGAAGCGGGTGTCAGCTCGCTGAACGAGTACATCCAGTTCCCCGATGTTCCGGATTGGTACTGGGGCTACTGGGAGGTCGCGGAAGCGGTCAACGACCACTACTATTACTACTACCTCGAGGACGAGGACGGCAAGGACGTCCCGCCGGAGGAGTGGATCGTCGAGGCAGGCTACCTCAACGTGAAGCTGGACGAAAACGATCCGGACAACACGAAGAACGTGCGCCGCTCCGACCCGGTCTACGTCAACGCGAACTAAACAGCATAAAGGGAAAGCCTCGGGGTAACACCCGGGGCTTTTCTTTGCACAGTGGAATTCACAATATTCATGAAAATATTCATTAAATATTCAGTTTCGAGCGAATAAGAAGCGCTCCTATTCATTGCGTTGGTGAAATTGCACTAGCAGCTCACTCTGCAAGCACTCGATTTATACAGCTTTAACCGCGAAAATCTCTTGACAGCGCCCGACTGCGGGTGTATACTTAACGCATAATTATTCTTGCCCTGTTGGATAATTATAATCAGCAGTCATGGAGGAATCAACAGCATGAAACCGAAAACCATCAAGAAAGCAATGTCCCTTCTGCTCACGATAGCGCTGGTGTTCTCGCTTATAGCGGTGCCCGGCATAGCAGCGGACGAGACGACTGGCGACACGCTTCTGATAGCGCCCGCGCCGGATGCGCCCCAGTCGACGAACGTGTTTATGAATACATCGGGCGACGGCGGCGACAACGTCATAAACCTCACCATCGGCCGCTCGTTCGAGGCGATAATCGAGACGAGCATGACCGCCGACGAGGCGGCAGCCGCCATCGAGGGCGCGACCGTCGGTCTTGTCTACGACGCGGAGAGCGCGTACATAGACCCCGAGCTGTTCCCGAACCACACCGAGGGCGGCACGCTTGACAGCTTCGTCTGCTCGAACGGAGAGGCTCCGCTGTTCACCGAGCCGACGCTCACGGTGGAGACGATAGACGACAAGGTCTGCGTCAAGGTCGCCTTCGAGAGCAACCCCTACTTCTACGGACGCAACGGCTCGATAGACCCGAGCGTTCCCCACTCCAACGGCGGCGCATACCTGGATGTCTGCGGATGGTTCGACCTTGTGGTCACCGCCGCTGACGGCAAGACCGTCGGCTCGATAGAGGGAGTGAAGGTCACCCCGTACGACGACTTCCACACCATGAAGGAGCTGTACGAGAACATCGACGCGGTCGTCGAGTTTGCCGCCGAGAACACCGACCTCTATGTCGAGAAGTTCTCGATGGGCATGAGCGCCGGCGACAACGGGATGGAGAGTCTCGACATGCCCTACCTCGTCATAGCGAAGAACAAGGACGCGGTTGAGAACTGGAAGAAGATAAAGGCGGAGGCGGAAACCGACCCGACCGCTCTGCTTAAAAAGCTCGCCGACGGCAGCATAGGCGACTATCAGGTGCCGGTGCTCTACTCGAACGTCCACGCAAACGAGGTCGCGGCTTCCGACGCGATAATGAACTTCACCTGGATGCTCGTTGAGACCGCGGCAAGCGAGAGCGGAGTCATCGACTATGACAAGCTCGTGGGATTCACCGCCGAGGGTGAGGCTGAGCTTGCAAAGCAGATGGGCGAAGCCGGCGTCGAGGGCAGCGTCGCCATCCCTGACCTCATCAAGGACACCGCGACCTATCTCGGCTACATCAAGCCGGAGGGTTCGTCGATATCCGGTCCGGTCGACCTTGAGAAGTACTACGACATCGAGACGGTCACGGTCGATATAGACGAGCTGCTCGACGACGTGTTCTTCCTCATCGTTCCCGAGGAGAACGTGGAGGGTCGTACCTACCTGACCCGTACCTCGTCCGGCGGCTTCGACCTCAACCGCGACAACTCGTTCCAGACCCAGGAGGAGACCCAGAACATGACCCACTTCATAAGCGAGTGGAATCCGGTCAGCTTCGCTGAGTTCCACGGACGTGTTCAGGGCTTCCAGTGCGAGCCGTGCGATCCGCCTCACGAGCCGAACTTCGAGTATGACCTGCTCGCCGAGCATCTTGTAACCGGCGGCGAGGCTTTCGGAATCGCGGCGGTCGCGAACAACAACGGCTACAACAGCTATGTCATGCCGCAGCGCGACTACCTCACCTACACCGGCAACAAGACCGCCGACGGCGCGGACGAGACCTGCTGGTATGACCCGTGGGACGACATGTCCACCAGCTACACCCCGCAGTACGCCATGCTCCACGGCACGGTCGCGTACACCGTCGAGGTGCCCGCGTACAACGACCACATAGCCGTCGGCGTTGCGTACGGCCAGCTCGGTCAGTCGAAGTACATCGCCGACAACAAGGCGAGCTACCTCGAGTGCCAGCTTAAGATATTCGAGCGCGGCGTGACCAACTTCAACTCGAACGCCTACGAGCTTGTCGGTCAGTGGTTCTGCGACCAGTACGACGTCGAGGGCGCCGAGTCCGACCTCTTCCGTCCGGTCTATGACGGCGAGGGTCAGAACGGAAACTTCTATCCCGAGTGCTACATCATCCCAATGGACGGCGAGAACCAGTCGAACATGGCTGCCGCCGCCGAGATGATAGAGTACCTCGAGCGCAACGGCGTCACCGTCGGCGTGACCGACAAGTCGTTTGAGTACGGCGACGCGACCTATCCCGCAGGCACCGCCATCGTCTCGATGTATCAGGCGAAGCGCTCGGTCGCAAACGGCGTGCTTTACGACGGCACGGTCATAACCGAGTGGCCGGTGCTCTATTCGGAGGGCATCACCGCCTTCAACAAGACCCGCGGCTTCGACATGATAACCGTCGCCGAGACCGCTGCCTACGAGACCATCGCGGCTTCGGTCGGCGCGAACGCCGAGCTCTCGGTCGCGAGCGACAAGGTAACCACCGAGCAGGTCATAATCAAGAACTCGGGCGAGACCGCCGTCGCGGCGATAAACGAGCTGCTCAAGGGAGGCAGCGCTGTTTCGGTGATAACCGACGGCGACTACATCGGCAGCTTCCTCGTATCGAACACGGCTTACGACCTCGTGAGCGGCAAGTATATCCTTAACGCCGCGGCTGTCGAGGGCGACGCTCCCGCGGCTAAGGAGATAGCAAAGTCGCCGGTCGTCTACATCACCGGCAAGCCGAACGACAACGCGACCGGATTTGTCAAGTCCTCGCTAGTCTCCGGCGCGTCGAACTACAACTACGACCGTCAGGCAGTCGAAATGATGGGCTTTGACATCACCGACGACCCGACCGAGGCGGACATCATCATCGGCGCGTCCGCCCTCAACGGAGCGGCGCTCGAGGTGGTCAAGGCGGGCACTCCGTACATCGGCTACGGCAGGACCGCAACCAACAACACCACCGCACTGTTCGGCGAGGGCGTGCTTGTCCGCAACGTGGTCAGCAACAGCTCGATGGACGCGCTCACGTACGTTACCTACCCGACCGAGACGATGATAAACGCCAGCTACATCGCCGAGGGCGACGACATCCTCTACGGCTACGGCGCGGGCTACTTCGCGCAGGTTCCCGCCGGCGCGAAGGTGCTTGTCCAGCTGGACGGCAGCAAGCAGCCGCTCGAAGGCTTCATCTGCTCGAACGGCGACCACTATGAGGACTTCCTGAATAACTCCATCCAGGCGATAAGCTATGTCGGCAAAAACGCCGAGGGCGATAACCTCAACGTGGTGCTCTTTGCCAACAGCCTCACCCACAAGGTGCATCAGCACGACGAGTTCGGATTCATCGCGAACGCCGCGTTCGAGGCGGTCACCGGAGGCTTCAAGGATGTGCCGATGAACGCGTGGTACACCGAGTTCGTCGACGCGGCGAATGAGAAGGGCATCATGACCGGCACTTCGACCACCACCTTCGAGCCGGAAGCCGGAGTGCTCCGCGCCGAGGTCGTCACCGTCCTCTACCGCATGGCTGGCTCGCCGGAAGTCACCGCTGCCTCGAACTTCGAGGATGTCGGCGACACCTGGTACACCGATGCCATAGCCTGGGCGGTCGAGAACGGCATAACCAAGGGCACATCCGACACCACCTTCGAGCCGGAGAAGGCTGTCACCCGCGAGGAGGTCGCGACCTTCATCTATCGCTTCGCCGAGCTGAAGGAACTTGACCTTACACTCGACACGAACATCCTCTCCTATGAGGACTTCGACGAGATAAGCAAGTTTGCGATAGCGCCCATCCAGTGGGTCTGCGGCAACGGCATCATGAGCGGCGACGGTGCGGGATACCTCGACCCGACCGACGGTGCCCTCCGCGCGGAGCTTGCGAAGATGCTTGTGACAATGTCTAACCTGATTGCTGATTAAGTTTTCAATAGGGCAGGGAAGGGGGACCGCTTTGGCGGTCTCCCTTTCTTGTGCCTTGCGATGAAAAATATTTACCTAATGGTGTTGACTTTTGTTTCCGAGTATGTTATACTGTTAACGAAAGGGAGGTGCAGATATGTTAGAGGAACTTGGCATGTCGGCATATAGACTTGTACGCAATATGGGAAAGGAATTCTGGGACATAGCGCACACCATCATTTACGGCGTGACCGAGCCTGCGCGGGAAGCCGCGGCGGCGTGGGAGCCGATACGCAACATGCTTATCCTGCTGCCGCTGCCGGTGATACTCTTTGCGGTCATGACCGCCTTCTTCATCCGCTCGTATTGCAAGCCGGAGAAGGTACTGAAGTCGACCACCGTCGAGCAGCTCGAGGCGCGGGGAAGGGAACCGAAGAAGTATCTCCGCTTCTGGCGCGTCGAGATGGCGCTGGCGATGCTGTTCGCGTTTGCGTTCTCCGTATTCGTCGTGATGTCCGCCTACGCCACCGACGGAAGCGACGCGCTGAAGATAGCCACGAGCTACATCATGTACTCGCTTGTCGCCTACGCCGTGGTGATCGGACTGCTCGCATACTTCGGGCGCGGATACTACTTCGGCAGGTGGGGAATACGGTTCATCGCGATAACGCAGGGCGGACCGCCAATTCCGCGCAGCGGCTCGGGCTACACGATGTAAGCGCTCGACCGCACGCGATAAGACCGTGTTTTCACAGCAAAAGAGACGCAAAGCAAACGCGCTTTGCGTCTCTTGATTTGCGGGTATATGTCGCCTACGAACCGCAAAAACTGTGTACGGAGGTGATTTTATGGATATGGACAGACTCAACGCGGGCGACCTTCCGGTCGGATTCGGCTTGGAGCTCGCGCAGAGCGGCGACGCGCTGCGGCGGTTCGGACAGCTCAGCGACACCGCTCGGGCGGACGTGCTTCGACGCGCGCGAGCAGCCGGTTCAGCCGACGAGATGCGCGCCATCGTCGCGTCGATAATCTCGCAGGCGGCGGATCTCAATCCCTAGGCGCGCGGTTCTTTCCCAGCTTGGCGATAAGTTCGCCGTCGGTCACGGTGAAACTCGTGCCGGACAGACGCCTGTCCTTGCTCAGCAGCCCGCTCTCGTGCAGCGAGACGAAGTCGCTGTCGTAGACGACTATGTGGTCTAGCAGCTCGACACCGGTCATCCGCGCGCTCCAACTGAATATCGTCGTGCCTCTGAGGTCGGCGTTTGACGGCAGCAGCGGCATGTGCGGATGGTTGTGCGCGATTATCACATACCGCGCGCCGAGCGCCTCCGCCTGCGACAGCACACCGCGCACGTCCAGACGCACGGAGTATTGATCGCCGCGCGCTATCGTGACGCAGCTAAGACTGCGCTTCTGTTCGTCGAGGTAGAGCGCCGCCATCTCCTCACGGTCGAGCCCCTTGAACCACTCCATGAAGAACTTCCCGACCGCGTCGGGCGTGTTCATCCTGCTGCGCCGACTGGGCACGCGGCGCTTCAGTCGGGATGTGCTCAGGTCGCGGGCTACCTCGATGAGCGCGCGGGCGGCGGGACTCAGCCGCTTTACGCGGTAGTCGTGAAACGCGTCGGACAGCTTTGCGTACTCGGCAAGCAGGTCGTCGGCTATCGCCGCGTCGCTCTCCTTGCCGTTTGCGGAGAGGAGGAACTTCAGCGTCTCCTCGCGAGAAAGCGAGTCCGCGCGGTCTCGTTCCGCAGTGTCGACATTCTTCTTCGCGGCGATAAGTCTCACTCCCTTCCGGTTTTGCGCGACGATTACATAAAAACCCTTGAACCGTTGCAGTTCAAGGGTTTGCTTGGTGGACACTAACGGGTTCGAACCGCTGACCCCCTGCACGTCAAGCAGGTGCTCTCCCAGCTGAGCTAAGTGTCCATATTCGATTGTTGCTGTCAAGCATTAGATATTATACATTGTCGTACAGGCTTTGTCAACCCCCATTTTTCAAAATTTCGCGCGCTTGACGAACTATCCCAAATCCGCTACAATATATACAGAAACATCTAAGAGGAGGCGCGCTATGACGGTAAACGAGTACCAAAAAGAGGCTATGTCCATGCTAAACCCCGCGCTCGGCAAAAACGACGTGCTGATAAACAGCGTCATGGGGCTGTGCGGCGAGTCGGGCGAGGCGATAGACATAGTTAAGAAGTGGTTCGCGCAGGGACACGAGCTGGACAGGGAGCACCTGGCGAAAGAGCTGGGCGACATCGCGTGGTATCTGGCGGAAGCCGCAACCGCGCTCGACCTCTCGCTCGACGACATCTTTCAGGCTAATCTCGACAAGCTGCGCCGCCGCTATCCCGACGGAGAATTCAGTGTGGAACGTTCAAAATCACGCGAAAAGGGCGACAATTAGCCGGTATTCACACACGAAAGGAGCACATATCATGACAGTATACGAGGCAATAGAGGAGAGGCAGTCGGTCCGCGCATTCAGCGACAGGAAGATACCCGCCGACACGCTCGAGCGCATCCTCCGCGCGGGCACTCAGGCGCCCACCGCCAGAAACGAGCAGGCGCACCGCACGATAGCCGTGACCGATCCCGCGATAATCAAGCAGCTCGGCTCGGCACAGGCGCACATCGGCACCGCTCCCTGCGTGCTGGTGGTCTACTTCGACGGCGACAGCCGCACGATGGCTTGCGGACAGCCCGCCCGCGTGCTCGACTGCTCGATATGCCTTAGCTACATGGTGCTCGCCGCGGTGGAGGAGGGCATACAGGGCTGCTGGATAGGCGGCGTGGAGGTCGAGTCGGTGAGGAAGCTGCTCGGTCTGCCTGAAAGCGCGGTCATCGTCGCGCTGCACACGCTCGGCTATCCCGCGGGTGACACCCCTCGCCGCGAAAAGAAGGAGCCGTCGACGCTGTACGACATAGTGTAAGTTTGCACCTGCAACCGCCGCTCCGCATGGGAGGTGCGACATGAAACGATCGCTTGCTCTTGTGCTCACCGTCGTTATCTTTGCCGCGATAGCGGTCTGTTTTCTGCGCCCCGCGCCGCCCGACTTCGGCTATGCCGCAAGCTATGACGGCCGTCCCGTTCCGCTCGAGCTGGAGGGCGACGCCGAGTATTTCGAGTGTGCGGAGCTTATCGACGTCGACTGCGTAGTGAATGAGAGCGTCTGCGTGCGTCTGCGTCCGACCGAAAGCACATGCCTCATACCGTCCACGCCGACGGGCGCGCAAGAGTCCTGCCGCATCGACCGCCTCGTGGACGGAGAGTGGCGGTTTTTCGCCGAGAGCGACGAGGGAGGCAGCATCCGAACCACACCGATAGAGCACACAAACATATGGAACAAGGACAGGGACACGCTTTCGTTTCCTGCACGAATCTTCGACACGCCGGGCGAGTACCGCTTCACCCTGAGTTTCCGCGAGGTGGGGGAGGATAGCCGCGAGCTGCACAGCGTCTCCTTCAGATACACCGTGCCGCGGGTGACCGCGTCGCCGTTCGACCTGCTCTCGGTCGGCTGGTTCAAGTTCCCGGGCGAGGAGGAGCTCTTGGTGCAGCTCGACGTCCGCCCGAACCGCGGCATGCCCGCACCGTATGTTCTCCGCGGGGACAGTTGGCACGGACCGTCCGTCGAGCAGCGGGGCATACTGGCATATTCGGCGCTTGAGGCGGTGGACGACGAGGGATTTGTCACCATACGATTCGCCGAGAATCCGGACGGCAGCGGCGAGCAGTACACCCTTGTGCTCGACTTTGAATACGCCGCAGAACAGATAGAGGATATGCCGTAAGCATCTTCTTGACAACCGCCGCTCCGCATAGTATACTAATGACGATAATCATTACTGCTATTCAGGTGAACGGAGGATGCTATGAAGTATTCACACCAGCGAGAGGCGATACGCGCGGCGATAATGTCGGTAAAGACCCACCCGACCGCCGCCGAGATATACGACATGGTGCGCGAGGAGATACCGAACATCAGCCTCGGCACCGTCTACCGCAACCTGTCCCAGCTCGCCGACGCGGGCGATATACTGCGCATAACGACGGGGGAGGGCACCGAGCGCTTCGACGCCACCACCGACGACCACTACCATCTCGCCTGCCGATGCTGCGGGGGAGTGAGCGACCTCGAGCTGCCCGAGCTGGACGGCATGGACACGTCCGCCGAGCGCGCGACCGGCGCGAAGATAGAGCGCCACAGCCTGATATTCTACGGAGTCTGTCCCGCGTGCAGGGAGCGTGCCGAGCGATGAGCGAGAACACCTTCACCAAAATCTACGAAGTCGTGAAGAAGATACCGCGCGGGCGAGTCTGCACCTATGGACAGATAGCGCTGCTCGTCGGAAATCCGCGCCTAAGCCGCGTCGTCGGCTACGCGCTGCATGTCAATCCCGAGCCGGGGGTGATACCCTGCCACCGAGTTGTGAACCGAAACGGCGAGGTGTCGCGCGCGTTTGCGTTCGGCGGCGAGAACATGCAGATACAGCTGCTCGAAGACGAGGGCGTCGAGTTCGTCGCGGGCAGAGTGCCGCTCGACAGGTATATGTGGTATGGAGACGAGTGAGCGGCAACAGCGAGGGGGACATCTATGAGCAGAGACATAGGGCAGTATTCGAATTCCATTCAATTTGAAACGGAAGTATACGACGGAGTATACTGGGTCCCGATAAACACCCTCGGGGCGTCGAGGTACTCGAGTGAGGAGATGCTCTAAATATCAAAGCTGCGATAGAAAAAAGAAAAGAGCTCATCGGCAAAAACGGCGCGATGTTTTATGTGCCCCGAGAGGACGACCCGATGGTTTTGTATTCATCGGGACAGAGCGATTGCGATATATCCTTTGTCGATTTCAAGGAGCCGAAGGAGTGAGATGCGCAACAGGCGGGATTCGGCGGCTGATAACAAAAACAGTGCAGGGAGCTATCCCCGCACTGTTTTTTGGTTACTCGCGCGTCTTACTTCACGCAGTCGCGGTAGTTCAGCGTGCGATAGCAGCCGTTCATCTGCTGCATCGGGCGGTCGCATCCGCAGTCGTCGTGGTCGTGCTGATGACCGCATCCGCAGTCACCGTTCATCTGCGGCACGGGACGGTCGCATCCGCAGTCGCAGCGCGGCTTGCAGACGTCCTCCGCAGCCTTCTCGGCGCAGCGGGCAGCCTCCATCGCCTTCTCGGCACAGGCGGCGGCCTCGGCGGCTATGCAGTTTGCGCGCTCGAGCATCTCCTTCATGCGGCACGCCTCGGCGGCAGCCATCTGCGCGGCACGCTCGGCGCGGCAGGCGGCTTCGGCAGCCATGCGAGCGTAGCACTTGGCGCGGTCGCAGGCGCAGTTGTTATGACAGTTGCACATAGTTGATTAGCTCCTTTCGTCAGGGGAGTATCCCCACCGTCAGCATATTCCCGTGCGGTCGGATGTGTGCCCGCCGCCTTGTTACCGAATTGTAACCTATTCTTTGTTGTATTGTGTCGAAATCTGTGCTAAAATGTAGTTAGAAATCCACAGAGGAGGGTTCCCCATGAAGAAGGCGTACCGTAGTATACTCGCGATATTGCTCGCTTTGGTGATGATGCTTGCGCTCGCGTCCTGCGGCGGCAAGAAGGATAAAGAATCGCCTTCGCCGTCTCCGTCGCCGAGCGAGACTCCCACAACTACGCCCACCCCCGAGCCTGTCTATGTGGATGAGTACATCGGCACGGTGCACGACGTGAGCAGCTTCCTGCGCGTCCGCAGCGGCCCGGGCACCGAGTATGAGGTGCTGGGCGAGGCGCACTCGGGCGACAAGTTCACCGTCATCGAGACGAACGTCGACGGCGGCGCGTGGCACAAGATAAGCTACAACGGCGGCGAGGGCTTTGTCCACGGCGACTATCTTACCATCGACGTTGTGCAGGTGGAGTACCACGACTCGTTTACGATAATGACATCGAGCGAACCGTCCGCCGAGCCGACCCCCGAGGGATAACAGCGACCCGAAACTCAAAAAGGAGGGCATAAGCCCTCCTTTTTTCACGCCTTTTTCAGCGGCCGCCGTAGGAATTAAGCCCGATGAGTCCAGCCTCGTCGATGAACGCCCCGGGCAGTCCTGCGACATACTCGCGAGGGATGTACCGGCGGAGCGCGGCGATATCGAGGTAGGGATAGGTGACAAACTTTATCGAGAACGCGTCGCACACGGTGAAGGTGCGCACATTGAAGTCGTAGAGCACGATGTAAGAGCGTCCGACGGCGACAAGGAAGCCCTCGCGCGTGGTCATGCCCGCCGTGCCGACGACAAAGTCGACGATGGTGTACGCGCCGAGATTGTCCGCCATGAGCTGCTGGAAGGTGCCCTCAAGCTCCTCCGAGTTGAAGTCCTCGCGCGGCGGCACGACGAATCCGGGGTTGACCTCCTGAACGAGCCACAGCACGAAGTCGCGGCCGGGGGTCTGCGACTGCACCGTCTGTCCGGTCATCTGCGACCAGCTGGGCGGATTGCCGGCATCCGCCCAGGTCATCGGACGGTTCGCCGCGGGAATGGGAGCGGGGGACGCCGCGGTGTTTCCCTGCGGAGTGGTGCGCGAATATGTACTGTTGTTATCCTGCGGATAGCTGAAGTTCGGAGCGGTATAGTTCTGGTTGTTCATAAGTAACTGTCCTCCTAAAATAATTCAGGTCTGCGCGTACGCGTCGGTCGGATTGTAGAAACAGTGATTGCCCACCCGGAAGGCGAACGCTCCCACCCTCGACGGAAAGTTGCCCCGACAGCCCGCGCTGTAGGGGTTGTAGAACCACAGCGCCCAGCCCATGCCGGCAAGCCTGTTTCCCGCGATCGCCCACTGCGCTATGTCAAAGTGGATCTGCTCGGGGCTCATGTTGTAGATGTTCTGCAAATTCTGCCGTCCGCCGATGCTCGTTCGCGTGCAGTCGAACTGACCGGGCTGAAATATGATGTTTCGGTAGTTTCCGCCGTTTGATACTCTTGCGTATTCGCCGTAACCGATGTTGGTGCGGTTCATTATCACACCGGCGACGGCTTTCATCCCGGCTTCGCCTTCGCCGCCCGCTTCGCATTGTATCAGGCGGGCGAACACCTCGATGTCCGAAAGTGCCATGAGCTAAAACACCGCCTTTCACAGTCATCCTATTCAAAAGCGCCGACTGTGTGCAAAAAACTACCGAATGTCGCGCGGCGGTTGAAACGGTGGCAGCGCTTTGCTATACTGTGACCGTAGGACGAAGCGGACGTCCGCGTCACAAAGGTTCAGGAGGTGAACGGGTGAGGATAGAAGTTAGGATAGAGGAGGGCGTGACCGAGCCGAAGCTGGTCATCATAGCCGACCGCATGACCGACGAGCTGTCCGACCTGGTGCGGCGCCTGAGCGGAGGCGAGGTGACCGCGCTTGCCGGATTTCGCGGCGAGGAGGCAAAGCTCATCGGCGAGGAGGACATCATCCGTGTGTACGCATCGGAGGGCAAGGTGTTCGCGGTCACCGACGACGGCGAGTACCGGCTGCGATTGCGGCTTTACGAGCTGGAGGACAGGCTGCCGAGCCGCAGCTTTGTTCGCATCTCCAACGCGGAGATCGTGAACATCAAAAAGGTGCGCGGGTTCGACCTGTCGCTTGCCGGCACGATATGCGTGTCCCTCTCAAACGGCGAGACGACATACGCCTCCCGCAGATATGTTTCCAAAATCAAACAGATACTCGGACTATGAGGTGATAATATGCTGAAAATGGCAGTAAAAAAGGGACTTATCGGCGCGCCGATAGGCGTGATGATATGCACCGCGATCACGATATTCATATCGCTCGCGGTGGGGGACGGACACTTCTACCCGATACCGCACGAGCTTATCGACGCCTGTCCAAGCGAGATAACCGCCGCGATAGTGCAGTTTGTGTGCTCTATGGTCTACGGCGCGGTGTTCGGAGCGTCGGCGGTGATATGGCAGATAGAGAAGTGGAGCCTGCTCCGGCAGACGGTCACGCATCTCGCGATAATCGCGGTGGTGACCTTTCCGATAGCCTATCTCATGCACTGGATGGAGCACAGCGTCGGCGGGGTGCTCGGATATATGGCGCTGACCTTTGCCATCTACGCGGTCATATGGGCGGCTATCCTCCTGAGGATACACCGCCGCATAAAGCGCCTGAACGCGGAAATCAGAAAATAAAAAAACAGCCCCTCGGGGCTGTTTTTTTATTGCCGAAAAGCGCGAAGCCGATGAAATTACTTCCCGAACGCGCGGTAGAGGAAGGTCACTATCTGCCCGCGCGTGCAGGTGTCGTAGGGGCTGAAGGTGGTCGCGCCGGTTCCTTTCGTCACCTCGTTTTCCACCGCCCAAGCCACCGCCTCCGCGTAGTAGGCGTCGGAGGAGACATCCTCAAAGCTTGCCGCGGCAGAGGGTGTCGGACGTCCCGCCGCCTTCCACATATACTCCACCGTGGACGCGCGGGTGCAGGGAATGGTCGGGTTGAACATCGAACCGGACACCATGCCCTTTTCGGACGCCCACAGCGCCGCCTTGTAGTAGTAATCGGAGCTGTTTATGTCGCTGAACGGATTGCTTACGGTCGGCTCGGGATAGCCGCTTGCCCTCCAGAGGAAGGTCAGTATCTGCGCGCGATTGCAGACATCGGCGGGGGAGAATGCGTTCGCGCTCGTGCCGTTGGTTATGCCACGCTCCACCGCCCACATGACTGGGTCGGCGAAGAAGTCGCCGGCATGCACGTCGCCAAACCCGCCGACCGTCGCGGCGGTGTTGGGCGTCGAAGTCGGTGCTGCGCTCGGAGTGGGCGCGGCGCTCGGTGTTGCGCTCGGGACAGTCGGCTCAGCGGACGGCGTCGCGGACGTGCTTGTCAGCGGAGGCAGGGTGGGTGTCGGCATCGGCGTGTCGGCGGCGACCTTGTGACCCGGCTGATACGGCGTCTCGCTTATATTCGGCAGCCAGCCGTTTGTGAACAGACCGTAGTTCCAATCGCCATAGTAGTACAGTATCTGCTGATAGTTGTAGCTTGCCGGATCCTCGTTTGAACAAGCGAGCAGCGGGACGTTCGGGCCGTACCCCCCCGTTTCGTAAATGGTTATGTCGGTCAGATAGTACCGACCGTCCTCCATGCGGACTACGTTCCACATATGCCCATTGTTCTCGGGATTTCCGTTTCCGGTGTCGATAAAGCCCTCGGCAAGATAGCAGCGCACATCGCCGTCCCAGTCGGTCAGGTCGCAGAGATACTTAAACGCCTTGGCATAGCCCTCGCAGACCGTCAGGGTGCTCTGATTGCCGTCAAAGACGGAGGACGCCTGGCACTGGCGACCGTAGACATACTGGTCGGTGTGGTATTTGCTCATACGTTCGTCGTCGTAGTCGGTCAGGCGGCATATCTCGGCACAATAAGCCTGAAGCTTCTCGTAGTTCGACTTGCCCGCGTTTTCGTCGACTATCCGCTGCGCCAGTTCTTGACCGTTCTTGGCTGCGACCTGCTCGTAGATGTTCACCTTAAAGTTCGGGTCCCAGTCGCCTGTGGGGGATGCCCACTGATAGTCGGGCGAGACTACCATCGAGAGAGTGATGTCGGTCAGCCACAGCTCGCTTCCGGTGTTCCACCAGTCATAGGTGTAGGAGAAGGAGTTCCATACGGTGAAGAACAGCTCATACGGATGGTTGTACTCGAGCGCGACGTAGATTTTCGTCAGGCTCTCGTTCAGCCTTGCCGAGACCGCGTCGATGGTCGCCTGGTCGTTGACGAGCCGGCTAAAGCCCAGCTCCTGCGCGGTCCATCCGTACTCACGCTCGCCGAGCGTTATCGTCGTGGTGGTGTCGTAGGTTCTGCCCTCGAACACGTCGAGCACGAGCTGCTCAAGCCCGTTGTAGATGCGCCGCTCGCCGACGGTCATATTCACGCCCGCATAGTTGGACACGCTGCTCGTCGCGGCGAAGGCGGGTGAGGCAAGCCCCACGCACAGCGCAAGCACCAGAACCAGTGACAAAACCTTTCTTTTCATAACGCATTTCCTCCCAAGTCAGTATTTTTGCTCAATATTCCGCGAGGCATTCGGTCTCGTTGTCCAGCGTGCGGTAGAAATTTCCGAACTCCTCGCCGCTCACGTCGCCTCCGTGCGACAGTATCTCGTAGTCGTCGCCGCGCCAGTTGTACCGCACCTGCGTCGGCTCGTATCCGTTGCGGAGGTAGAACGCGCGGCGCCGCCGCCGTATCTCGTTGTTCTCCGCGCCGACCCGCTCGCGCTCGACATCCACTATCACCCGCCTGCCGTCGTAGCGACTGTGCATCGCCGCGAGCGCGGACGAGCCGCAGCCCCTGCCGCGCAGCCTCTCCTCGGTGGCAAAGTAGATGATGTGCGCGATGTCGCCGACGAGCAGCAGGCTCGCAAAGCCGACGAACGCGCCGCCGTCGTAGAAGCCGAGCGTCTCGGCGTGACCGGTCGTGTCGCTCACCAGCGGCTCGAACGCGCGGCGCTCGTTTGCGGGGAACGAGTCCTCGTACAGCCGCTTTATCTCGGCAAAATCGGGCGAATCGAGCGTGATTTTGCGTATTTCAAGCATAATATCGCCTCAAAACTCAAACATTGATGTCGAGTATCTTATATCCGCACGCGTTTATCAGCGTCGTTCTGCCGTACTCGATGGGAGCGCCGCACGCGCCGTAGCGCAGGTGGACGTGACCGTAGAAGTGGTAGCGCGGCTGAAGGATGTCCAGCACGCCGCGGAAGCACTCAAACCCTTGGTGGAAGCGGTCGGGAAGGTCGCCGAGCCCGAACGCCGGCGCGTGGGTGACGAGCACGTCCACGCCGCGCGCGCGCCACACCTGAAACCGCGCCTTGCGTATCCGCCGCTCCATCTCGCGCTCGGTATATTGCAGGTGCTCGGGACCTCGAATCCCGGGCACGCCGCCGAATCCGAGAAGGCGCAGTCCCTTGTAGCAGAAGACCCGGTCGTCGATGGGTATGCAGCCCTCCGGCGGCTTTATGTCATACTTCTTGTCGTGATTGCCGCGCACATACACCACCGGCGCGGGTATCATCGTCGCGAGAAAGGTCAGATAGCGCGGATCGAGGTCGCCGCAGGATATGATAAGCTCTATGCCGCGGAACCGCTCCTTGTCGAAGAAGTCCCAGATGTACTTCGACTCCTCGTCGCTTACGACAAGCACTCTCATCGTTCGACCTCCCTCCGCAAAAAATTTTCACTCACATTATATTATAGCGATTTCCGCGAATAATTCAATAGCTTTGCGGGAAACTATTCGTGTTATCGGCGATGGCTTCGACCATGCGGGCTGAAGCCGACTGATATACATCAAAAAACGGAGGTATACCAAAATGAACGATCAGAACAACCGCAACCAGAACAATAAGAACAATCAGAACCAGAACAACCAGTCGCAGAACCAGAACAATCAGAACAACCAGGAGAACAACAAGAACCAGAACAATCAGTCGCAGAACCAGCGCTAAGCTCGTCCGAAACGGCGAAACGAAAAGGACACGCCCGGGGAAGGCGTGTCCTTTTCAGAAGGAATTGGAAAGTTGGGAATATGTAAGAGGGTTAGGGGGAAATGACTGGCGACAACCTTTCGGCTGTCGGTCCGAGGCGTCATCCTCGGTACAATTAAGAGTATACAGGACAATTATTGCCAAACTGTGAACGCGCTTTGAACTTTTCATTATGGTTTACATAAATTATAAACGGACTGAAAACAGCTGCCGCGCCGCCGAGACCGGCGAAAAACACTTGCAAAAAGCGGAATTTGCGATATAATAGGTTAAATGGCAGATTTTACTGCCGCCGGCGGGAGATTATCTCGCCGAAAACGCATAACGGAGGTCATACCAATGTCGGACAAGAAATTTTACATCACCACCCCCATCTACTATCCGAGTGAGAAACTTCACATCGGACACGCTTACTGCACCGTCGCCACCGACGCAATGGCGCGGTATAAGCGAATGCAGGGGTACGATGTGATGTTTCTCACCGGCACCGACGAGCACGGTCAGAAGATAGAGGACAAGGCGAAGGAGGCGGGCGTCACCCCCCAGGCGTATGTGGACGGCATCGTGGACGGCCCCAAGGGTGTGCGGGACCTCTGGAAGCTGATGAACATCTCCAACGACCGCTTCATCCGCACCACCGACGACTATCACGTCGCCGCGATACAGAAGATTTTCAAGGCGATGTACGACAAGGGCGACATCTACAAGGGAACGTACAAGGGCAAGTACTGCAAGCCGTGCGAGAGCTTCTGGACGGAGAGCCAGCTGGTCGACGGCAAGTGCCCCGACTGCGGTCGCGAGGTCGTCGACGCCGAGGAGGAGGCGTACTTCTTCCGCGCGTCCAAGTATGCCGACCGCATCTGCGACCTGCTTACGAACACCGACTTTCTCCAGCCGCGCAGCCGCGTAAACGAGATGGTGAACAACTTCATAAACTGCGAGGGCGGACTTCAGGATCTCTGTGTGTCGCGCACGACCTTCAGCTGGGGCGTGCCGGTCGACTTCGACCCGAAGCACGTCGTGTACGTCTGGCTGGACGCGCTGTTCAACTACATGACCGCGCTCGGCTATCAGAACGACAAGTATAACGACCTGGACAAGTTCTGGCCCGCCGACATCCACGTCGTGGGCAAGGAGATAGTGCGCTTCCACGCCATCTACTGGCCGGCGTTTTTGATGAGCCTCGACCTGCCGCTGCCCAAGAAGGTGTACGGTCACGGATGGCTCAACTTCAACGGCGAGAAGATGTCCAAGTCGAAGGGCAACGTGATAGATCCGTACATGCTCTCCGAGCGCTACGGCGTGGACGCGCTGCGCTTCTTCCTGCTCCGCACCTTCCCGTTCGGCTCGGACGGCAACTTCACAAACGAGCTGCTCATCCAGACGATAAACACCGACCTCGCAAACGACCTCGGCAACCTCGTCAGCCGCTCGACCGCGATGAGCGACCGCTACTTCGGCGGCGACCTCACCACCGGCGGAAAGCACGAGCCGCTGGACGACGAGCTGAAAGCCCTCGCCGACGAGGTGGTGGGCAAGTACGAGACGGCGATGGAGCAGATGCAGTTCTCGGTGGCGCTCGGCGAGGCGTTCCGCCTGATAAGCCGCGCCAACAAGTACATCGACGAGACGACGCCGTGGACGCTCGCCAAAGACGAGGCCAATAAGCCGCGCCTGCTGTCGGTGATGAAGAATCTGTGCGAGGCGATACGTGTCGCCGCGATACTGATAAGCCCGGTCATGCCGTCCACCGCGCAGTCGATATTCGACACGCTCGGAGTACCCGAAGCGGGACGCACCTTCGAGGCGGTGAGCTACGAGTCGGGCGACGACTGCTTCTGGAAGACCACCACCGCAGCCCCGCTCTTCCCGCGCATCGACATGGAGAAGGAGATAGACGAGCTGAACAAGATACTCGACGACGCGAAGAAGGAAGCGGAGAAGGCTCAGAAGAAGGCTGAAAAGGCTGCCGAGAAGGCGGAGAAGAAGGCGGACAAAGCCGAGGAGGAGAGCGGCATCATCTCGATAGACGACTTCATGAAGGTCGAGCTGCGCGCCGCCAAGGTGCTCGAGGCCGTGCCGGTGGAGAAGTCGGACAAACTGCTGAAAATTCAGGTGGACATGGGCACCGAGCATCGCCAGATAGTCAGCGGCATACGCGCGTGGTACTCGCCCGAAGACCTCATCGGCAAGACGATAGTTGTGGTAGCGAACCTCAAGCCCGCTAAGCTGCGCGGAGAGATGTCGAACGGCATGCTGCTCGCGGCGGACATAGGCGACGCCGCGTCGGTGATATTCCTGCCCGACGAGGTTCCCGCCGGTCAGCGCATCCACTGATGAGACTTTTCGACACGCACGCGCACTATGACGACAGCCGCTTCTCGAGCGACCGCGACGCGCTGATACGCTCGCTTCGCTACGAGGGGGTCGAGCTGGTGGTAAACCCCGCCTGCGACCTTGAGTCGAGCCGCGCCGCCGTGGGATTCAGCGAGAAATATCCGCACTTCTACGCAGCGGTCGGGTTTCATCCGTCGGACATAGACGGCGCGACCGACGACGCGTTTGCCGAGATAGAGACGCTCGCGTCGCATAAGAAGGTGGTCGCCATCGGCGAGATAGGTCTCGACTACTACTGGCAAAAGGACAACAAGGACGCGCAGAAGGCGGTCTTTCGCCGACAGATGGCGCTCGCGGAGAAGCTCGGGCTTCCGGTGATAGTCCACGACCGCGAAGCTCACGGCGACTGTCTCGAGATAGTGGACGAGTTTCCGAGCGTGCGCGGCGTGTTCCACTGCTTTTCGGGCAGCGCCGAGTTCGCGAGAGATTTGGTGCGGCGGGGATGGTACATAAGCTTCACCGGCAGCGCGACCTTCAAAACGGCGCACAAGCTGCGCGAGGCGGTGGTCGCCGTGCCCGATGACC
>CAMNWZ010000016.1 GCA_946566645.1 uncultured Clostridia bacterium
GGGCTGCCAGACTCATGCACATCACAAGGGCAAGCGCGAGAGATAAAATTTTCTTCATCATTTGTAGTGTCTCCTTTCGGCAGATTGGTCACGCAAAATCCGCTATCTCCTTCTGTAGGATGTCGACAAATCTGCCAACGTGATATCCGTCGCAGACCGCGTGATGCACTTGAATGGCAAGCGGCAGCATCCTCTTGCCGCCCGCGTCGAAGAACTTGCCCATAGTGAATATCGGAAGCAGGTACTTGCCCTCGTCAAAAACGTTGATATCAAAGGCTGTGAACTCAAGCCACGGCACCATCGAGACATCGAACGAATTACTCGGTCTGCCCGGCTTTGGCTCAAATTTTGTTGACGAAGCAAATGCCGCGGTGTCCGCTTCATACGCTTTCAGAAATTTGCTGTAGTCCGGATCGAAAGCTGTCCATATTCCCGAGAACGTCTCGCTCTCTCGATTGAAAATCGTGTACGCCGGGTGCATCTCGTCGTAAATTCCAAGCCCTTCGCTTGTAAGCGCAGTACGGAACTGAGGCATCCGATTCACCGCTCTCGTCAACAGCCACAGCATAGCGGGATAGAGTCGGTGCCCTTTCAGGTTCGTGATGTCCAGATTGACGCAGGTCGAATATGTACACCTGACCTCGTTGATGAAGTGAAGATAGTACTCCCTGCGATCCCAATTCTCAAAATCGATCAGCGAAAAAGCTATGTTGTCTCCCCCCTCGTGTCTCCGTATGTCAGGCTCTACGCATTAAATATACCACCAACGCTGACAGAATTCAAGCCCGTCCGTACACGAGGCGGTCTCGGCAAAGAACGCATAGTTGGGCATCCCCCCCATCACCCTACGCTCGACTTGTACTCCAGCACCCGCACGCCGTACCGTCGCAGCACGCGCTTCACCTCATCACGGAGCATCCGGAACTCGCCGCGTGTCCCGTAGTACCGCTGTCCATCGACATAGCTTATCGAGTTATGCACCAGGTGAAAATGCAAATTTTCGGTGTTCTCGTGAACCGCGTAGACCACCTGATACCTACGCCCCACAAACGCAGCGACCTGCAGCGCGATCTCATTTGCGACCGCGGGATCTCTCACCTCATCAGCGCCGAAAGATATGATGAAGTGCCTCACCTGCACTCCGTTAGCTTTGCCAAACTGTTCGGACACTGCCTGCATGCTCTCATCCGGCGCCAGCATATCCACCATCACGCCGCCGTAAAACCCATGAATAACCGCATCTTTGCGAAGGATATATCTACACAATTTCTCCTTTGCGTCCAAGTTTTTGTATTTTCCCTGACCGTTGTCAGTCTTGATCACTGCCATGTTCACATCCCCAATCTTTTACCTCTTAGTTCATATCTGTATAATATTATATTCTGTGTATATAATATATATATAATTATCTTAATTACTGATTTCATTTACTGACTTAATTTCTTTTCAGATTATTTTTAGCAAGGGGAAGTAAAATCTTCTTCCCCTGGGGCCCCGTCGTTTCTACTAGTCTGTTAGCTGCGTTGTAAAAAATTACTGCGCGATATAGAATTCGACCCCCACCGCGCACTTACGCTCGATGAGGGTCAAGCCTTCCACACTATCTCGACTTTGTCGCCGTCTATCAGCACCCGCTCGATGAACTCGGCGGCGATGACCTTCTTCTCCTCAAACCCCGCTGCCGCAAAGTCGAGACGCTCGCTTTTCACCGACGGCGCACTCCTGCCGACCAGCTCCTCCCGCTGTTTGCTCAGGCGGTCTATCTGCTTTGAGATGTACGCCGCGGACACGTCGCTGCTCTCGGCTATTGCCGCGACCAGACGCTCTATCTTGCGGTCTATCTCCAGGATCTCCTCAGCGGTCTCGCGGTCGCCCAAGAACACGCTCTCCGGCGGGCAGCTGTCTATCATCTCCCGTATCCGCGCCGCGACATACTCCTCCAAACCTCCGAGCTCTACGCCTATCTTCGCGTCGCACGCGCCCAGATTCGACCGTCCCGAGCAGACAAGGCAGGGCTTGTCCTCCGACTTTATGTAGTTCACCTTCAGCGCGTAGCCGCACTTTCCGCACTTCATAAGCCCGGTCAGCCAGGAGTATTTGCCCGCGTTCGAGCGTGAAATCTGCACGTTCTTCGCGAGCTTTGCCTGCACCGAAAGCCAGAGCTCCGAGTCGATAAATCCCTCGTGATTCGCCACCGTCAGCATCTGCCCCTCCGGCGAGTTGTACTTGTTCCGACTGCGGTCGCGCCGGCCTATCACGCCGCACGCGTGGACACCGTCGAACGCCTCCCGCTCCTGTTTTATCTCAAGTCCCATCGCCAGGTAGTGCCAGTAGATGTTCTCGTCCGCACGGACATAGAGCGGGCTGTGCAGCATTCGGGAGAGGGTCACGTTGTCCCACCGCTCCCGCCGCGGTCCGTGGATGCCGCGTTCGTTCAGCAGACCCGCAACGCTGCGCAGCGACGCGTCCGGCTTTATGTATTCCTCGAAAATCAGCTTCACGACCTCGGCGTTCGAGTTTGCGGCAAGCGAGGACACCCGCCGCCCGTCGTCCTCGATCTTGGTGAGGTCGAAGCCGTACGGCGCGGGGCCGCCCACCCACGCCCCGAGCGAGAACCTGTGGACGTAGTTGTCCTTCACCCGCTCGGCGGTGGTCTCGCGCTCTAGCTGCGCGAACACCAGAACGATGTTCAGCATCGCGCGACCCATCGGCGAGGACGTGTCGAACTGCTCGGTCACCGACTGAAACTCGACGTGGTTCTGCTGAAGCACCTCCCACAGCCGGCTGAAGTCGGCTATCGAGCGGCTGAATCGGTCGAGCCGATAGACCAAAATCTTTGTTATCCTGCCCTCCTCCACCGCCTGCATAAGCTCGGTGAACGCGGGTCGCTTGGTGTTCTTGCCCGAAAATCCTCTGTCGGTAAAGACGAGCGGGTCGCCGTCGGCAAATCGGCGGCACTGCTCGACCTGTCCCTCTATCGAGAGGCTGTCCTTCTTGTCCACCGACTGCCGCGCGTATATCGCGTTCATCGCCTGTTCGCGCGCGCCGCGAGCAGCAGGATGCACCGCCTATGTATCGCCGCCAGCCGCTTGAGCCGCTCGGTTCGGTTCTTTGTAAGATAAGTATTCGTTACAGTCATATACATTCCTCCTCAAAGGGATGATATGCAATCGACGGTGCGAACTATTCCGCCGACCGAATCCCTTTACCATGAGGTTAGGTGGGTTGTAATTTTTTACCTGTCCCCGCCCCCCCCAAGCCCTCGCGCGGGCGGGCAGGCAGCATCCCCTCGGGTGCGGTGGACGGTTGTGCCATGTGTGCGGGCGTGTTATAATATAGTAAATCCAACTTTTTCGGATTTGGGAGGTATCGCAAGATGAGCACAAACGAATATCCCATCTATATCCGCAAATCGCGCAGATGGGTCTCGGAAATGATTGGGAATCAATACCAAATGTGGAGCGAGCGATCGAATCAGCAGCGTCTGATTGACGCCAACGTTCCTCCCGACAAAAATCTCCCGGTGTATCTTCTCACCCCTCCACGCATCTTTATCGACTCGCCTACCGGTACCGGAAAAACATCGTTCATTCTCAAAGACCTCCTAACCTACGCCAAAAGCCGCGGCGAGACGATACTGTACATATGCAACCGCCGCGCCACATGGGAACAGATTTATGTCGATCTCGCCGCGCATCAGCCATTCTCGTTTCTTCAAAACACGGTGCCTCCCATGAATCCGAAAGCCCGCAAACCGTCGGTATTCGATTTTCCCGGCATACACGTGATAACCTACCAGTCCGCAAACGCGCTCTTGAAGCGTTGGGGGCTTTTCGATGCCGCCCAAGAGAACAGCGGCAAAGCCGAATCGCCGCAGAATAAGCTCCAAAAACCCACGCCCATCCCTTACTACCAATACATGCACCACTTCACTTATGTGGTCTTTGATGAGGCACATTTCTTCTTGGAGGACTCGGCTTTCAACACCGGTACATACCACACGATGGTCCGACTTCTCGAGACGTTTAACCGCAGTGTCCACATCTACATGTCCGCAACGCTTGGTGAAGCGCGGGATATTCTGCTGCCCATCCTTTATCAGTCAAGCCAAAAATATGCCGCCGACGACTTGCATCCGATATCGGTCTTTACGATAAACTACACCAACACCTACCGCGCCGCGGATTACGACATACGGTTCTTTCTCAAAGGCGAGGAGATCGAGCAGAAGATACTCGAGTTGCGGAAGAGCGGTTCGGACGACAAGTGGCTAATCTTCGTCAATTCCATAGACGAGGGTAAGACGCTCAAGGCACGTCTCAAAGCCAATATCGGAGTGAAAGTTCAGTTTGTCTACGCCGGAAGCCGCAATAACGCACTTAAAAAGATAGCAAATGACGGCATGTTCACTCAGGACGTGCTTATCGCCACAAAAGTGTTGGACAGCGGTGTCAACATACACGACCCACGGCTGAAACACATCGTTCTTCCTTTCTGCGAGCCGACCGACCTTGTCCAGATGCTCGGACGCAAGCGTGCCGACGAAGGTGAAGTCGTCCACATCTACGCCAAGTGTCCAGATATTCGACGCCTGAAATATCTTTACCGCGAGACTGCCACGCAGTACAACCACATGAAGCGTATCGACGCCGATGAGACCGAAAAATCACACGCCTATGTCACCAATCTTATGAATCACTATTGGCAGAACCCCAACCCGAACTTTAACAAGCACTTCTACATCGATAAAGATCGCCGTTTGAGGTGCAACCCGCTGTTCTTCAAAAAGCTCGGGCTCAGCTATGGCTTCTATGCGTCCCTTCTGGCGGCTACTTCCCCCGAATTCGCCTATGCTAGGCGCGCGCTCGAGAATTTGGGACTCGACTCCACGCAGCCGCTCAAGTTTCTCTCCGCGGATGTCGCGAGTTCGCTTGTAGAGCTGCTCGAACGCTATGTCGACGTAGAAATAGCTCCGAGCGACTGGGATCGCTTCTACACCGGTTTCAATCTTGCTTATGAGGAGCACTGCCGCACAAAGTACGGTGACAACCCCATCTACAGAACAGGAAGTGTCCGACCGCGCACCGACGCGAAAAAGGCGACTGTCAACGAACGCTTGAAGTTTCTCGGTCTGCCCTACAAACTCATCAAGCTTAACAAGTGTTGGGTGCTCGTCAAAACCGACGGTGTTTCTCCTCAGCCCACTGGACAACCGCCCGAAAACCGCCTATAATAGAACCAACCACATAACCAAACAAGGAGTGAGCTTATGAGCACTATCGAGCGCTGGTCGGTGTTCGAGATCTCCGCACCCGGAAAGACCGAAGGCAATCCCTTCACCGACTACACCGTTACCGCGACCTTTGTCGGCAATAGCGAGAAGGTCACGGTGGACGGCTTCTACGACGGCGACGGCGTGTATAAGGCGCGGTTCATGCCCTCGTTTGACGGCGAGTACCGCTACACGATGAGCGGCAGCTTCGGCGACACCGTCGAGGGCAGCTTCACCGTCGTCCCGCCGAGCGCGGGCAACCACGGACCTGTCCGCGTGGCAAATCAGTACCACTTCGTCTATGAGGACACGACGCCCTACTACTCGGTGGGCACCACCTGCTACGCCTGGGCGCATCAGCCGGAGGAGACACATCAGAAGACGCTCGCCGAGCTGGACAAGGGATACTTCAACAAGATGCGCTTCTGCGTGTTCCCCAAGCACTACATCCACAACTTTCGCAACCCGGAGACCTTCCCGTACGTCGGCACGCCGGTGGACAACTCCGGGCTGAATGAGGAGACCTTCTCGATGTTTGTCACCGACTTCAGCGGCAACGACTGGGACTTCACCCGCTTCAATCCCGAGCACTTCCGCCGCATTGAGCGCTGCATTGTCGAGCTGATGGAGCGCGGCATCGAGGCGGACATCATCGTCATGCACCCCTACGACCGCTGGGGCTTCTCCGCCATGACCCCCGAGCAGGACGACTTCTACTGGAAGTATGTCATCGCGCGCTTCGCAGCCTATCGCAACGTGTGGTGGAGCCTCGCAAACGAGTACGACCTGCTGTTTAACAAGAAGCTCGCCGACTGGGAGCGCTACGCCCGCATCATCTGCGAGAAGGACCCCTACAACCATCTGCGCGGCATCCACCAGTGCATGGCGTTCTACGACCACTCGCGCCCGTGGATAACCCACTGCAGTCTTCAGCGCCAGGACCTCTACCGCCACGTCGAGTACACCGACGACTACCGCACCCGCTGGGGCAAGCCTATCGTGTGGGACGAGATATCCTACGAGGGCAACATCGACATGGGCTGGGGAAATATCTCCGGTCAGGAGCTTGTCCGCAGGTTCTGGGAAGCTGCCATGCGCGGCGGCTACGCGGGACACGGCGAGACCTTCGTCGATAGTGAAAACGACATACTCTGGTGGAGCCACGGCGGTGAGCTGCACGGCGAAAGCCCCGCGCGAATCAGGTTTCTGCACGAGATAATGACCCAGACGCCAGGGCTTGGACTGCGCCGCGGTCAGGGCAGCTTCGACGAGACGGTCGGCGTGCCCGACGGCTTTCCCGCAGCGGGCGGCGGCTATGAGATACACTACTACGGCTTCGGTCGTCCCTCCTTCCGCGACTTCAGAAAGCCGGAGGGAGAGTGGAAGGTCGAGATAATCGACACCTGGGATATGACGATAACCGACGCCGGCGTCCACAGCGGAAAATTCCGCGTCGAGCTCCCCGGCAAGGAGTACATGGCGGTGCGGCTTGTGCGGGTGTAAGTCCCGTCAAACCGCAAAACAAGCACAAAAAGCGACTGCCCTGCGGCAGCCGCTTTTTTCGTGTTCGCTTTTACTTCTCAGGATAGATGACGCTGTGGCGTATCGGGAACCACTCCTTCAGCGCCTTGCGGAGCGTCAGATCCCAGAAGTCCCACTCGTGACCGTAGCCCGGCACTTCCTCGTAGAACACGTCATAGCCGGTCTCCTTCAGGAAGTCGCGGGCGAACTGCGCGCCCTCGAGCGCGAAGTCTTTGTCGCCGCAGGTGATGTAGAGCTTGGGAAGCTTCTTGCCCTGCGCCACATTGTCCTTTGCTATCTGCTGCAATATCTCGTGCGGCGCGGGTCCGTTGTACTTGGGCGCGGGCATCCCCTCCCTCGGCTTGAACGGATTGAGACTGCCGCCCGCCGACATGATGAGCGCGCCGGCGTAGTTTTCGGGATACTTCAGGGCTATCTTGCCCGTTCCGCCTCCGCCCATCGAGAGACCCGCGATGAAGTTGTCCTCGCGCTTGTCCGAGAAGGGGAAGATGGCGCGGCACATCTTGGGAAGCTCCTCCGCCACAAAGGTCTGGTACTTCACGCGCTCGGTGTCCTCGTAGCTCGCGTTGTAGTCGGCGGGCATGACCACCGCTATCTTGTTGTCGTCCGCGTAGCGGGTGATGTTCGAGAAGTTCACATAGTCGCTGTCGTCGCCGCTTCCGCCGTGGAGAAGCCAGAGCACCTGGTACTTCATACCGGGGACGTACACGTCCTCCCTGCCCGCCATGAGGTCGGCAAAGCTGAAGGACGGCAGGCAGATGGTGACATTCGTCTGCATTCCGAGACACTGGGACAGGAAATTCATCTTGATAACAGCCATAACTATCGCTCCTTTTTTGTTTTATCTTGGACATATATATTTTACCACAGTTTGTATGCTTGGGCAAGGGGTGGATGGCACTTCCAACCGCTGCCATCGGGGACAGCCTTGACTGGAAGGAGTTGTCCGCGCCGGAGATAACCAAGCGGGTGCTCGACCGCGTGAAGCCCGGCTCGATAATCCTGTTCCACAACGCCGCGCTGCACACGCCCGAGGCGCTGCCGGGGATAATCGAATCGCTTCAGGCGGACGGCTACACGCTCATGCCGGTAAGCGAGCTTATCTATCAGGGCGAGTTCACGCTCGACCATGAGGGACGCCAGATACCCGCCGACACGCAGCCTAGCACGCAGCCCGAGTAGGCTTGCAATTTCTTCCGTTTTGCTCTATAATATCGCTTGTGAGCAAAGTCAGCGAAAGGAACCCCGAAGATGGAAGACACAAGCAAAACAGAACTGTTTGAACGAACAAGCATACCCAAGGCGGTGATGACCCTCGGAATACCCACCGTTCTGAGCTCGCTTGTGATGGTGCTCTATAACCTCGCCGACACATACTTTGTCGGCATGCTCAACAACTCCGCTCAGACCGCAGCCGTGACGCTTGCCGCGCCGGTGCTGCTCGCGTTCAACGCGGTCAACAACCTGTTCGGAGTGGGCAGCTCGTCGATGATGAGCCGCGCGCTCGGACGCAAAGATTACGACACGGTAAGACGCAGCTCGGCGTTCGGTTTCTACTGCACGCTTATCTGCGGAGTGCTGTTTTCGCTCGGCTATACGGCGTTCCGCGTGCCGCTCCTGGGTGTGCTCGGCTCGGATGCCGACACGCTCGAGCCGACGACACAGTATCTGTTCTGGACGACCACCCTCGGCGCCGCGCCCGCGATGCTGAACGTCGTGCTGGCATACCTCGTCCGCGCGGAGGGCGCGTCGCTGCACTCAAGCCTGGGCACGATGAGCGGCTGTCTGCTGAACATCATCCTCGACCCGATATTCATTCTGCCGTGGGGACTGAACATGGGCGCGAGCGGCGCGGGATTCGCGACCTTCATCTCGAACTGCGCGGCGTGCCTCTACTTCTTCGTGCTGCTGTTTGTCAAGCGCGGACACACCTATGTCTGCATAAGCCCGAAGATGTTCGGCTTCCGAAAGAATATCGTCACCGGCGTGTTCGGCGTGGGCATCCCCGCGTCGATACAGAACCTGCTGAACGTGACCGGCATGACCCTGCTCAACAATCTGACCGCCGCGTACAATACCAGCGCTGTCGCGGCTATGGGCGTCGCGTACAAGCTGCACAACATACCGTTCCAGATAGCGCTCGGACTGTCGCAGGGCATAATGCCGCTGATAAGCTACAACTACGCGGCGAACAACCCCGACCGTCTGAAGAAGACGCTGTTCTTTACGATGAAGATAGCGCTCGCCTTCCTTACCGCGCTGACGGTGCTCTACATCGTGTTCTCGCGCAGCTTCATCGCCATCTTCATGCCCGACCCGACGGTCATCGACTACGGCTCGAAGTTCCTCATCGGGCTGTCACTGGCGCTGCCCTTCCTCTGCGTCGACTTCATCGCGGTGGGCGTGTTCCAGGCGTGCGGACTCGGCTCCAAGTCGCTGCTCTTTGCGGTGCTGCGAAAGATAGTGCTCGAGATACCGTTCATCCTGCTGCTCGACCGCCTGTTCCCGCTCTACGGACTCGCGTGGTCGCAGTTCTGCGCCGAGCTGATACTGTCGATAGCGTCGGTCTTCGCGCTTGCGCGGATACTGCGCCGCATAGAACGCGAACAGCCGCAGAAGCTGTAAAGAGAAACAAAAACGGTGTGACACTTGGTCACACCGTTTTTTGTCCTGTTTTCCTACTCGCCGCACACCGCGAACTTCTCAAGCCACTTCGCCACGCCGTCGCGGTTATTGCTGTCGATGACCGCCGTCGCTATGCGCTTCAGCTCGTCCGCCGCGTTTTCCACGGCGTACGCCTCGTCGGCTATCTCGAACATGTCGATGTCGTTCAGCCCGTCGCCAAACACCACCAGCTTCTCGCAGCCGAGCCGCGCTTTTAGCTGTGCGATGGCGTTCGCCTTGGACGCGGCGCGCGGCATTATCTCGAGCCAGTGACAGTGCCTGTAGTAGTCCTGCTGAAACACACAGTGATACCGCTCGCGGTACTTCTCAAAAAGCGGTTCGAGCTTCTCCTTCGCGTCCATGCAGGTGAAGTAGAACAGCTCGCCCTCAAGCAGGCTGTCGGTGTCGAACACCTGCCGTTCGCGGCGGTCGCCCTTCCTGGTTTCCAGAAACATCTTCACCGCCTCGGTACAGCGCTGCGGGATATACGAAAACTTCTCGACGCCGTCCACAAATCCGTAGACGATCGGGTAGACGTCGTGCGCGATGAGGTCGCGCGCTATCGACTCGCCCTCCGTGCCGAATGTGTTTTTCAGCAAAAACTCGCCGCTTCGGTTGTCCATGATCATCGCGCCGTTGTAGATTATCAGCGGAAAGTTTGCGTTTAAGCCCGCTGTCACCTTGTGCGACGTCTGAAACGACCGCGCGGTCGCGTAGGAGAATATCATCCCCTGCGCGACCAGGCGGTTTATTACTTCGTTCGTGTAGTCGGACGTGCGCTCGTCGCTTCTAAGCAGCGTTCCGTCCAGGTCGGATACGTAGAGTGTCCTCACCTTACCGCGTCTTCTTGTACTTGGCGGTGCGCTCGTCGGAGATCTTGCCCGACCAGTTCATGCCGAAGCCGAAGTCGTAGGTGCTGCCGCACTCGTCGGTGTAAGGTATCACGTCGAAGGGCACGTCCTCGAGGTTTGTCTCCACCGTCTCCATGTCGCGCGGCATCTGCACGGGCAACAGCGCGCTCGGCTCGGCGTTTCCGACCAGAATGTCCATCACCGCCTGCGCCTGAACGCCGAAGTGCATCAGTATAGCGTCGGCGCTCTTTTCAAACTCGGCGGGCACTATCGGCTTGTTCATCTCGCCGATGACCACGACCGGCTTTCCGCCCATCCGCTTCTTCGTATCAAGTATATTGTCGAGGTCGCGCTCGTTTGCGGCGACGGTCGTCTTGCCCTTGTAGCCGCGGTCGGGGTTCTCCTTCTCGTAGGGATCGCCCTGCGCTATCGAGTGCTCGCGCGCGTTTACGGCGGTGTACGGGCGGTACTGGAGGCTCACCGGGAAGTAGCCGTTGCCGCCGTTCTTCAGGTCGTTTGCGTCGTACGGATTGGTTATCGGCGTCTCGATGAACACCAGTCCGACATCCGCCTCCTCCGGCGTGTCCACAACGGTGAAATACTTCTCGAGCAGGCTGCGCGGCACCGGATCGAAGTCGCGCGGCTTCTCCGGCCAGCGCATAAATCCGAGCGTCGAGTCGATGTGGCGGCTCGGGACATAGACCTTCACGCCCTTCTTCAGCGGCAGCGCCGACTGCTTGTTCTTGAGCATGATGACCGACTTGAGCTGTGCCGCATAGCCCTCCTCGCAGAACCGCTCGCTTCCGACCACCTTCGCGCTCTCGCTCGGGTCGAGATACGGGTTCTCGAACAGTCCGCAGCGGAAGCTGTTCTTCAGCAGGCGCACCGCCGACTCCTCAAAGCGCTTGCGCATGACCGCCTCGCCGTACTTCTCGCAGCCCATCTTGTACGCCTCGATGACCGGACCGGCGGCGGCGTTTCCGCCGAACTGGTCGACTCCGTTCATAATTATCTTGAGATGCTGCTCGACCTCGCTGAGATGCTCGACGCCCCAGCAGCGGCTGTTGAAGCCCTCGACGCCCTCGCCGTGAGGCCCGGTGATGCCCCAGTCGGTGCAGACAACGCCGTCATATCCGAACTTCTCGCGAAGCAGATCCTTTACCATATACTCGCTGTACGAGTTGCCCACGTTCTCGCCGTGCTTCTTATCCTGATCCCACAGCACCGAGTAGTAGGGCATTATCGCGGCAGCCTTGCCGGTCGGACCGTCCAGCTTGAACGCGCCCTCGGTAAACGGCTTGAGGTGCTCGTCAAAGTTGCCACCCGGATAGACCGCGAACTTGCCCCATGCGTAGTGCGCGTCGCGACCGCCCTCCTGAGCGCCGCCGCCCGGCCAGTGCTTCGCCATCGCGTTTACGCTGTCCTTACCCCAGCCGTCGGTCTCGCCCTCGGTGGTCTGGAAGCCGTCGCAGTAGGCGCGAGCCATGTCCGCCGACAGCGCCGCGTGCTCGCCGAAGGTGTCGCCGAAGCGCATCCAGCGCGGCTCGGTCGCGAGGTCTATCTGCGGCGACAGCGCGGTCGCGATGCCCAGTGCGCGGTACTCCTTCGACGCGACCTCACCGAACCGCCTGCACAGCTTCGGGTCGAAGGTCGCCGACATTCCGAGACCGTCCGGCCACTTGGAGGTGCTGCCGCCGTTGCCTATCTTGTACTCCGCGTCGGTGAGCGATGCACCGTGGCGCGGGTCGCTCGACGTATTTACCGGAAGTCCGAGCGGCTGCGCCTCGCAGAGCGCCTGCATCTCGTTGTTCCACTTCGCCGCGACCTCGGTCGACTCGAAGCGGGTCGCGAGGACGTGGCGGATGTTGTCCTCGGTGAGGAACTTCTTCTGCTGGTCGGTTATGTCCCACGAGTTCGCGCCCGCCTCCTGCATCGACTTCCCGCCGAACGTGCCCGGGAACGGTCCCACCGGCATGGGCGGAACCATCTGGTGCGGCGAGTAGAGCATGAGTCCCGCTATCTGCTCGACCGTAAGCCGGCTCGCCAGATCCTTCGCGCGCTCCTCCGCCGAAAGCCGCCAGTCCTCATAGGGCAGCAGCTCGCCGGTCTTCGCGAGGTCTTTGAACTTCAGCCCGTCCTTCTCGATTATCTTCACACCGGAATCGGGGCTGTACGCAAGCTCGGGACCGTTTTCATTCCTGACGACTACAAACTTTTCGCTCATCTCGGAAATATCCTCCTTAATTGTATTTTTCCGTCATATACATTCTATCGTCTGCGCCGATAAAAGTCAAGAAAATCAGACGCAAAACCCAACTAATAATCGACAAGAGTTGTCTATTTCGCCACTTGCATTTCCTCCTGTTCAATGCTAGAATGTACGCTGTCTGATTCTTTGATAAGGAGTGGTAGCCGTGTTCCGTACCGGTCGCAAATCCGGGGTTTACGAGATCGATATGTGCAATGGTCCGCTTATGAGCAAGATAATCCGCTTCGCGATACCTCTAGCGCTGTCGTCCATACTTCAGCTGCTGTTCAACGCGGCGGACGTCATCGTCGTCGGACGCTACGCGGGCGATACATCGCTTGCGGCGGTCGGCTCGGTCGGCTCGCTCAACGCGCTCATCGTCAACCTTTTCATGGGTCTGTCGATAGGCACGAACGTGCTCGTCGCGCGGTACTACGGCTCTAAGGACTACGACCTGCTCAGCCAGGCGGTGCACACTTCGGTCGCGGCAAGCCTCGCGCTCGGCGTGCTGCTCATCTTTGTCGGAAACTTCCTCGCGCGTCCGCTGCTCGAGCTGATGGACTCGCCGGAAAACGTCATCGACCTCAGCGCGCTCTACGTCAAGATATTCTTCTGCGGAATGCCCGCGAACATGTTCTACAACTTCGGCTCGGCGATACTCCGCGCGGTCGGGGACACCAAGCGTCCGCTCTACTTCCTCACCATCGCGGGCGTGCTCAACGTGCTGCTCAACCTCCTGTTCGTCATCGTGTTCAAGATGGACGTCGCCGGCGTCGCGCTCGCGACAATCATCTCGCAGTATGTCTCGGCGATACTCGTGTTCCTCTGCCTTCTCCGCACCGACAGTCCCTACCGCGTGATACTTCGCAGGCTGCGCATCCACGCGAAGATGCTCTTTCAGCTCGTGCGCATCGGACTTCCCGCCGGAATGCAGGGCACGGTGTTCTCCATCTCCAACGTGCTCATACAGTCGTCGATAAACTCGTTCGGCTCGGTCGCAATGGCAGGCTCGAGCGCAGGCGCAAACCTCGAGGGCTTCGTCTATGTCGCGATGAACGCGTTCTACCAGGCGGCTCTCAGCTTCACCAGCCAGAACCTCGGCGCGGCAAAGTATGAGCGTATCAACAAGATACTCGCGACCTGCATCTTCCTTGTCTGCGCGGTCGGCGGCGTGTTCGGCGTGGGCGTGTTCCTCGCGGGACGGCCGCTCGTGTCGATATACTCGTCCAAGCCGTCGCTCGACATCGTGCTCGGTAGCATGAGCGATCCCGCGTCGATAACCGCGGCGCTCGCGACCTCCGCGCAGAGTATCTACTCATACGCCTCGTCGTCGCTCGTCATCGACTACGGAGTGCAGCGACTCGCGTTCCTCTGCGCGCCCTACCTGCTCTGCGGCATAATGGACGTCATGGTCGGCTCGCTGCGCGGCAGCGGATATTCGCTCGTGCCGATGATAGTCTCGATAATCGGCGTGTGCGGCGTGCGCATCGTCTGGATATTCACCATCTTCCAGATGCCGCAGTTCCACACCCTGCCGGTGCTCTATCTCAGCTACACCGTGTCCTGGGTAATAACCGCCGCGATACACTTCGGCTGCTATGTCTGGCTGAAAAAGAAGAAGATAAACCCGCTCGCCAAGGCGCAGGCGGAAGCTCGGGCATCGGCACAGCCCGCCTGATATTTTCCACAAACCGCGGCAGTGCTGCCTTGCAGGATTTGTCATATTTGCACAAAATCTGCGCCGGCGCGATTTTTTCGCTTTACAAACCACCGACGCTGTCGTATACTTTTAGCAAGCACTTTTGAAACGAGGTCTTTACCGATGCAGCAGCTCACGGCAAAAACCGAATACTTCTACTTTAGCTTTAGCTTTACCTACTACTATTACGGTAAGGCTTTTTCTGCTGTGGAAGATTCGGCGGCGCGCGCATAGGTAGAGGCACGAAACCGCAAACCAAAATCCCACGGCAGAAGCCGCGGGATTTTTTGTTTGCCAATAAATCTTTTGGAGGCAGTTAAAATGATTGTAATGCTCAAGCCCAACCCCGAACGGAAGCAGCTGGACGCGTTCCTCTCCTGGCTTAACGAGCGCGGCATGACGGTGCACGTCAATCAGGGCGAGTACCATAAGATAGTCGGTCTCATCGGCGACACGTCGACGCTGGACATCGACATGATACGCGCGCTGGACATCGTCGACGACGTCGTGCGCCTTCAGGAGCCGTATAAGAACGCAAACCGCAAGTTCCACCCGAACGACTCGGTGATAGACTGCGGCGGCGTGAAGGTCGGCGGCGGCAACTTCCAGGTGATAGCCGGACCCTGCTCGGTCGAGAGCGAGGAGCAGATATGCCTCGTCGCCCGCGAGGTAAAGAAGGCGGGCGCGACCATGCTCCGCGGCGGCGCATTCAAGCCCCGCACCTCCCCCTACTCGTTCCAGGGACTGCGCGACGAGGGCATACGCCTGCTGCTCGAGGCGAAGAAGGAGACCGGGCTTCCGATAGTCACCGAGATAATGGATCTGTCCCAGCTCGACCTGTTCGACGAGGTGGACGTGATACAGGTCGGAGCGCGCAACATGCAGAACTTCGAGCTGCTCAAGGCGCTCGGTCACACCAACAAGCCGATACTGCTCAAGCGCGGACTCAGCTCGACGCTCGAGGAGCTGCTCATGTCCGCCGAGTACATCATGGCGGGCGGCAACGAGCAGGTCATCCTCTGCGAGCGCGGCATCCGCACCTTTGAGACATACACCCGCAACACGCTGGACATCAGCGCGATACCGTCGCTCAAGGAGCTGAGCCACCTGCCGATAATCATCGACCCGTCGCACTCCACCGGCAAGTCCAAGCTGGTCGCGCCGACCGCTATGGCGGCAGTCGCGGCGGGCGCGGACGGACTTATCATTGAGGTCCACAACGACCCCGCGCACGCGCTCTGCGACGGTCCGCAGTCGCTCACCCCCGAAGCCTTCGCAAAGCTGATGGTCGGCATCAACGCACTCCGTCCGTTCGCGTACAAGCGCGAGGTGACCGCGTGAATATCGGCATAGTCGGGCTCGGGCTTATCGGAGGCAGCATGGCACGCGCGATAGCCCGAGCGGGCGGTCACACCGTCCTTGCCTTCGACCGCTCGGAGGAGGTCATGCGCGCCGCCGAGGGCGAACATCTCATCGTCGGCAGGCTTGACGCGTCGTCCCTCCCCTCCTGCGACCTGCTGCTCGTCGCGCTCTATCCCAAGGCGACCTGCGAGTATCTAGAGACAAACGCGGCTCACATCCGCGCGGGCGCCGCGGTCGTCGACCTCTGCGGCGTGAAGGGCGCGGTCTGCCCCACCGGGTTTCGGCTGGCGGAGGAGCACGGTTTCACCTTCATCGGCGGTCATCCGATGGCGGGTCGCGAGCTGAGCGGCTTCGCGGCGTCAAAAGCCGACCTGTTTGATAATGCGTCGATGGTGCTCGTACCCCCCGACAACTGCCCCGAAAACACACTCACCGACGCCGAAAACTTCTTCAAATCGCTCGGATTTAAGAAAATACAGCGCTCGACCGTCGCGATACACGACCGCGAGATAGCGTACACGTCACAGCTCTGTCACGTCGTGTCCAACGCGTATGTACAGAGCGACGCGGCGCTCGTCCACTCGGGATTCTCTGCGGGCAGCTTCCGCGACCTCACCCGCGTCGCGCGGCTCAAACCCGACATGTGGTGCGAGCTGTTTCTCGAGAACAAGGACGCGCTCGCAGACGAGCTGCACGGGCTGATCGAGCGGCTGTGCGCCTTTGAAAAGGCAATATCGAACGACGACGCGGCGGCGCTCACCGCGCTGCTCGAAAACGGCGTTCGGATGAAGGAGGAGAGCGAGCGTGAGTGAGGTCATAACCGTCCATGTCGCAGCCGACCCTATCGACGCGACGGTCGCCGACAGCGGCTACGACGTACACGTCGGGCGCGGGCTTCTCGACCGTCTAGCCGACTTCATCCCCCTGCGCGGCGGCACGCCCGATATGTTCGCGATAGTCGGCGACCGCACCACCGACGCTCTGTTCGGCGACCGCGCGGAGGCGGCGCTGCGCCCTGTCGCGCCGTGCGTCCGCATCGCGTTCGACGGCGGCGAGGAGCACAAGTCGCTCGACTCGCTCGGTCACATCCTCGAGAGCATGGCTTCCGCGCACCTGACCCGCAAAAGCGTGGTCGTCGCGCTCGGAGGCGGCATCGTCGGCGATGTGGCGGGCTTCGCGGCGGCGGCATATATGCGCGGCGTGCGCTGCGTGCAGGTGCCGACCACGCTTGTCGCCGCGGTGGACAGCTCGGTCGGCGGCAAGACCGCGATAAACCTCGCGGCGGGCAAGAACCTCGCGGGCGCGTTCCACCAGCCGTCCGCCGTGATAATAGACGCGGACACGCTGAAGGCGCTGGACGACTACCGCATAGCCGACGGCGTCGCGGAGGCGCTTAAGCACGGCATCCTGCGCAGCCGCGAGCTGTTCGACAGCGTCGCGAGCGGCCACGCGTGCGAGCCGGAGACTATCGCCGAGAACGTGCGCATCAAGGCGGCGGTGGTTGCCGAGGACGCGCGCGAAAACGGCGTTCGCAAGATTTTGAACCTCGGTCACACCTTCGGTCACGCGATTGAGAAGTGCTCGAATTTCGAGGTGTCGCACGGACACGCGGTCGCGGCGGGCGTGTGCATGGCTTCCCGCGCGGCTCGCGTGATGGGAAAGCTGTCCGACGCCGACTGCGCCGCGATCGTTTCGGGCGTCGCGAGCTGCGGGCTTCCCACCACCACCGACCTGAAGCGCGCGGCGCTTGTCGAAGCTATGCTTAGCGACAAGAAGCGCGCCGGCGGCAGCGTCGACTTCATCCTCCCCATCCGTATCGGCGAGGTAGTCATCGAACGCACGCCGGTCGAGGATATACCGCGTATGCTCGACATTGCGCTCGATTTGTGATACAATAGCCTAAAATCCAAACTTTCGGAGGCAAAATGGATATACGCATATCCCCACACCCTCTTAGCGGCAGCGTGACCGTGCCCGCGTCCAAGTCGGATGCTCACCGCGCGCTCATCCTCGCCGCGCTCGCCGACCGTCCGACCTTTGTCGGATGCGCCGAGACGACCCGCGACATCGACGCGACGGCGGGCTGTCTGAGCGCGCTCGGCGCAAGCGTTTCGCGTGTCGACGGCGGATTTGCGGTCGAGCCGGTGAGCGCCGTCCCCGACAGCTGCACGCTCGACTGCGGCGAGAGCGGCTCGACGCTGCGCTTCATGCTTCCGGTCGCGGCTTCGCTCGGCGCAAACGCGCGGTTCGTCGGCGCGGGACGGCTTGGCGACCGTCCGCTCGGACCGCTCGTCGACGCGCTGAAAACCGGCGGCTGTGCCCTCTCCTCCGACCGTCTTCCGCTCGAAATAAGTGGTAGGCTCGCGGTCGGCGACTATGCGTTCCCCGGCGACATAAGCTCGCAGTTCATCACCGGAATGCTGATGGCGCTCGCGCGTCTCGGCGGCGGCAGCGTGTCGCTCACATCAAAGCTGGAGAGCGCGGGATATGTTGACATGACCGTCCGCACGCTCGCGAAGTTCGGCGTATCGGTCGAGCGGCGCGGCGACACATTTAATGTATCGGGCAGCCTCCGCACCCCCGACGCGCTCGCGGTGGAGGGCGACTGGTCGGCGGCGGCGTTCTTTTTCGAGGCAAACGCGCTCGGCGGCGCGGTCGAAATTCTCGGCGTCGACGTCGACTCGGCACAGCCCGACCGCGCGGCGGCGACCCTCTTTTCGACGCTCGGCGGCAGGGTCGACGTCAGCGGATGCCCCGACCTCTTTCCCGCTCTGGCGCTTGCGGCGTGCGGCGCGGAAAGCCCGACCGAGTTTGTCGGCGGCGCGCGGCTGCGTCTCAAGGAGAGCGACCGCATAGCGGCGACGGCGGCGGTCATCCGCGCGATGGGCGGCAGCTGCGACGAGCGCTCCGACGGACTGCTCGTGGGTCCCGCGGCGCTCGTCGGCGGCTCGGCAGACGGCGCGAACGACCATCGCATCGTGATGGCGGCGGCGGTCGCGGCAGCTTTTGCCCACGGCGAGACGGTTATCCGCGGAGCGGAGGCGGTGCGCAAAAGTTATCCCGCGTTTTTTGACGATTTCAGGTCACTTGGAGGTGTTTTCGATGTCCTCTGAATTCGGAAAGTTACTGAAAGTGCAGATTTTCGGTGAATCGCACGGCGCGGCTATCGGCGCGGTGGTCGACGGCTTCCCCTGCGGCGAGACGGTCGACCTCGACGCGCTGAACCGATTCATGCAGCGCCGCGCGGGCGGCAAGTCCTTCTCCACCGCGCGAAAGGAGGCGGACGAGCCGAAGTTCCTGAGCGGGCTTCGCGGCGACACACTCACCGGCGCGCCGCTAGCGTTTATCATCGAAAACAAAAACGCGCGTCCCGCGGACTACTCGACCCTGTCGAGCGTCCCCCGTCCCTCACACGCCGACTACCCCGCGACGGTGAAGTATCACGGCGCGGTCGACCTGAGCGGCGGCGGTCACTTCTCGGGACGGCTCACCGCTCCCCTCTGCGCGGTCGGCGGCATAGCAAAGCAACTGCTCGCGCGGCGGGGCATCTTCGTCGGCGCGCACATCGACTCGATAGCCGACATCCCCGACCGCCGCTATGACCCGCTCGCCGTCACCCGCGAGGAGCTGGAGCTCGCCGCGGCGCGCGAGTTTCCGACGCTAGACGAGGTCGCGGGCACGAGTATGCGCGACGCCATCGAGGCGGCACGACTCGACTGTGACAGCGTCGGCGGCGCGGTCGAGTGCGCGATAGTCGGACTTCCGGTCGGGCTTGGCGAGCCGCTCTACGACGGCATCGAAAACCGGCTGTCGTCCACCATCTTCGGCATCGGCGCGGTGCGCGGCATCGAGTTCGGCGACGGCTTTGCGGCGTGCTCGATGCGCGGCTCGCAGCACAACGACGGATACGTCCTGCGCGACGGCAAAGTCGGCGTCGCGACAAACCACGCGGGCGGCGTGCTCGGCGGCATGACCACCGGGGCGCCGCTGATATTCCGAGTCGGCTTCAAACCCACGCCGTCGATAGCGAAGCCCCAGCGCTCGGCCAATCTCGCCACCGGCGAGGAGGTCGAACTCACCATCCCCGGACGGCACGACCCATGTATCGTACCGCGAGCGGTGCCCTGCGTCGAAGCGGCGGCGGCTTGCGTACTTTTAGACTTTATTTTAGCTACGGAGGACATGAAAAATGGAACTCGATGAACTTCGCAAATCACTTGACGGCATAGACAAGCGGCTGCTCGACGCGTTTTTCGAGCGGATGAAGGTGGTCGCCGACATCGCGGAGGTCAAGCGCGAGCAGGGACTTGCGCTCTACCACCCCGCCCGCGAGCGCGAGATACTCGCACGGGTCGGCGCAGAGGGCGGCGAGGAGCTGGGCAGCTACGCCCGCGTGCTCTTTACCACCCTGATGAGCCTCAGCCGCACATACCAGGCGCGCCTAAGCGGCGCGGGCAGCGATACCCTCGGAGCGCTCGACGCGGCGATGCAGCAGCGCCCGATGCCGCGCGGCGGTCGGATAGCCTGCCAGGGCGTGGAGGGCGCGTACTCGCAGGAGGCGTGCCTGAAGATGTTCCCCGACGCGGACATCCTCTTTTTCAAGAACTTTGACGCGGTGTTCGCCGCCGTCGAGAGCGGACTCTGCCAGTTCGGCGTACTTCCCGCCGAAAATTCGACACACGGCACGGTCGGCGAGGTCTACGACCTGATGCTCGAGCACAACTTCTCGATAGTCAAGTCGATGAAGCTCAAAATATCGCACGCCCTGCTTGCGCGTCGCGGCACGTCGATGAAGGGCATCAAGGAGGTCTACTCGCACGAGCAGGCGCTCGGTCAGTGCGCGAAATACCTGGACGGCAAGGGATTTGCGACCCACGCGGTCGAGAACACCGCCGTCGCCGCAAAGCTGGTCGCCGAGTCGGAGCGCAGCGACATCGCCGCCGTCGCCTCCAAGTCCTGCGCCGAGCTCTACGACCTCGAGGTCGTCGGCGAGGACATACAGGACGCGGGCGCGAACTTCACCCGATTCATCTGCATCGCGCCCGAGCTGCGCGTCTACCCCGGCGCGTCCAAGATAAGCTTCGTCTGCACGCTGCCGCACACGCCCGGCTCCCTGCATTCGCTGATAAGCCGATTCGCGGCACTCGGGCTGAACCTCACCAAGCTGGAGAGCCGTCCGATACCCGGACGTGACTTCGAGTTCCGCTTCTACTTCGACATGGAGGCAGACCTGCTCGACCCGCAGGTGCGGTCGCTCGTCGCCGAGCTGGAGACGCTCACCCACCCGTTACCCATCCACGGCGCCTACACCGAGGCGTAGCCAGCGTCTAGGACTAAAAGGCAGTCCCCACGGGCACCCCTAATGGGAGATAATCCATGAACTTTTCGGCGGCGAATACTTCCTAAAAGAGCTGCCGGAGGACAAAGTCGGCGACTTTTTGACGCGCGGCGATTGGGACGGACTGAACGTCACGATACCCTACAAGCGCGCCGTCCTGCCCTACTGCGCCGAGCTCGGCGACGCGGCGAAGAAGGTGGGCTGCGTCAACACGCTCGTCCGCCGCGCCGACGGCTCGATCTTCGGCGACAACACCGACTACTACGGCTTTCTCGGGCTTGCGCGCCGTGCCGGATGCGATTTTCGTGACCGGAAGGTGCTCGTGCTCGGCAGCGGAGGCGCGTCGCTCACCGCAAGGTGTGTGGCTCGCGACGAGGGTGCGCGCGAGGTGTACGCCGTCAGCCGCCACCCCTCCGCCGACGACGAGATAAGCTACGACGACGCGCTCGCTCGTCACGCCGACGCGGAGATAGTCGTAAACGCGACGCCTGTCGGGATGTACCCGAAAGAAACCGCGTCGCCGCTCGACCTGTCGGTGTTCCCGAACGTCAAATTCGTGCTCGACGCCATCTACAACCCCCTCCGACCGGAGCTGGTGCTCAACGCCCGAAAGCTCGGCGCGACGGCGGTCGGCGGGCTGTACATGCTGGTCGCGCAGGCGGCGAAGGCTCGCGAGATATTCGGCGCGCCGAACGAACGGAGCATAGACGAGGTCTACCGCAGGCTGCTCCGCGACATGCAGAACGTCGCGCTGGTCGGAATGCCCGGCTGCGGCAAGTCGACGATAGCCGTCGAGCTGTCGAAAGCGTTGGGACGCAAGGTCATAGACCTCGACGAGCGCATCGTCGAGACGGCGGGCATGTCGATACCCGACATCTTCGAGCGGGAGGGCGAGCCCGGCTTCCGCGACCGCGAGAGCGCCGAGCTGGAGCGCGCCTGCCTCGAGCGCGGCGTGATAATCGCCACCGGCGGCGGCACGGTGCTGCGCGAGCAGAACCGCAAAGCCTTGCGCCGCAACTGCCGTGTCTATCTCATCGAGCGCGACCTCGAGCGGCTCGAGACCGACGGCCGCCCGCTGTCCACAAGCGCCGAGCGGCTGCGCGAGATGGCGGTCGAACGCCGTCCGTTCTA
>CAMNWZ010000017.1 GCA_946566645.1 uncultured Clostridia bacterium
ACCCTTAAAGCCCGCTCGATGCGGCAAGTTATATTATATAGAGTGAAATCCGGTTTGTCAACACCAAATTAGACGAAAATTTCCTTGCGCTAACAGCTCAAAAGTGGTAATATGTAGAGAATGCTTGAGGAAGGGAAGCGATTTCGGTTGGCTGAGAGAATGTCGAAAGTCTTCGCCGGACTGATATACGCGCTCGTGGGACTGCTGTTTGTGGGCATCCCGGCGGCGTGGATAGACATAGAATGGAGCACATCTGTCGCGGTGTGGACGGTCGCCGCGGCGCTCGCCGCCTGCGGAATTGCGGCACTTTCCGGACGGATAAACCTTGAAATCAAGCTGAAAGACGGACGGATAGCGCTCATTTTGGCTGCGATATGCTTTGTTGTGAAACTGGTCGCCGTGCTGCGGTGGAGGGTAGAGCCCGCCGCCGACTACGCGACCTTCGCGACCACCGCCGCCGACCTCGCGCGGGACGGAAGCATCTCGCTCCACCGATATGTTGCGCTGTTCCCGCATATCTACGGATATTCGGCGTTTTTGTCGGTGTTTTATCGCGTTTTCGGGACAGGACAGCTTGTCGCGCCTATCGTGAACGCGGGGCTGTCGGCGGTGACCGCGGCGCTCATCTATCTGCTGATTCGGAGATATTCGAGCAAGAAAAGCGGCATTTTTGCGGCGATTCTGTGGATAATGTGCCCGTCCCAGACGCTTTACAACATCTATGTGCTCAGCGAGCCGCTGTACACCGCCGAGCTGGTCGGCGCGATGCTGCTCTGCGACAGCCTTCGGAGGAGGCTCAAAACCAATGCGCCGCAAGGCTTTCGGGCTACGCTCGGCGTTGCGGCGGGACTGGGCGCGCTGCTCGCGGCGGTGCAGCTCGTGCGCCCGATAGGGACGATAATCGTCATCGCGCTCGCGGGACTGCTGCTCGCCGTCGACCTGCCGTATGGTGCGAAGACGGCAGCGAAGCGTCTCGGAGCACTCGCGGTCGTGATAGCCGTAATGCTTTGCGGCACAAGGCTCGTGGGCTTGCGGACAGACGCGGCGCTCGGAGAGCCGGCTGCGCACAGCGTCGGCTACAGCTACGCCGTCGGGCTGAACGAAAAGAGCGGAGGGCGTTGGGACGCGGACGTCTCGGCGCGGCTGATGAAATACAGCGACGAGGAGGGCGCGACCGCCGACTATGCCCAGAGCCGCATGATGAATGACGTAAAAGCGCTGATAAAATCGGGAGAAATAGACTACCTTTCACTGTTTAAGGCGAAATTTGAGAACTTATTGTCGCATGACCACTCGGTCGTGAAAAGCTACGGCGGAAAGGTGTTCGCGCGGCAGGATCTGTTCGCCGACGCGTGCGACATCTTCTGGCTCGCGACCTCGCTGATGGCGGCGGTCGGATGCGTGTGTGCGTTGGCGCGCAAGGAACGCGGGGTGCTGCTCGTCGCGGCGCTGTACGGCATCGGACTGGTCGCGGCGCAGATGCTCGTTGAGGTGGCGATACGCTATCACTACTCGCTCTACCTGGCGTCCATTCCGCTCGCGATATACGGACTTGGTACAATTTCGGACAAATTTCGGAGGAAAACGCAATGAATACATACAATGAGGCACGAAAAGTTTCGATAGTGACGATAATCGCAAACGCGGTGCTAGCGGTCGCGAAGCTGGTCGTCGGACTGCTAGCGGGCAGCGTGTCGGTGCTGTCCGACGCGGTCCACACCTTCAGCGACGTGGGCACGACCTTCGCGGTGATGGTCGGACTGAAGCTGTCGTCGTCGAGCGCGGACAGCGACCATCCCTATGGGCACCAACGGATAGAGAGCCTTGTGTCGGTGCTGCTCGCGATAGCGCTCGGCGGCACGGCGGTGCTCATCGGCGTGGAGGGAGCGCAGAGCCTGTGGAGCGGAAAGCGCGCCGAGCCGTCGATTGCGGCGCTCATCGTGACCGTGCTGTCGATAGGCGGCAAGGAGTGGATGTTCCGCTACACCAAGGCGGCGGCGAATCGGCTGAATTCGCTGTCGCTGATGGCGGACGCGTGGCACCACCGCACCGACGCGGTCAGCTCGATAGCGGTCCTCGTCGGCGTGGGCGGCAATATGCTCGGCGTGTGGTGGCTCGAGCCGGTCGCGGCGATCGGCGTGTCGGTGCTGATACTCAAGGCGGCGTTCGACATACTGCGCGAAGCGTTCTCACAGCTGACCGACCGCAGCCTCGCGCAGGAGGACTTGGACAGGATAAGCGAGATAGCGCGCTCGACCGACGGCGTGAAGGCGATAGACGACCTGCGCGCGCGGATAAGCGGCAACGTGGCGTTCGTGGACATAGACATCGCGGTCGAGCGGACGCTCAGCGTCGAAGCGGCGCACGACATCGCCGAGTCGGTTCACGACCGCGTGGAGGCGGCGGGACTGCGCGTGCGGCACTGCATGGTGCACGTCAATCCGTGGTACGGCGAGTAACTTTCAGCGCTTCTTTTGCGACGAGCTTATCCCTCTTGACCTGAACTTCCAGCGCGGATATATCGTCGAATTTGCGCTCGGGACGGATAAATCTGTCAAATTCTATCGAAATTCGCTTACCGTAAATATCTCCGGAAAAGTCGAAAATATGAACTTCCACGCCCACCTTCGCTCCGCCGACGGTGGGCTTTTCGCCGACATTCGCGATGCCGTCGAACCGCTTGCCGTCGACCTCCGCCCGAACCGCGTAGACGCCGTATTTCGGGGCGAGAACGCCGTCGGGGATGGGCAGGTTGGCGGTGGGAAAGCCGAGCGTTCGACCGAGCGCGCGACCGTGCTCGACGCTGCCGCCGAGGATGTGCGGATGGCCGAGAAGCCGCTGCGCCGCAAGCGTTTCGCCCTGCTCGAGCAGGCTTCGGATGCGGGTGGAGCTGACCGCCTCGCCGTCGAGCCGCACCTCGTCGACCACGGCGCAGTCGAGACCGAGCCGCTCGCAGTCGTCTCGCAGCGTCTCGGCGTTGCCGCGCGCGCCGTCGCCGAAGGTATAGCTCTGGCCGCAGACCAGCCCGCGCGCGCCGAAATCGGAGACGAGCATCGGCACAAAGCCCTGCGGCGCAAGGGTTTGCATCCGAAGGTCGAATTTCAGCTCGAACACCTCGTCGATGCCGAAGAAGCGCTTCAGGATGTACCGACGGTCGTCAGGCGAGTTTATCAGGCGCTTATCGCCGCGGCCGAATGCCGACGCGGGCGAGCGGTCGAGAGTGCAGACGGCGGCGGTCAAACCGCCCTGAGAAGCCATCTCCAGCGTCCTGCGGAGCAGCGCGGCGTGACCGATATGTATGCCGTCGAAGAATCCGAGCGCGAGCGCGTAAGGCATTTCAGTCCACCTCAAAGAAGTTTTTTACGGTGACGAGCGTGCCGCCGTCGACCCGTCCGAGCATCAGAAAATCGCCGGACGGCGCGTAGACGCGGCAGTCGCCGTCGGGCGCGTTCACACGCACGCTCGCGCCTACGCGGACGCGGGTTTCAGCCTCCGCCGAGACGGTCAGCGCGGGGAGCTCGCTCCACAGCGAGTCGACCGGAAGAAGTGGCGTGTTTTGGTTCAATTTTTCATGTAAAACCGCGTCGTCGAGCGAGAAACGACCGGTTTTTGTGCGGCGAAGCGCGCACATCGCCGCGCCGCAGCCGAGCGCCCTGCCGATGTCGTCAATGAGCGTGCGGATGTATGTTCCCTTGGAACAGTGGACATCGATGGTGTGGATATTGTTCTCGAAACCGAGATATTCTATCGAAAATATCTCGATTTCGCGCGATTTGCGTTCAACTTCCACACCTTTTCGCGCAAGTTCGTAGAGTTTTTTGCCGTCGACTTTTATCGCGGAGTACATCGGCGGCGTCTGCTGCTGTTTGCCGACAAATCGTTGCAAAATCGCGCTTACTTCGGTCGAATCGACCGACTTTTCGCTGCGCTCGATGATCTCGCCGGTGGTGTCCTGCGTGTCGGTGCGGATGCCGGTGACGAACCCCGCGCGGTAGGACTTGTCCGCGTCGAGCAGCATCCCGCTTGCACGCGTCGCACGACCGACGAAGACAGGCAGAACGCCGGTCGCCATCGGATCGAGCGTGCCGCCGTGACCGACTCGCTTCATCCCGAGCGCGCGGCGCACGCGGCTCACTACCCCTTGGGAGGTAAGCCCCTCAGGCTTGTCGATGACGAGTATTCCGCTGCGGCTCATAGCTCTCCTATCTCGGCGCGGACGGCGGCAAGCACCGCGTCGTACGCCTCGTCATAGCTCATTCGGAGGGTTGCGCCGGCAGCCGCGACATGACCGCCGCCGCCGATGCGTTCGACGATCTTCGAGCAGTCGAGACCGGGCAGGCTGCGCATCGAGACGCGCCAGCTTCCGTCCTTCGAGTCGCGCATGAGTATGCTGAGACGCACGCCCTCGATGCTGCGCAGCATTGACGCGATGCCCTGCGTGTCGTCGTCGGTGGCACCTATCTCGTCGAGCTGCTTCAGCGTATATTTTCCGATGGCGACCTCGCCGCCTCGCAGGAACTGCGCGCTGTCCATGACGAGCGACTCGAGGCGCAGCTGCGCGCGGCGTTTGGTCTCGACAAATCTGCGGTTTATCTCGTAGAAGTCGATGCCGGTGGCGATGAGCTCCGCCGCTACTTCGTGCGTGCGAGCGGTGACCGACGAGTAGAGGAAGCAGCCGGTGTCGGTGACCGTGCCGAGGTAGAGCGGCAGCGCGATTTCCGGCGTGAGCGTCACACCGAGCGCCTTTGTGAGCAGGAATATTATCTCACAGCAGGCGGGGGAGTGCGGCTCGATGTGCTGCTCGGCGGCGGTGAGGCTGTTCGTGCCGTGGTGGTCGATGCAGAGGTCGATCTTTCCCGCGTAGACGCGCTCCTCCGGCGTGAGCATGCTGTCGGCGGCGACGTCGACCGAGCAGACAAAGTCGGGAACGAAGCCGTCGGGAGCGAAATATTTATCGACATATTCGGCGAGTTTTGGGGTTATCTCGCTGTTTTTTATAACATACGCCGTCTTTCCGAGCGAGCGAAGCGCGGCGCACAGTCCCGCCGACGAGCCGATGGTGTCGCCGTCGGGGTGGGAGTGGGTGAGTATGAGGATTTTGTTCGCCGCCGAAAGCCTTGCGGCGCAGTCGTTTATGGTTATCTCGACGCCCATTATTCGTCCTCCTTATGCTCGCTTTCCACCTGCTTCATGACCTCTAGGATGTGTGTGCCGCGCTCGATAGAGCGGTCGTAGGTGAACCGAAGCTCGGGCGTTGCGCGGAGCTGCATGCGGTGCGCCAGCTCGCGGCGAAGGAATCCCGCAGCCGAGCGAAGCCCCTGCGCGACCTCCTTCTCACTGCCGCCGAGCACGCTGAAGTAGACCTCGGCGCGACTCAGGTCGTTTGTCGCGTCCACGCGGGTGATGCTCACCAGGCCGCTGCTGAGACGCGGGTCCTTGAGCGAGGGGAGAAGTTTTGCGAGTTCGTTACGAATTTCCTCGTTTATTCTGTCTATTCGTGCCATTTCATATCCTCCGAGTTGCAAACAGCGGGCGACCGTGAAAGCCGCCCGCCGTGGTGATTTTCTGTCAGCGCTCGATCTCCACCATGCGGAAGGCTTCGATGATGTCGCCCTCCTTAATATCGGTGAAATTCTCGATGCTTATACCGCATTCGTAGCCGCTCGCGACCTCGCGCACATCGTCCTTGAAGCGCTTGAGCGAAGCCATCGCGCCCTCGTGAACGACGATGCCGTCGCGCACGATGCGCAGCGTTGCGCCGCGGAGTATCCTGCCGTCGACGACGTAGCTGCCCGCGACCGTGCCGATGTTCGACGCGCGGAAGACCTGGCGCACCTCGGCCCTGCCGAGCTCCTCCTCCTTGAACTTCGGGGCGAGCAGTCCCTTCATCGCCGCCTCTATCTCGTCGAGGCACTCGTAGATGACGCGGTAGAGACGCATATCCACGCCGCTGCGCTTGGCGCTGTCCGACGCGGCGGGATCGGGACGGACGTTGAAGCCGACGATTATCGCGCCCGCGGTCTGGGCGAGCAGCACGTCGCTCTCGTTTATCGCGCCGACGCCGGTGTGGATTATCGACACGCGGACTTCGTCGTTTGACAGCTTCTCGAGCGACGCCTTTAGCGCCTCCGCCGAGCCTTGGACGTCCGCCTTGACGATGACGTTGAGATCCTTGACCTCGCCCTCCTGAATCTGGGCAAAGAGGTCGTCGAGCGTGACCTTCTGCTGGGGCTTTGCCGCCTCCTGCTTTGCCGCCTCTATGCGCTGCGCCGCAAGCTCGCGAGCCATGCGCTCGTCCTCGACGGCGTGGAAGCTGTCGCCCGCAGCCGGGACGTCGGCAAGTCCGGCAATCTCGACCGGTGTGGACGGACCGGCTTCGTTCAACCTGCGTCCGCGATAGTCGGTCATCACGCGCACGCGACCGACCGCCGTGCCCGCTATCAGGATGTCGCCCGAGCGGAGCGTTCCGTTCTGCACGAGCAGCGTTGCCACCGGACCGCGTCCCTTGTCCAGGCGTGCCTCGATGACCGTGCCCTGTGCGCGGCGGTTCGGATTTGCCTTCAGTTCCTTCATCTCGGCGGTGAGCAGCAGCATCTCGAGCAGGTTGTCTATGCCCTCGCCGGTGAGCGCCGAGACCTTGCAGACTATCGTGTCGCCGCCCCAATCCTCCGGAACGAGCTCGTACTCGGTCAGCTGCTGCATGACGCGGTCGGGATTCGCTTCCGGCTTATCCATCTTGTTGACCGCGACGATTATCGGGATGTTCGCCGCCTTGGCGTGGTTTATCGCCTCGATGGTCTGCGGCATTATGCCGTCGTCCGCCGCGACGACGAGTATCGCTATGTCGGTGGTGTTCGCGCCGCGCATGCGCATCGAGGTGAACGCGGCGTGTCCCGGGGTGTCGAGGAAGGTAATGTGGTTGCCCTGCCAGTCGACGGTGTAGGCACCGATGTGCTGGGTTATGCCGCCCGCCTCGCCCGCGGTGACGTGGGTGTTTCGTATGCTGTCGAGAAGCGAGGTCTTGCCGTGGTCGACGTGACCCATGACGACGACGACCGGGCTGCGGGGGACGAGATCCTCCTCCGCGTCCTCGCTGGCATCTATCAGCCGCTCCTCGATGGTGACGTGGACCTCGTGCTCGACTTTGGCGTTAAACTCGAGCGCGACGAGCGAAGCGGTGTCGAAGTCTATCACATCGCTCATCGACGCCATGACGCCGAGCTGCATCAGCTTGCCGACAACCTGCGCGCCGGTCTTTTTGAGACGGCTGGCGAGCTCGCCGACCGATATCTCGTCGGGGATGGACACCTTGAGCTGTATCTGCTGCTTCTGGCGCTGAGCGGCGAGCTTGCGCATCTTCTCCGCTTCCTCGGCGCGGCGCTTGTTGCCGCCCATGACCTGGCGCTGATTGTTGCGACCCTGCTTTATCTTCTCCTTGCCGCCGGCGGGGTGCATCTGCTGCGCACGCTCGGGGACAAGTTTGTCGACGTGGTCGTCGTATTTGGAGAGGTTGACGTCGCTCGAGCCGCGGGTGTCGACGACGCGCGTCTGGCGCTCGACCTTCTGGCGCTCGGCGGGCTTCTTCTCCTTCGGCTGAGCCTGCTGCGCAGGTTTGGCGGGCTGTGCGGGCTTCTCCGACTGCTCGCTCTTATGCGGCTGCTCCGCCTTTGCCGGCTCCTTCGGCTTCTCCGACTTCTGCTCGGACGGAGCGTCCGCCGTGGGCTTCTTTGCCTCCTCGACAGGACCCGCCGCCTTATCCGGCTTTGCGGGAGCTTCCTCCTTTGCGGGGGCTGCCGCCTCGGCGCGCTTCGCCGCGAAGTATGCCTCGAGGTCGTCGACCGTGTGCTGCGCGGTGACGCACTCGAAAATTATGCTCAGTTCATCGTCGCCGAGCACCTGCATGTGGTTCTTCGGCGTGGTCGCGTGTTCGGTCAGGATGGTCGTGATGTCCTTGGAGGTAAGTCCCAGATCCTTCGCCACCTCGTGTACCCTATATTTCGCCATGCTGCTCAAATAGAAGTCACCTCCGTGTTGTGTTCCCCGGCTCACCGTTCAGAGCCTCGATTATTGCCTTTGAAAAACCCGCGTCCGCCGTCGCCACCGCCGCGCACTCGGATCTTCCGAGCGCCGCGCCGAGCTGAAACTTGTCGAACGGCGCCGCGATGTGTGCCGCGCCCGACTGTTCCGCCGCGTCGTCTATTCGGGACGCGACACGCGGGCTTGCGTCGCTTGCGGTCACCGCCAGTCTCGCGCGACCGGACGCCGTGAGCGCCATCGCAGCGTCGAAGCCGACCTCCAGCCGCCGCGCGCGGAGCGCCATGCCGATGAGCCGCAGCGCTTTTTCACTGTCCATCGGCGCCGCCTCCTTCCACCGACGCGGCGAGCGCGTCGTAGACCTCGTCGGCTATCTTCTGTGAGAATGCCCGCTCGAGCGCACGGCTCTTCTGCGCGCGCCGGAGACAATCCGAGCTGCGGCAGACATATGCTCCGCGACCGGGCTTGCGCCCCGCGTCGTCGATGCTTATCTCGCCTTCGGGCGAGCGCACGACGCGGATAAGCTCGCTTTTGGGCTTCATCTCGCGGCAGCCGATACACTGTCTAAGCGGTACTTTCTTCACCGAATGACCTCCGAAAACGAATTATTCTGCGGGTTTGATGTCTATCTTGAAGCCGGTCAGGCGTGCGACCAGGCGCGCGTTCTGACCCTCCTTGCCGATGGCGAGCGAGAGCTGGTCGGCGGGCACGATGACCGTGCAGCTCTTGCCGTCCTCCAGCATCTCGACCGACACGACCTCGGCGGGACTGAGCGCCGCCGCGATGTACTCCTCCGGCGAGTCGCTGTACTTGATGATGTCTATCTTCTCGCCGCCCAGCTCGTCGACGATGTGCTCGACGCGCGCGCCCTTCGGACCGACGCAGGAGCCTATCGGGTCGACGTTCTCGTCGTTTGCCCAGACGGCGATCTTGGTGCGGCTTCCCGCCTCGCGGGCTATCGACTTTATCTCGACCGTGCCGTCGTGTATCTCGGGCACCTCAAGCTCGAACAGCCGCTTGACAAGTCCCGGATGTGTGCGGCTGACCATGACCTGCGGACCGCGGGTGGTGGCGCGCGCCTCGACAACATACACGCGGATGCGCTGTCCCTCGCGGACGGTCTCGCCGGCTATCTGCTCGGCAGGGGGGAGCACCGCGTCGGTCGCGCCGTCGCGATTGTTGCCGATGTCGAGATAGGCGTTGCCGTTCTTTTGATTTATGCGGAGAACCGTGCCGCTGACCAGCTCGTGGGTCTTCGACTCGTACTCCCTCAGCATCATGCCGCGCTCGGCTTCGCGGATGCCCTGGATTATGACCTGCTTTGCGGTCTGGGCGGCTATTCTGCCGAACTTGGAAACGTCGATGTACTTGCGAACCACGCCGCCGACCTCCGCGTTCGGGTCGATGGCGCGCGCCTCGTCGATGGTGAGCATCGAGTCCGGCTCCTCCAGGTCTTCGATCTCGGCGACAACGTCGTACTGCACGAACATCGTTATCGTCTTCTCCTTCGGGTCGGTGAGCACCACTACCTTCTCGTCGTCCACACCGCTGGTACGGCGATAGGCGGCGGTGAGCGCCTGCGCTATTCTGTCCAGCATGTAGTCCTGCGGGATGCCCTTTTCCTGCTCTATCTGTGCGATGGCGTCAAAAAATTCCGGATTCATCTTTTCTGCGATCCCCCTTAAAAGTATATTGAGAAGTCGGGACTGAGCCGCACACGCGATGCGTCGGAGGTCTTGAACTCAAGCTCCGCGCCGCCCTCCTCGTCGATGATGCGTGCGACCGACGACTCCTCGTCGTAGCCGCACAGCTCTCCGAACACCGTCTTCCTGCCGTCCGCGCGAGCCTCGAAAAACTTGACCTCGACCCGCTCGCCGAGACAGAATAGGTAGTGCTCCGGACGCTCGAGCTTTCGCTCCATGCCGGGGGTGGAGACCTCCAGCGAGTAGCTGCCGTCCACCGCGTCGCGCTCGTCGAGAAGAACTTCGAGCGCACGGCTTACCGCCTCGCAGTCGTCTATGTCCGCGCCGTCCTCACGGTCGACAAAGACGCTGAGAGTGGATGTGCCGCCGAGCTTCTCGAACCGCACGTCCCACAGCATAAGCCCGCGTTCCTCGCACAGCGGCGCCGCAAGCTCGCGCACCGCGTCGGTGACTTTTCCCATCTGTTCCTCCGTATAAAAACTTCTGCGCAAGAATGGCGGTCGCCGCTTGGCTTCGGTCAATAATAAAGAGTGGGAAAAACCCACTCTGACCATGCAACCATCCTTACATACCGAATTATACCACCGCAGTCGGCGTTTGGCAAGAGTTTTTGCGAAAAAACCTGAAAAAATAAGCGGCGGGCGAACGAAGACTGTTCTTGTCCGCCCGCCTGCCCGTTCAGGACTCCATCTGGCGGCCGAGAAAACCCGCAACCGTCTGCGCGAGCTTGTATTCGGTGTCGCCCATCGACTCGTCGCCCGAGCCGGAGAGAAAGACGACGCATCCGCTGACGTCGCCCTCCGCGATTATCGGCGCCGCGATCTCGACATACGCGTCGGTGCCGTCGACCAGCGCTATCTTCGAGTCGCCGCGGCGGTGACAGTAGACCTGACGTGCCTCCATCAGCCGCTCGAGTTCCTCGCCTATGCGCTTTTCAAACACCTCGCGATGGTGCTCGCCCACCGCCGCGATGACGCTGTCGCGGTCGCACACCGCACAGCTCGCGCCGGTGGTCTTGGAGAGCGTCTCGCACATCTGAGCCGCAAACGCGCTCAGCTCACCCATCGGCGAGTACTTTTTGAATATGACCTCGCCGTCCTTGTCGGTGTATATCTCCAGCGAGTCGCCGTCACTGATAACCTTGACAGTGAAAACCTTGCCCTTGTGCCTGTCGCTCTCCTGGATTATCTGTATCTCGTAGGGGTGTGAACGCATGGGAGCCATAGCCGCCACCGCTTCCGGCTCATCGAGTTCGGTTTCCTCCGGCAGCGTGCCGCTCTGGAGTATCGCGTCGATGTCGGCTTTCAGACGGATCTCGATGTGATCCTCAAATACGCGTATCTTCTCGATGATGAGCTGGAGGTCGCGGCGGTCGAGTTTGGGCTTGTTCAGGATGTCGTCAAAGACCTCGATGGCTGTCTTGGCAACGCGATTGACCCGAATGATGGTGTTCTTCCTGTCGAGGGTCAGCTCTATCTGGCGCTGAACGCCCTCGATGCGGCAGACCAGATCGCTTTCCAGCTCGTCGTAGGTCGCGTCGAGCGTGGACTCCTGCTCGGGGTGCTTCATGATGTCGCGGATGCGCTGACGCTTGGTGGCTTTCAGCTCCTCCTGAAGGTCGAGCAGCGTGACCTCCAGGTTCGCCGCCGCCCGCTCGGTCTCGCCGAGGTCATCCTGCTCCCGAGCGAGGTCGGCGTTGAGGCGTTCGAGCATCGACTCGGAGTTTTCCTTGACCTTTCGGACGTAGAACTTCACCAGCTCGTCGAGCTTGTCCACGCGGATGTGGTGACTGGTGCAGCCGCTCAAGCCCCGTCGATGGTAGGTGCCGCAGCGGTAGGCGTCCTTCAAATCGCGGCGGCTCATGGCGAACATGGGAGAACCGCAGTCGCCGCACTCGAGAAAGCCGGAGTAGGTGTTGTCGTACTTCTTCTGCCCGCGATAGTGGGAGGTGGAGCGGCTCTCCCGCAGGGCTTTGGCGGTGGCGAAGGTGCGGTAGTCGACTATCGGCTGATGGTGGTGCTCGATGACGATGTGCTCCTGCTCGTCCCTCTTGAGATCCTTGCCGTTTATCTTCCCTCGGGTATATTTGCCCTGACGGAGAGTGCCGATATAGAAGTCGTTGTCGATGATGCCCTGCACCGTGACGATAGCCCACTCGGGTCGGACATCCCGCTTGTACTCCTTGCCCTCGCTTTCCTTGCGCTCACGCTCGGTCATGCGGGGAGTGGGGATGCCCTCGTCGGTGAGATGGTTTGCGATTTTCTTGTAGCCCCAGCCGTCGATGTAGAGCCGGAATATCTCCCGCACTATCTCCGCCTCGGTCGGGACTATCTTGAACTCCTGCCGCGCGTTTAGGATATAGCCGTACGGCGAGGCACAGAGCCACTTACCGTCCTGCTGGCGGCGCTGTATGACCGATTTGACCTTCTTGCTGGTGTCGGTGACCGGCATCTCATTTATGAGGAACTGGAACTGTATCTTCAGCCAGTCGTCGTCGTTTGGAAAGTCGATGCCGTCGCCGATGGAGATTATGCGAACCCCCGCGTCGCGCAGGTCCTCAAGCTCGACAAGCCCGCGGCTGTTGCGGCGCGAGAATCGCGAGAAGTCCTTGACGATGAGGATGTCCTTCCTGTGGGACACGAGCTCGCGGCGCATCGCCTGATAGCCGGGGCGCTGGTCGAAGGTATAGCCCGACTTGTCGCGATCCTCGTAGAAGGTCAGGTCGGAGTCGGGGAACTTCTGCCTGACGAAGTCCTCGATTATCGCCTTCTGGTTTTCGATGGAGGTGTTGTCGCGGTCAAGTTCCTCGTCGACCGAGATGCGGCAGTAGCCGGCTAGGTTATAGCGTTCAATCATGGGTGTCACCTGCTGTGGTTGGGTTTGGAGTGTTCAAACGGTTTCGCCGCTTTTGAACTACTAAGAATTCCTCGGTAGTTGCGCTTGGTTTAGAACTGTCTACTATCTGCTATGCTTAGCTTTCATATTACAGATGATATTGTAGCACAGACTGAGCGGCAAAGCAATACAAAAAAGAATGTCTGGGAAAGCGCAGACATTCTTTATAAGCGACCGTGTCGCTGTGTTAGTGTCAGAGAATAAACTGCCGCAGGGACTGTATTTATAGGGGGAATGGGCAAATAAAAGAGTTTTGTCTGCGGCACCGACACGCTGGCACGGCGTGAAAGGGGGGGAGAAGAGTGAGCGCTTGCGTGGCGGATATATACAATGCGAGAAAGAAGCGCACCCTCGAATTCGAGAATGCGCTTTACATTTCATAGACCCAATGCCCACCAGACCGTCGCCTTACAAGTTTGTGTTCCGACACCAAACCGGCGAGTATTCGATTCGCGGTCGCGGCGGAGACGCCACACAGCTCACGTACGTCGGCGTTCATGATGAACGGGTGAGACTTCAAGAACTTCTCAATCTGCCGCCAACGAAGCGTTGTCTTATCCGCTCTTCCATCACTCATTTCATCGCTCATTTTAATCGCGTCGATGAGCGATGATTTGATAGCTGCAAGCATGAACTCGATAAATGGTGTGGATTCGCCGGCGTCGTTGGAGGTGTTGATAGCGTCGTAATACTCCTGCTGATGCGCATAAATCATCGACTCCACCGGCAACCAAGCGAACGCGGGATTCCACTTGGAGAGCAGCAGCGTGTGCCACAGCCGCCCGACTCGCCCATTCCCATCGGCGAAGGGATGGATAAGCTCGAACTCGTAGTGGAAAACGCAACTGCGGATGAGCATATGCAGGTCGCTGCTCCGCGTCCAATCGAGCAGTTTCATCACCGCGCCGGGGACATACTGCGGCAGCGTACCAAAGTGGAGAATGTGTCCTTCCTGATTGACCACGCCGACAGGACGAGTGCGAAAAACGCCAGATTCGTCCACCAAACCGCGGGTCATAATGCCGTGCGCGGTCAGCAGGTCGTCGACCGAGTAGGGGTCAAGCTCATCCAGACGCTCGTAGATTTCGTAGGCATTTTTGACCTCAGCGATGTCTTTTGGCGGTGCGAGTACCTGCTTGCCATTCAGAACCGCCGTGACCTGCTCCAGGCTGAGAGTGTTCTGCTCAATAGCGAGAGAGCCGTGGATTGTGCGTATGCGGTTGGCGCGGCGCAGAGTGGGGTTGGCGGAAAGCCGGTCGGTGGAGTTGAGCCTGCCGACCAGTTCCGCGATGTCCGCGACATATTCGATTATCGTGTTCGTAATCTCGAACGGCGGATTGTAGTTCACCATAAGGCCCCCATACTGCGTCTGAATACACCTGTATTATACCATGTGTTTGAGGAAATGCAAAGCTTTGATTTGATGGCGTGGGAGCCTTGCCGCAGAGGGTCGAGGTGCTATGGAGATAGAACAAGGACGGAGCGTTTGCTCCGTCCTTTATCGTGTTTACATCTCAATGTGTTTCTGTTCCGCGCGCTGCTCGAGCTCGGCGACGCGCTTGCGGTTGTAGCAGAGGAGGTCGCTCGTCTGCTGATACAGGTCACCCGAGCCGGAGCGGTAGACCACCGCGAGGTAGCCCTTGATCTTCATCTGTCGGTAGAATGCGGACAGTTGCTCGGTGAGCCGCTCATCCGCCTGATCGGCGTTGGTGAGCCAGACCTCGGCGATCTTTGCCGAGTCGTCGATGTGGAGCTCCATGCGGCGGTCTCCCTCCTTTCCGGTAAGATTTAGTGTAGCCGAGTTGAAACGCGGTTATACCAGGCGGATGCCTGTGATACAACTTTGAGCGTTCTTGCCTTTTTCGGGACGCATTCTGCTCTTGTGAACGTGATACATGCTCTCAACGGCAGGAGCGAAGTGGGACGAGAACTGCTCCAAGCTTATTGAAGTATCTGCGGTCAGCTCGCAGTAGGCTTGATATGCCTCGAACATGAAGACGGTGTTACCAGTACACGCCTCGGTATGGGCTGCCGCAAAGTGGGCGATGGCTGCCGCGCGGGAGTCCGAGCCGTCCACACCGTTCGGAATATAGACGGAGCTATCGATTGCTTCGTTGGGCGCGTAATCGCCCGCGAAGACGAAATGATTCCTACGAAGCTCGAAGTATTCCTGAATAGCGCGAGTGACGATGGCGTCGCGCTCTTGAAACAGAATCCGCTCAAAATCAGGTATCTGTGATTCTTTGGGTGTGGAATATCTGAATGGCACTGTGATGATACGCTTCAAAAATGCTTCGTCCTTGACTCGCGAGTAGAATGGATGATTTGTCGCGAGTATGACCTTGGCTTGATTCTTAAATTGAACGCGATCCATGTACTTTCTGTCAGAACTTATACGGTCCCTGCCGCAGAGCTGCTTGAGTATGCTAGTGCATTTTGAGTCGAGAGGACCCGCAGGGAGATCGGAAAAGACGCACAGAGCTTTGTCGATAAAATCCGCAAGCACATAGTTTCCGTCAAGCCGATGAGCGTCCAGCGTCATTGTAGCTTCATCTGTGAATAGAAGCAACAGCAGATTGCAGATAGCGGACTTGCCGGAGTCACCTACGCCTTGGAGCAGAAAGATGTTCTTTATGCTCATGTCAGGAACCAGGCAGCAACCTATTATCTGCTCGATGCGCTTCATCAGCAGCGGGTCGCCGCCGCTGACTTGACGCAAGAAGCTGTCATAATGCGGCGATGGAACATTGGTCGCAAGATAATTGCAGCGCAGTGAGTAAGTGGTGAAAATGTCCGGAGTGTGAGGGCACAGCTCGCCGGTTTTGATGTTCAGCAAGCCGTTCTCAAAAGCGAGATAGTCGCCTATCTGCTGGTCGTCGATGCGTATACTTGGTTCGATGGTCAAGAAACGGTAGATATCTTGTATGAACTTCGGCGACCCGAATTGCAGTTTGGCAGCATCGCATATTGCCAAGATGCGTGATTCCGCTTCGTTTGGCGTTAGAGGCTTATAGTGGGTCCCCTCATATATGTACAGCTTACCCGCTTTGCAGCGGAATGGGCATACGGCGATAAGACCCTGCATTGCATCATGCGGTGTGATCTCGTTGTTGGGACGCTTTGTCGAGGCAGGTGTTTTGCTAGGAAGGATGTCCTGCGTTCGAACCGAAAAGTCGGGAGTCGACAGCTGCGCCGGTATGATGTTTTGACCTACGCCGGGTGCAGATTCGACGAGCGAGGAATCGGGTTGAGACGAGAGATCACGAAGGGCTTGATAGTCCGGGGACATAGGATCCAACAGGTAGGAATAACCTGCGGGGAGGGGCGGAATCCGGTTCAAATCCAGATACTGTATGCAGCAAAAAGGCGGCAGATCCGTTTGACCGGGTAAGGGAGTGTCTACTATCTGCTTGTCATAGCCGTAAAATGTGTAGGGCTGGTAGATGCTGGGAGGGGTAGGCATAGCATCGTTTGGAATGAAGCCGGGGCTGGATTCGGAAACTGCCCATGCGTAAAAAGACATTGGATATTGAAGTTCGCTCATTTTGATAGCTCCTTTTTTTAATTTGCGGGATGCACCCGCTGAATTCATCATAGCAAACTTCCAAACGACAACCTATGACAAAATGCGCTGATTTGATGAATGGGCACAAAAAGGCACCTCATAATGAGGTGCCTTGGTGATTATAATGCTTATTGGGGATCTTGTGTAGTGCCTTTGCCGATAGCGGCTCGAAGAAAACTAACGGATTGATTGTGGTTCTCGCCTCCGTACTCGTAGTGCTCAATGAATAACGGATAGGCTGGATTTTGAGGCTTATTTTTGCCGGGACGTTTCTCGTCTCCCAAATCTATGCCGGTGTAGTTCTTGATAATCGGATATTCGCTTTCGAAAAACTGAGCTGCCATTTTGAATAGGTCGTCGCTCCATTGTATCTGGGACAATCGCATGGGGGAATATACTTTGATGAGCAGACTAAAGGCTTGCGCAAACAAACATCTGTCACCGAGGTATGTATCGCAGACTTTGTGTATTTCGGGATTGAGACGGTCAAGCAGGGCACGAACATCTATGCTCTCCTGCTCTTCATCTGTAAAAACCAGCGATTCGATTTCGTCCTTATGCTTTAGGACTACTCGAAGAATAGAGTCTATATCTCTGTCGAGTGTGGTGTCGTTGACGGTGCTAAGTGATAATGAGCCGGGAAGGGCAGGCAAGGTAAACGCGTTGTATAGCGAGCCGAAACAAGCGAGTAAAAAGTTATCGGAATCGACGAGAGAAGCAGCACGGGCGGTTTCAACATAGTGTTGTACCATTTTTGCGGTCATGGTGAACTTAAATGCTTCCTCATACTTGAGGAGGAAGGCGCAGGTAGCAACATAGCGGCGCGGGTCGACGTCGTTTATGCCTTTAGCGTCTTCGTACATTTTGTTGTGATCATCGATAGATGCTTTCAAGTGAGAGAAATCTTTGTCCTTTACGTTTTTGGCAAAGAAGTTTCTGCTATTGGCCAGGTCATCATATAGAGACAACTTTTTATTGAGATACATTTCGCAAAAGCATAGCGTGCTGAACTGTAAGGGTATGTCGAAATTATTAATTTTTTGAGGCAGTGCAGGCGCCGGATAGCCCGTCCACTCTGCGTATTTTTGAGCAGCTGTCAGTGCTTCGACCCACTTATCATATTTGCGATAAAAATTTCTCTTATCACTAGCAAGAGAATTGCTTAGGGATTGGATCTTTCTGCTGCGATTGGATTTGGTTATATAGCGATAGTCGCTATCGACAAATGAGTTTATTGACTGTGTCGCATCTTTGCAGGCATCCAACCAGAGCACTAAATAGCTAGCCACTGCCATTGCGGTATATTCTTTTTCTGCAGCAGCAGAACTGAAAGCGCTAAAAGGAGCCATTACTCCTACACAAAGCGAAAAGATGTTGCGTATATTAGAAATGGCTTTCACTTCAATTGGCAGCTTGCCGAGTGGATCCTCGCGTAGATAACGCATCAATTCGTCATAGCGAGCTTCTATGACACTTAATATGTAGTCCCGCCTGGCAGGGTCCATGGAAGCGAGTGCTTCTCTGATTTGCTCGGATAGATATTCTGTTTCACTAAAATCGGCTGAATAATTGTTTCGTCCATGTGAGTCATTAATCATTGTCATCTCTCCTTGTGTCAGGTGTTGGTGTCACTACTAAAACTTCTATAGCATGAAAATTATAGCGCGCGCGAAACAAAAAAGCAAGAAAAAAGAGTTTATCCCGCGACACCGACACGCGACACGAGGTGAGGCTTTGAGGGGCTAGGCATTACGCCTAACCCCTCGTTCTGTCTGCCTCGAACATCCGCAGGTCGGGACTGTCGCGCTGCACGCCTTTGCTCGCGAGGAACACGGACAGTGCGAGCGCGACACCCTCCGCGAACTGCGCGAACGCCGCACCGGCTGCCATCACGATCGGCATGGTCATCACCTCCTTTCGCCGCCGATTGTGGCTCACAGCCTGCGCCGGTGGATGGTCAGCGCGAAGTCGGACACGCAGAGCAGCGCAAGTGTGGAGACGAAGCCGATTATCGCCCAGTGCATGATTCTCACCTCCCTTCAGTGCGCGGCTTGCTCACATCTGCTTCACTTTGCGGTAGAAGGTGCTCGGCTTCATGTCAAGCCTCCTCATCGCCTCTACCGCGGTGATTTCTCCCGCGCGCCATTTAGCCACGACTGGCGCGAAGTCGGCACGCTCGATGGGTTTGCGTCCCTTGTATACACCGCGCTGTTTGGCTATCGCTATGCCCTCGCGCTGCCTCTGCAGGATGTACTCGCGCTCGAGTTCCGCCACCGCGCCGAAGACTGTAAGCATGAACTTGCCGCTCGGCGTCGTGGTGTCAATTGCCTCCTTCTTGGACACGAAGTCCACTTCCTTTTCGGCGAGCGTCTCCACCAGTTCGAGCAGATCGCGGGTGTTGCGCGCGAAGCGGCTTATCGACTCGACTATCACCGTGTCGCCCTTGCGGACATACGCAAGCATCCGCTTGAGTTCGGGGCGGTCTGTGTTCTTTCCGCTCGAGCGGTCGATATACAGCTCGGACACGCCGAGGTCGCGCATCATCACCTCTTGGCGGACGGTGTTCTGCTCGGCGGTGCTCACGCGTATGTAGCCGATCTTCATAGAACTGCCTCCTTTCTCTCAATAGGGTTGCTGTCGCGCGTGGCATATCCCAAAAGAGTGAAAGTGACCCTAGTGGGACGGTTTTCCGCTGTCCCACTGGGGTACACCCTATTGATAGCAACTTCCACAGTAGATGAAGTCCTCGATTTCCTCGAGTGTGTAGCCGTCCTGCATCATCTTCTCGACGATGCCGGCGTATAGGCCTGACCGCTCAGCTTCGGACATGAGGGTAGCGACGTACTCGTCCTCGTAGTTGTGAGCGTTCGAGTAGGAAATTTGCTTCCTGCTTGAGTAGCCGCCGAAGTATGGTGCGTATACGTTCGGGACCGCCTGCGGGACGAAGTGTGCGCGGTGGATGCTGCCGTCCGCGTCCAGTCGGATTATCTCGCCTGTTTTCACGCCGATTGTTCGGTAGACTCCGAGGTTGAACGGCAGGCGCGCCACAGCCTTGTCCAGGATCTCGGCAGTGGAGGCGTAGAGGTAGACTCCGATGTCGGCGTAGTGACGCAGTTCGAGTGGATTTTCGCCGCGGATGAACCACAGATTGTCCGCGCTGTCCAGAATCGAGAAGGCGAACGGTCCGAACAACTCCCCCGAGATGGCGGACAGCGTCGCGAAGGACAGCTCGCCTGCCTGCTCGATGAGCTGCACCATGACATAACTATCCGTCTCGATGCTCGACTTGGGCAGCGCGTGGGTCAATCGAAGCTCGTAGTCGTTGTAGAGGATGCCGTTGTGCGCCAGGGCGAAAGAGCCATCCTTTGTGCGTCCTAGAAACGGATGGTTGTTCGCGTTGTGCTTTGGAGAACCGCCGGTCGTCATGCGGGTGTGCCCCATAATGACCGCAGTCTCGTTCGGCAGGTAAAAGCGCATCTTTTGACCCGCGATCGGGCGCTTGTAGATGGTGAGCCCAGAGTTGCGGTTGTAAGCTATGCCGGTTGCGTCCGTGCCGCGAGCCTCGCTTTCGGCGGCGAGGGCGTGGAGAATCTGCGACTTGCGGCGGGACGGGATTGTGTTTGCTCGGTCTACGAGTCCAAACAGGCAGCACATTACAGCTCCACCTCGCTCTCAGTGGGGTCGTTGACGTACAGGCGCCGCTCCTTGAGGTACTGAATGAGTTCGGGCTCGGTGCAGGTGGAGACAAAGGTTGTCCAGGAGAGCGACTTCATCATCTCGTCTGTTGAGTTCACCGCGATGTCGAGGATTCGGTTCACCAACTGTAGTGTTGCAATCAGTGTGTTCAACTTCAGCGTGCCGCGGAAGATTCGGAACTCGATGGTGTCGCGATTCGTGAGATTCACACAGCGATAGCGCTCCCAACCGTCACTTTTGGCGCTGTCGAGGATTTTCTTCGGCTCATCTTTGTAGCCGTATCGTCTCGCCCACTGTTCGAGCTGGCGCTGCGTCCTGCGGCTGAATTTCAGCAGTTCCGTCCAGTTTGCCTCGAAAAAGTAGAGGATTCGGGCGATTGTGGACTCCTGTTCCTCGTATGTGTCGCCGAGCGCCTTTCGGCTGACGTGGATGTGAAGTCCGCAGGTCTCGGCTTGGTGGGACAGGAATCCCATCTCAATGGCGCGGTGGAGCACCTCTTTCCACGGCATTTCGGTGAGATGGTACTCGAGCGACATCGGGTGAGTTACGATCTCAAAGCCGTCGTGGAGCGAGCCGTCATGTTTGCAGTAGGCGTTCTCGGCGCGGCGGTTCGCGATGACGAGGATTGCGTCCGCGCGGTCGGTGGTTTCGCCGGCGTCGTCTACCTCAAGCTCAACGCCAAAGTATCGCGGCGGGTCGCCGTGGAACACCGGATACGGTTTGTAGTCGTACGAGTGGATCGAGTGCGAGTCGCTTGGCGCACAGTCGTCACAGTAGGGTCGGTCGTCATCGTAGGGGTAGTTGGCGTCGTCCTCATGGATGACTCGCCCGCACTCGGTGCAGCGCAGGTAGTAGTTGTCATGGCATGACTCGCAGAGTGGCGTGTCGTCATCGCCGGCGTCGTCGTCCCGCCAGATTCGGCGACCGCAGTGATGGCAGACGACGGTATGCGCGGTGAGGCATGCGGGACAGAGCAGTGATTCATCCATTTCGTAGAGTTCGGACAATGGGTGCGTTGTGCCGCAGATGGAGCAGGTGAAAGTCTCGGGTTGGGTTGGTTCGAGCGTGATCGGGTCGGCATTTTCGGGCAGGATGAGTTCGGGCATGATATTACCTCCAAGGCATAAAGATAGCCCGAAGCGTTGCGCTCCGGGCTTCTTGGGGATAATATGTAATTGAAATTCGGGAGGATGACGAGGCTAATCTTCCTACTATGGTGAAATGTTTGTTTTCAGGCCAGCGGTCAACTGCTTTGTCGTAGCGGTTTCATTCAAAAATATTCAGTCAAAATTCTGTGCTCTTTTATGCGAATGTGGCTTTGGCAGATATGTAGCTGTGACAGTCCGTTTATGTAGGCAATCTTTAATCTGTTGGTCATAAGATGTTATTGTTTGTTCTACTGCTATGACGGCTATGCTGTAACCGCTGTTGCTGTAGACGTATTATTTTGGTGATTTACCAAATCTTTCATAGAAGAAAAAATATTAGCAGACGTAATATGAATACGTTCAAATACCGATGATCTCGTTTCATCAGGGAGATTACTATAATTGACGAACTTTTCTTTTAAAGAACGCTCGTATCGAAGGTAAGGTGTACGAATCCGTTGCTCCGGAGGCGCATCAAAAGCATGCAGTATTACTCTTGCATTTGATTTATTCTTTAGCAAAGTACAAATACGTTGCCACCATATCGCATCGGTTTCACCAATAGACATACCATATATGTAAATCAAGTCGCTTTTTCTTACCAAGTCGGCGCATTTTTCGTCCAAATTTT
>CAMNWZ010000018.1 GCA_946566645.1 uncultured Clostridia bacterium
TGCTCGTCGACCAGCTTCAACCTGAAAGTGACTGTTCCGTCCTCGTTTTCTACGGGGTCGAGAGCTATATAGACGCTGCCTTCGGATGCTTCGGGCGCTGCTAACTCGCTCACGGTCACGTCTCCCATGCGATAGCTTATAGTATTGCCGCATTCGGCGCAGCGCATGGTTACGCTTGAGTCCCAGCTGTACTCCTGACCGTCCTCCACAAAGCTGCCTCCTCCGCCCTTGCTGACGAAGTAGAACTTATCGGAACCGCATTCTATCATGGAAACCTCGCCGTCCACAATCTCCGGCTTGCCGGCACACTGCAACGGGTAAATCGACGCGCTGACTTCCGGGTTCCAGAGCAGATCCCACAGCTCGGGGTCGTACTCGCAGAAGGCGTAGACAGGCATGGTGCCGATGGTGGATATGCCGAGCACGTTGTATTCCGCTCCCTGCTGCAAGTCAGCGGGATCGGTTATTATCTCCAGGTTCTGGACATACTCCTCCATCGCCGCTATCTCCTCGTCGACGTTGAACTCGGGCGGATTTTCACGCGCATCGTCCAACTCCTCGGGGGTCATGCTTGCCATCCTCTCCGCCGCGGGACCTATCGTGATGAGCCCAAGTTCAAAGGCGGCTGCCGTCCCAATCGCCCCTATCGCCGCCGCGGCGACCACCGCGACCGCGACGCGCCGCCACACGCTTCTCGGCTTCTGCGCGCCTTCGAGCACCGCCGACGCGTCGGGCAGACCGTCGGTCGACACCTGCTTCAAAAAGTCTCGATTTGTCATTGTATCACCTCAAAACTCAAAGTTTTCGCGTATTTTCCTTATCAGTCTGTACAGTCGCGACTTGACGGTGGACTCGGGTATCCCCAGCTCGGCGGCTGTCTCGGCAAGCGTCAGCTCCGCGCCGAAGTGGAGGTAGAACACCGCCCGCGCGTCCTCGCCTTCGCCGTCGACGAACGCTCGCACCCGCTCGGCAAGGTCGCGCCGCGCCACCTCGTCCTCGAGGTCGAACCCGTCGGACAGCCATCGCTCAAGCTCCTCGCCGTCGTCGTCCTCAAACTCGAGCGGGATCTCGGTCGCGCTCTGCCGTCGATGGCGCTTTGCGAGCCGCGACTTCGCGAGGCTGCGCACAAACGCCGCCTCGTCGTCGATGTAGCCGACTCCCTTGCGGCGCAAGGTTTTCAGCAGCTCCTCGTACACCTCCTGAAAGAGGTCGTGAGCATCACTCGCACCCGCGTGCGCGCGAAGCCATCCGAGCGTCTGCCGCGCCGTCAGGTCGTAGATCCTGCAAAACTCGTCTTTGGTCTCCTGCCGCACCCCATCACCTCATTTCTCGGACGTCCTGTGTTATATGTGCCGCGCTCGGCGGAAAAAGTTTCAAAAAAATCCGTCCCTTTCCCGGGGACGGATTTTCGGTATGTTTTCACGCTTATTCCAGCTTGAAATCGTCGTCGGTAAGCCCGCGCGTAACCAACTGCGGCTTTTTCAGCGGCGTGCGCTTGAGCGGGTCGTATTTGAAGCGGCGGCACTGTCCCTCCGCGTCGACGATACCCTTCTTCTCGCAGGCGACGGTAAAGTCGTCCACGCGAGCGGCGCGCGCGCAATATGCGCACTTCGGTTCGATATTCTTGCGAAACAGCACTGTCTCACCGCCTTTTGCTTGCTTTGAGTGACGAATGGCGCGAAACCGACTTGCCCGCCCGCGCATCCGTCCAACGCCATTATATCACGCGCGGCGGCGGCTCACAACCCCTTTTTGCGATATTTGTGCAGCGCGCACCCGAGCCACAGCCATCCGACGCCGATAACCGCGCCGCCCGCGCTCATCGCGAGTGCCGTCGGGAGGGTCATCGACGCCGCGCCCGCAACCTGTTCGGCGAGGTAGGCGGACACCGGCTTCGCAAGCCCGAGCGCGCCGCTGACGCACCACACGAGCGCCGCCGAGATAACGCCGTGCAGCAGCTTGCCTAGGATGTACGTCTTTGTCGAAAGCCCGCTCCGTCCGATGAAGCTGAGCACCTGGCAGTGGACGCTGAGTCCCGCCCAGCCGAGCATGAACGCCGCGAGCGCTAGTTCGGTGCGCATCCCGACTGCTGCTCCTTTCAGCGACCACACGCCGCTTGAAATTTCGATAAGCCCGGTCAGCAGCTGTCGGACGGTCGTCTCGTCGACAAAGGGCAGGCGCGCGGCGAGCGACGCGACGAACGGTATCGCGCCGGTGAGGCAGAGCATCTTTATCACGACGGTGAAGAATATCACAAACGCGCAGATGGCAAGCGTTGAGCCGAGCGCGCCCGCCACGCTGTTTGAAAACGCGGGGGCAAGCCCGACCGCCTGCGACGGTGCGGCAAGGCGGCTGTCGCTCGCCGACGAGTTTCGTCCCCAGAAGCGGAACACGATGCCGACGAGTATCGACGCGGCGGCGTGCGCGAGATAGAGCAGCAAGCCGACTCCGCTCGAGCCGAACACTCCCGCGCCGACCACGCCGAGGATGAACGCCGGACCGGAGTTGTTGCAGAACGCGAGCATCCGCTCCGCCTCGGTCCGAGTGCACAGACCGCCCTCGTAGAGCGAGATCGCGGTCTTCGCGCCGGTCGGATAGCCGCCGACAAACCCGAGCGCGAGAGCCGTCGCGCACGCGCCGCTCACCCCGAACAGCGGTCGCATCACCCGCTCGAACGCCGCGCCGACATACTTAGCGAAGCCCAGCTCGACTATCATCTGCGACAGCACAAAGAAGGGGAACAGCGAGGGTATTATCACGTCGGCGCAGAGCCGAAGCCCGTCCTTTGCGTAGGTTATCGCGTCGTTTGGGCGCAGTATCAGCGCGAGCATCGCGCACCCGACGAGCAGAGCCGACGCGGCGCGCCCCGCGCGATGTCGAAGTTTTCCCACCGTATCACCTCCTTTTACGGGTAGACAGACAATAATACGCCGCCGCTCGGCGCATTATCCGTGCATACGCGGCATAAATTTGCATGAGTGAATGGCGAGGAGGCGCGAGATGAAGAAACCTGTCAAGAATGCGCTTTTCCATGTGGCGGAGGCGTTCGACCTGCCCGCCGACGCGGTGGCGGGGGTCGCCCGAGTGGAGATAGTCGGCGCGCGTGAGATCATCGTGGCGAACCACGGCGGCATAATCGAGTATACGCCCGAGCTGGTCGCGGTAAGCGGAGGCGAGGCGATAATCGAGGTGCGCGGCGTGGGGTTCGAGCTGCTGTCGATGAGCGCGACCGAGCTATCGGTGCGCGGTAGGATATTTTCGGTGGAATTCAAGTATTGAGGTGACGGGATGCTGAAGGTCGTCAACTTTTTTCGCGGATACCTTGAGGTGCGGGTCAGCGGACCGTATCCCGAGCGATTCCTAAACATATGCGCGCGGAGCGGCGTCGCGTTCTGGCGGCTGAAGCGTACGCCGGAGGGCGACTACATCGCGAGGGTGCGCCGTCAGGGACTCGCGCCGCTGACAAACCTCGCCGAGCGCGCGCTCTGCACCGTGAAGGTCGAGCGCAGCGTCGGCATGCCTTTCTTTCTCATGCGATTTGCGCACAGATACGCGTTCATAATCGGCATGATACTCTGCGTCGCCGCGGTGTGGACTACGTCGCTTCGGCTGTGGGAGTTCGAGGTGGTGGGCTGCGAGACGCTCGACGAGGCGGAGGTGCTGTCCACGCTCGAGGAGCTGGGCGTCGGAGTGGGCACGCTTCGCAGCGACGTGGACGTCGACCTGCTCGAGACCGAGATGCTGCTGAAGATGCGCGAGCTGCGGTGGTTCACGATAAACATGACCGGCAGCCACGCGACGGTGGAGCTTCGCGAGCGCGCGCCGGTGCCGGATATGCTCGACCGCTCGTCGCCGTCGAACGTGCTCGCGAGCCGCGCGGGGGTGGTGGAGAGCGTCGTCGCGCTGGAGGGTGATCCGCTGGTGCAGCCGGGCGCGACGGTGCAGGAGGGCGAACTGCTGATAAGCGGCGTTCGCGACATGAATAACGAGAAGATAGGCACCAGCTACGGCGTGAATCTCGTGCGCGCGAGGGGGGAGGTCATCGCCCGAACATGGTACGTTCTGAGCGCGGAAGCGCCGCTTGTCGTGCGCGAAAAGACATACACCGGGGTGACCGAGACCCGTCGAAGCGTGATTATCGGAAAAAATCGCATAAATCTTTTCCTAAACAGTGGAATTTCGCCTGCCGAATGTGATAAAATGGTAGAGAGGTCGAGACTGGTCATACCCGGCGGACTTGCGCTGCCTATCGTGATAGAGACCACGACCTGCTCGGAGTATACGTCCGCCGAAGTCGAACGCGATGCCATCGACGTGGAGGACGAGCTGAGAGAGGCGCTTACCGACCGTCTGGCACTTGCGACCGACGGCGAGGTGATAAGCGCCGACTTCGAGTTTACCGAGGCGGACGGGATGCTCGTCGCAGTGATGACCGCCGAGGTGCGGGAGGACATAGCGAAAGAAGTGGAGATACCCTTTTCGGGTGTGGATACGGAGGAAAATGGATGATAGAACAGATAATAGACATTGAACGAATAGACGACATGATAGGCATATTCGGGTCGTTCGACGAGAATATGCGCGAGGTGGAGAAGGAGACCGGCGCGAGCGTGATAAGCCGCGGCAACGAGCTGAAGATAAGCGGCGAGCCGGAGCAGGTGATGCTCGCGGCAAAGGGGATAAACTCGCTTCTCGACCTGGTGTCGCGCGGCGAGACGATAGACCTCGGCACGGTGCGCTATGTGATAGGACTCGCGCGCGACGGTCGGGAGAAGGAGGTCGCCGAGGTCGCGCGCGACGAGCTCTGCGTCACCGCCAAGGGCAAGCCGATAAAGCCGAAGACGGTGGGACAGAAGCACTACGTCGACGCGATACTCAAAAACACGATAACCATAGGCGTAGGACCGGCGGGCACCGGCAAGACCTATCTCGCGGTCGCGGCGGCAGCGGCGGCATTCCGCTCGAAACAGGTCAGCCGCATAATCCTCACCCGACCGGCGGTGGAGGCGGGCGAGAAGCTCGGATTTCTGCCCGGCGACCTTCAGAACAAGGTCGACCCCTACCTCCGCCCGCTGTACGACGGACTGTTCGAGATGTTCGGCGCGGAGGGGTATGCCAAGAACCTGGAGCGCGGGAACATCGAGGTCGCGCCGCTCGCGTACATGCGCGGACGCACGCTCGACGACAGCTTCATCATCTTAGACGAGGCGCAGAACACCTCGCGCGAGCAGATGAAGATGTTCCTTACCCGCATCGGCTTCGGCTCGAAGGTGGTCATCACCGGCGACGTGACGCAGATAGACCTGCCGCGCGACAAGACGAGCGGTCTGAAGGACGCGATACGCATACTCGACGGCATTGACGACATCGCGATATGTCAGCTCACCGCAAAGGACGTCGTGCGCCATGTGCTCGTGCAGAAGATAATCGCGGCGTACGAGAAGGCGGAGAAGGCAGCGGCGAGCAGTAAGCGCCCGATGCCGATAAAGCGCAGATGAGCGCGCGCAAGACCCACCGCGTGGGGGTGTCAGCCTACGGCGCCTCGGCGACCGTCGAACAGAAGCGGATACTCCGCCGAGCGGTGGAAGGCGCGCTCGCGAGCGAACATATCGACACGCCCTGCGCGGTGGAGATATACACCACCGACGACGAGGGCATACACGAGCTGAATCTCGAGCGGCGGGGAGTGGATGGTCCCACCGACGTGCTGAGCTTTCCGATGTTCGAACTTGAGGTGGGCGAACAGCCAAGCCCCGAGCCGTGGGAGCTGGACGAGAGCGGTCGCGTGCTGCTCGGCGAGATGGTGATAAGCCTCGAGCGTGCGGCAAAGCAGGCGGAGGAGTACGGACACAGCCTCGAGCGCGAACTCGCGTTTTTGGCGGTACACTCGACGCTGCACCTGCTCGGCTACGATCACGAGCGCGGCGAGAAAGACGAGAAGCTGCAATTTCGCAGGCAGGAAGAGATTCTGGACGAAATGGGGATAAGACGTGGGAATTAAAAAGTTTTTCGGCGCGGTTCGCGACGCGTGGCACGGCATATGCGACGCGGTGGAGCTTGGGCGGAACATACGCATCGAGCTGCTCGCGGCGGCGTGGGCGCTGCTGCTGGTGTGGACAAGCGGTTACGGCAAGTGGTATTACATAGCGGTGCTCGGCGTGTGCGCGCTGGTGCTCGGCGCGGAGTGCATGAACACCGCCGTCGAGAAGCTCTGCGACCGAGTGACCGCCGAGCGCGACGAGCTTATACGCAAGGTGAAGGACATGGCGGCGGGCGCGGTGCTCATCTGCGCGGTCGTCGCGCTCTGCGTCGGACTGTTCCTGTTCGTCGACCTCGACTTCTGGAAGGCGGTGCTCCGGGGCATCGGAGACAACAAGGGATGGGCTGCCGTCGCGCTCGTCGTGATACCGCTCGGCGCGTTTGTAATGGCGTTCCTGCCGCCGAAAGCGGAGGACAAGCATGAGGACGAGTCGGAAGAAAACAGCGAGGAAAGTCCCGAAAACGGGGAGGATAAAGAGAATGGCGATAACTAAAAACGGGATGTATGTCATATGCGGACGCCCGAACGTCGGCAAGTCGACGCTTGCAAACGCGCTCGCGGGAGAGAAGGTGGCGATCGTCACCTCCAAGCCGCAGACCACACGCAACCGCATCACTGCGGTCTGTGAGCGAGGGGACACGCAGTTTGTGTTTATGGACACGCCCGGCTTTCACAAGGCGCGGAACAAGCTCGGCGAGTACATGAACGACGTAGTGCGCGAGAGCGTGGCGGACGTGGACGCGGCGGTGCTCGTCGTTGAACCCGAGCCGGAGGTCGGCAAGCCGGAGGCGATATTGATAGACCGCATCCGCGAGATGGGGCTGCCCGCCGTGCTTGTCATCAACAAGCGGGACACGGTAAAGCCGCCGGAGGTACTCGGCGTGATAGCCGCGTATCAAAAGGCGTACGACTTTGCCGAGTACCTGCCCATCTCGGCGAAAAACAATGAGGGCGTGGACACGCTTCTCGACGTGCTTTCGAGGTTTGCGCAGGAGGGCGGTGCGCTCTACCCGTCGGACATGGCAAGCGACCAGACCGAGCGCCAGATAGCCGCCGAGGTGATACGCGAGAAGATGCTGATATGCCTTGAGCGCGAGGTGCCGCACGGCGTCGCGGTCGCGATAGACCGATACGAGCGGGAGGACGGCATACTGAACATATCCGCGACTATCTACTGCGAAAAGGAGAGCCACAAGGGGATAATCATCGGCGCGAAGGGCGCTATGCTGAAACGCATAGGCGAGCTTGCGCGCGAGGAACTTGAGGACGCTCGCGGCGAGAAAATATTCCTCGAGACGTGGGTCAAGGTCAAGGAGAACTGGCGGGACAGCATAGCTCAGCTGAAGAACTTCGGTTATGCCGAATCCTGAGCGCGGGCTTATGCGCGGACTGGTTCTGCGCGAGGTGGACTACCGCGACAGCGACCGTATGCTGACCATCCTCACCGCCGAGCGGGGGAAAATATCCGCAAAGGCGCGCGGCGCGCGACGCAAGAACTCGCTGCTCGGCGCGGGGACGCAGCTTCTGGTCTACTCCGAGTTTGCGATATTCGAGGAGCGCGGGCGGATGACCGTAGACTCCGCCGAGCCGCTCGAGCTATTTTTGGGACTGCGAAAGGACATCCTGCGGCTGTCGCTTGCGAGCTACATGGCGGAGGCGCTCGACGCGGCGGCGCCCGAAAACACGCCGTCCGGCGCGCTGCTCAGTGATGCGCTGAACCTGCTCTACGCGCTCAGCCGCGGGTTGAAATCGGAGACACTGATAAAGGCGGCGTTCGAGCTGCGCGCGGCTGCGATATGCGGATTCATGCCCGAGCTGACCGCCTGCGCCGAGTGCGGGGACGCCGACCCCTCCGAGCCGGTGCTCGAGCTGATGAGCGGCGAGCTGAAATGCAAACAGCACGCGCACTCGTCGTATGCCGAGCTGGACGCGCCGTCGCTCGCAGCAGCGCGGTATCTGATGCAGGCGGACAGCAAGAAGATGCTTGCTTTCGACCTGACCGGCGGCAGTCTCGAGCGGCTGGGCATCGCGGCGGAGAACTACTTTCTCGTGACGATGGAGCGCGGGTTCTCGACGCTGGATTTCTACAAGAGTTTATAGGGAGAGGGACATGGACAGGGAGAACATCGAAAGAAAGTTCAAAACGTGGTGCGACAAGCTGCGGCTCACGCCCGCGTGGGATATGCGGCTCGAGTGGGTCGACGACGCGGGATGGCGAAAGACCGGCGACCTGAAGATAGACTGCGACGGCAAGCGGGCGATAGTCATGCTGAACGGCGCGGATCCGAAGCAGGAGAATCTTGAGGAGGTGGTCGTGCATGAGCTTATGCACCTCAAGATGTACCCTCTCGACCAGGTGACCGAGTCGCTCATAACCGCGAACTTCGAGGAGGACACGCCCGCGTACAGGTTTGCGTATAACGAGTTTTTCCTCGCGCTTGAGCAGACGGTGGACGAGCTTACAAAGTGCTTCCTGCTGGAGTTTGGGGAGGACAGGGAGCTGTCCTTCGGCAGATGCAGGCGGGGAAAATCGTTTGACGAGCTGTACGACGGGCTCGGAAATTTGAATCAGTGAACGGAAAGGGACGAAAATGGAGGACAAACTTTACGAAAAATCACTGAGGACGCTCGAACTTCCGAGCGTTCTCGATATGCTCGCAAGTGAGTGCCGAAGCCCGGCGGCAAAGGAGCGCGCGCTTGCGCTCGAGCCGGCGACAACGCTTATAGAGGCGCGAGAGCGGATGGCGGAGACGACGGCGGCGTGGCGGATGCTTTCGCGCATCGGCGGCCCGAGCCTTTCGGCGATAGGCGACTGCATCGGAAACGTGCGCAGAGCCGAGCGCGGCGGCGCTTTGAGCATGCCCGCGCTGCTCGAGATAGCGGCGACGCTCGGCGCGATACGTCGGCTGAAGGAATACGGCGAGAGCGACGGCGCCGAGACCGGCGTGCTCGCGAACTACTTCTTCTACCTCCAGCCGAACAAGTACCTGGAGGAGGGCATCACCCGCGCGATAATCAGCGAGGACGAGATGGCGGACGCGGCGAGCGCCGAGCTTGCGTCGATACGCCGAAAGATACGCGCCGCAAACGGCAAGGTGCGCGACGCGCTGCAAAAGATAATCACATCGCCGACCTACTCGAAGGCGCTGCGCGAGCCGATAATCACGCAGCGGTCGGGACGGTATGTCGTGCCGGTCAAGTCGGAGAACAAGGGGGACATCGCGGGACTTGTCCACGATGTCAGCTCGTCCGGCTCGACCTTCTTCGTCGAACCGGCGGCGGTGGTCAGCCTCAACAACGAGATACGCGAGCTTGAGGCGAAGGAGAAGGAGGAGATCGAGCGGATACTCGCCGAGCTGTCCGCCGAGGTCGGAGCGCACGCCGAGCCCATTTCGGAGGGCTACAAGGCGTATGTCCACCTCGACTGCGTGTTCGGCAGGGCACGTCTCGCCGACAGGATGCGCGCGTCCGAGCCGGAGTTCAGCGACGACGGTCTGCTCGAGCTGAAGAAGGCGCGTCATCCGCTGATACCGCGCGAGAAGGTCGTGCCGATAACCGTGATGCTCGGCGGCGAGTTCGACACCTTGGTTGTGACCGGACCGAACACCGGCGGCAAGACGGTCACGCTGAAAACCATCGGACTGTTCTCGATAATGGCGGCGTGCGGACTGTTCATCCCCGCCGAGGAGGGCTCGAGAGTGCCGGTGTACAGCGGAGTGTACGCGGACATCGGCGACGAGCAGTCGATAGAGCAGTCGCTTTCCACCTTCTCGTCGCACATGACGAACATAGTGGCGATATTTGGGGCGGCAAAGCCCGGTTCGCTGATACTCTTTGACGAGCTCGGCGCGGGCACCGACCCGGTCGAGGGCGCGGCGCTTGCGGTGTCGATAATCCTCGGCGCGCGTGCGCTCGGTGCAAACGTTGCGGCGACCACCCACTACGCCGAGCTGAAGGAGTTTGCGCTCACCACCGACGGGGTGGAGAACGCGAGCTGCGAGTTCGACGTTGAGACGCTGCGCCCGACCTATCGCCTGCTTATCGGCGTGCCCGGACGCTCGAACGCGTTCGCGATATCCCGCCGTCTGGGACTCGGCGAGGACATAATCGCGGCGGCGGAGGGACTGGTCGGCAGCGGCGAGAAGTCGTTCGACAACGCGCTTAGCCGCCTCGAGACCGAGAAGAAGGAGCTTGAGGCGCTGCGCGAGGAGCAGTCGAAGCTCCGGCGCGAGGCAGCCGACGCGGTCGCGAAGGCGCGCAAGTTCCACTCGGACGCGCAGAAGGAGAAGGAACGCGCACGCGACCGCGCACAACTCGAGGCGCAGCGTATAATAGAGCAGGCGCGCGCGGAGGGCGAGGCAGCGCTCCGCGAGGTGGAGGAGCTTCGCAATCAGCTGCTCAAGTCGGTGGACGCAGAGAAGTCGGCGGAGGCGCTGAACCGCACCCGCACCGCGCTTCGCACCAAGCTGAACGCCGCCGAGGAGGAGCATCGCCGCCGCGGCGGGCAGCCTGTCGAGCAGCCGAAGCGCAAGGCGTCGCGTCCGCTCGTCGTCGGTGACAGCGTGAAGATACTCTCCACCGGCGCGGTCGCGACGGTGACGGCTCTGCCCAAGGACAAGGGGGGCAAGATAAGCGTGTCGCTCGGCGCGATGACGATAACGCTCGACCCGCGCGACGTTGAGCTGACCGAGCCGCCGAAGAAGCAGGAGGGCTATGTGATAGCGCCCAAGCGGGGCACGTCCTCGCGTGAGGTTAAAAGCGAGCTTGACCTGCGCGGACAGACGGTCGGCGAGGCACTCGAGGAGCTGGACGCGTTCATCGACGCGGCGGTGATGGCGGGGCTTCCGTCGGTCACGATAATCCACGGCAAGGGAACGGGCGCTCTGCGGACAGCCGTTACCGAGCAGCTGAAGGGCGACCGCCGCGTGCGCGAGTATCGCATGGGAAGGTTCGGCGAGGGCGAGATGGGCGTCACGATAGTCGAGTTTTGACAAGATGTTCGACCGAAAATCAAGCTGAAATTTTTACAAAAGAAGCGCACGCACAATTCTCAGCTTTGGGCAAACGTACGAATATGTTGGCATGAGCGGTTAAAGCGCGAAAAAAGGTTGACTTTCGGTGCTCGAATCTGGTATCATCATCGTGGTAATCCAATGGACTTTGGACAGTGAATGTGTACAGAATTTCGGGAGGTTATCGCAATTATGGTCACGAAAGAAGTAGTAGTTAACAATCAGGTGGGGCTTCACGCCCGTCCGGCTACCTTTTTTATTCAGAAGGCAAACGAGTTCAAGAGCGGCATCTGGGTCGAGAAGGACGAGCGTCGCGTGAACGCGAAGAGCCTGCTTGGCGTGCTTTCGCTTGGCATCATCAAGGGAACTAAGATAACGATAATCGCGGACGGCGCGGACGAACAGCAGGCTGTCGACACGCTGGCGGCGCTCATCGAGTCGAACTTCTCCGAGTAAGTTTTTCATTCGCGGAAAAATCCCGTCCCCCATCGGACGGGATTTTTTGTCAACTCAGGGGCAGAATGCGGAGGGCGGACGGTGGACGAGAGAATAGAGCGGCTCAAAAAGAAGGTGCTTTCGCTGCCGTTTGAGCCGGGCGTGTACATCATGCTCGATAAGAGCGGCGAGGTCATATACGTCGGCAAGGCGAAGAAGCTGAAAAACCGCGTAAGCTCGTACTTTCAGGATCAGCAGTCGCACACCGACAAGACGCGAAAGCTCGTAAGCCATATAAACGACTTCAACTATATCGTCGCGGCAAGCGAATACGAGGCGCTGATGCTAGAATGTTCGCTGATAAAGCGCCATCAGCCGCAGTACAACATCCTGCTGAAAGACGGCTCGGTGCTGCACTATATCCGCGTGGACACTCGCGACGAGTACCCCAAGTTTACGCTGTCCACCTCCCCCAAGGAGGACGGCGCGACCTGGTTCGGACCGTACTACGGCAGGCATATGGCGCGCACCGCGCTCGAGGCGCTTGTCGAGGCGCTCAAGCTGCCCGACTGCTCACGCGTGTTTCCGCGCGACATCGGCAAGAGCCGACCCTGCCTCAACTTCCACATGAACCGCTGCATGGCGCCCTGCACCGGGGAGTTCACAAAGGACGACTACCGCGCGCTTATCGACGAGGGCATCGCGCTGCTAAGCGGCAAGGGCGCGGACGTGGTCGAGCAGCTGAAAGCCGAGATGGCGGACGCCGCCGAGAACCTGCTGTTCGAGAAGGCGGCGGTGCTGCGCGACCGTGTAAACGCGGTCGAGAGGCTGAGCCAGCGGCAGCACGTCATCGCGGGCGGAGCGCCGGACACCGACGTGTTCGGGTTCTACTCGTCGGCGAGGAGCTGCGTGTCGGTGCTGCGCTACATGGACGGCGCGCTTGCCGACAAGGAGGCGGTCGTCATCGAGCAGGCGGTGGAGGAGGACGGCGCGGAGATACTCGACGCGTTCATCACGCAGTATTACATGGCAAAGACCGCGCCGCCGCGCACGATACTGCTTCCGTTCGACATCGAGAACCGCGAGAACCTGGCAAAGATGCTGTCCGAGCGCGTCGAACGCAAGGTGGAGATACTCGTGCCCCAGCGCGGCGAAAAGATGGAGCTTATGCGCCTTGCCGCGAAGAACGCGCGCGAGGAGGCGGAGCGGGTGACGACCGGTCAGGACCGCGCCGCGCGCGGGCTTGAGCTGCTGCGGACGGCGCTCGGAATGGAGACCGCCCCCGCGCGCATCGAGGCGTTCGACGTGTCGAACATGGCGGGGCGGGACGTCGTCTCGTCGATGGTGGTCGTCGAGTACGGACAGCCGAAGAAGTCGGCGTACCGCCGCTTCAAGATGAAAACCATCGAGGGTCAGGACGACTACGCGTCGATGCGCGAGACGATAGTTCGGCGGTATCAGCGGGCGATAGACGGTGACGAGAAGTTTCTTCCCACGCCCGAGCTTATGCTGATAGACGGCGGCGAGGAGCACGCTCGGGTGGCGCGCGACGCCGCGACCGAGCTCGGATTTTCGCCGGTGATATACGGCATGGTCAAGGACAACCGCCACCGCACCCGCGCGCTGATAAGCCCGGACGGTCGCGAGATAGGGATAGCCCAAAATCCGCAGCTTTTCGGATTTGTGGGCAGAATACAGGAGGAGGCGCACCGCTTCGCGATAACATACAACCGCGAGCTGCGCACAAAGAAGCTCTACGGCTCCGAGCTTGAGAAGATAGAGGGGGTGGGCAAGACCCGCCGTGCCGCGCTTCTGAAAAAGTTCGGCTCGGTAAAGAAGATATCGGCGGCGAGCGTGGACGAGCTTGCGGAGACGGTCACCCGACCGGCGGCAGAGGCGGTATACCGCCACTTCCACCCGTCGGAGGAAGGAGAGAAACAATGAGAGTTATAACAGGCACCGCGCGGGGACGCGCACTCAAGACGCTCGACGGACTTCACACCCGTCCGACCGCGGGCAAGGTCAAGGAGGCGATGTTCAGCATTCTGCACTTCGAGTTGGAGGGACGCCGCGTGCTCGACCTGTTCGCAGGCTCGGGACAGCTCGGCATCGAGGCGCTGAGCCGCGGCGCGCGGGAATGCGTCTTCGTCGACAACGACCGCTCGGCGATATCCATCGTGCGCGACAACGTGAAAAAGTGCGGCTTTGAGGCGCAGTCGCAGATAGTGCAGAGCGACTACGCGGGCTACCTCAAGCGCGGCGAGAAGTTCGACATCATCCTCGTCGACCCGCCGTACGCTGACAAATTGTGGAAAAGGACGCTCGAAATTGCGGCAAGATTTGACACGCTGAATTTCGGTGGTATAATAGTGATTGAGAGCGAGGCGGACGATGCCCTTCCGGAGAGGGTGGACACGCTCGTTCGCGGTCGCGTGTACGGCTACGGCCGCACCAAGCTCACCGTCTACACACGTTCGGAGGAGGAGGATGCCGATGACGGCGATATTTCCGGGCAGCTTTGATCCGGTGACGCTCGGACATCTGGACATGATTCGCCGCGCCGCCGCGATATTCGACAGGGTCGTGGTCGCGGTGATGCACAACAGCCACTCGCAGAAGTCGTCGCTGCTCACGCCGGAGGAGCGCGTGGAGCTGATACGCGAAGCGGCGAAGGGCATCGACGGCGTGGAGGCGGTGCTGTTCGAGGGCTTCACCCGAGACCTGTGCGAGCGCTACCGACCGTGCGTGCTCGTCAAGGGAGTGCGGAACGTCCGCGACTTCGACTACGAGTGCGAGATAGCCGCCGCGAACCGATTCGCCGGCGCCGCCGACACCCTGTTCCTTCCGGCGGGCGAGGAGTACGGCAATGTCAGCTCGACCATCGTCCGCGAGTTTTTGAAGTACGGCGCGGACATATCAAGGCTCGTTCCCGAATGCGTTCGGGTAAAACTTGAATCGAAAAACTAAGACACTTCGCGACTGAAGAGAGGAGAAAACCACATGGAACATGAAATCGAACAACTTTTGGAGCAACTGACTACTCTTATCAACGACGGATTCTCGCTCGGACGCTCGAAGTGTGTGCTCGACCGCGAAAAACTGCTCGACCTCATCGAGGAGATAAAGGCGGAGTTCCCCGCCGAGCTTGAGCAGGCGCGCAACATCACGGCGGCGAAGAACGAGATAATCGGCACCGCCAAGCGCGAGGCGGAGGCTATCAAGCGTGCGGCGGAGGAGCGCGCGCGCCAGATGGTATCGAACGAGAGCATAGTCGCGGCTGCGCGCCAGAAGGCAAACGAGATGGTCGCCGCCGCCGAGCAGAAGACCAAGGAGCTTCGCCTCACCACCAACCGCTATGTCGACGACGCGCTTGCTCGTGTGGAGGATGCCCTCGGCGAGGCGCTGAACGAGGTCAAGGCTTCACGCGGCAACTTCAAGCAGGCGAGCAAATAAGTTCGTCGAATCGCGGATATAGGACGAAAAACCGGAACATACATTCGATTTTGTGAGGAGTCACCGACTGCGGTGGCTCCTTTTTTGCGCGCAGGTTTACATAAACAGGCAACTTTTTGCGGAAATTCCAAAATTCGTTAAAATCGTGTTTAGAAATTAGAATTATTTTGGTGTGACCGAGCCGCCCTACATCTTGTGGTTACGCTTGAATTGATAACACTAGATGTACGCCGAAAATAAGTGTGACCCGCAAAGTGTGACCAAACCGCAACTCGAACAAGTGTTTTTGTTAGCGAAAAACAGTCCTTTAGCGGCTTTTTGGCGCTTAATCGAGAAAAAAGTTCAAAAAAGGGACTTGCATTTTTCCACAGGAATGAGTATACTATCCATGTAAGTGGGGAGAAGTGGTGAATTGACCCCATAAAGTGGTGAGAGGTGGAAAATGACAGGCAACTGGCGCTGCACGCTTGACGTGAAAGGACGTCTCGCAGTTCCCTCCAAGCTTAGGAGCGAGCTGGGAGAGCGTTTTCATGTCACGAAGGGCGCGGAGGGCTGCCTGACCGCCTACTCGGACGAGTCGTGGCGCGAGATGTCGGAGCGCATCAAGACCTATCCGAGCGCGAGACAGAGGGTGCTTCGCCGAATGCTGTTTGCCAGCGCCGCCACTTGCGAGCCGGACGCGCAGGGACGCATACTCATACCCAAGGAGCTGCGCGACTACGCGGGTCTCGGCAAGGACGTCACCTTCATCGGAGTGGACGAGAGCGCGGAAATTTGGGACACCGCCAAGTGGGAGGAGTTCAACGCTTCGCTCACGGCGGACGACCTCGCCGCGGCTCTGGACGAGATCTGATGGAGAGCGGCGGAAAATTCACCCACCGTCCGGTGCTGCTCGACGAGTGCATCGACGCGCTCGCGATAAAGCCGAACGGGCGCTACGCCGACCTGACGCTCGGACGCGCGGGACACTCGAGAGAGATCGCGCGCCGACTTACCGACGGCGGCAGGCTCTACGGAATCGACCGCGACGAGACGGCGATAGTCGAAGCGGGGGAGAACCTCCGCGAGTTTGCGGACAGGGCGGAGCTGATACGCTGCGACTTTCGGTTCGCGGCGGACGAGCTTCGAAAGCGCGGGGTCGACTCGCTCGACGGAGTGCTCATGGACCTGGGAGTGTCCAGCCCGCAGCTTGACGACGCGTCGCGGGGCTTCAGCTACATGGCGGACGCGAAGCTGGACATGCGGATGGATCGCAGTGCTTCGCTCAGCGCCTACGAGGTGGTCAACGACTGGGACGAGGCGGAGCTTGCGCGGATACTTCGCGACTACGGCGAGGAGCGGTTCTCCGGTAGGATAGCGGCGGAGATAGTCCGCTCGCGACCCATCGAGACGACGTTTCAGCTGGTGGACGCGATAAAGCGAGCACTTCCGGCGGCGGCTAAGAGGGAGGCACAGCATCCCGCGAAACGCAGCTTTCAGGCGATACGCATCGCGACCAACGACGAGCTCGGAGCGCTTCGCGACGGACTGGAGAGCATCTTTGAACTGATGGCGCACGGCGGACGGATGGCTGTGATAAGCTTCCATTCGCTTGAGGACAGGATAGTAAAGAACTTCTTTTCGGACAAGGCAAAGGGCTGCATCTGCCCGCCGGATTTTCCGGTGTGCGTGTGCGGACACAAGCCGGAACTGAAGCAGATAACCAAGAAGCCGATAGTTTCGACAGAGCGGGAACTGAACGAAAACCCACGGGCGCGCAGCGCGAAGCTCCGCGTCGGCGAGAAAATCTAAACGGGGACGGGGGATAAGCAATGCAGTCGGAGGCGATAAATCGCAATTACGGTGAGAGCGTGGCATATGATCTGTCGCGCTTTGACAACCGCAGGATAGTGCGAGAGGCACTCGCAAACGAGGCGGTGGTCACGCCGGATATGCCGCGCGCGCACACTCGTGCGAAGGCTAAGACGGAGGCAAAGGCGAAGCCGTTTTTGTGCATAACCCCGTTCACGATAGTGAGCTATGTCGTTATAATCGCGCTCGTGCTGATGATAGTCATGAACTACATGACCCTCAACGAGATAGCGGTGGACACCTCGCGCATGCAGAAGGAGCTCACGCAGCTCGAGAGCGACGGCGCGAAGCTGCTTGTCGAGTATGAGCGCGCGATGAACGTCGGCGACCTCGCGACAAAGGCGGCGGCTGCGGGAATGTACTCCCCGGGAGCGGATCAGGTGGGATATGTGGACATCAGCCGCAGCGACAAGGTCACCGTACATTCGACCGAGAGCGAGGGTGGGTTCTTCGAGAACATAGAAAAATTCTTCCTCGCGGTTGGCGGATACTTCGAGTAAGGTCTGCATAGCGGGACGACGAGACAAATATACTTCATGTGCGGGACGGCATTTTGACGACGAGGGGGGACTGAATCCCCCCTTTAGTGCTCGAATAAGGGCAAAACCAAGCAACCCCACGGAGGCTCAAATGGAAGACAGTATCCGGAGGAAAAAAGCGAATAGCAAGCGTCCGGTCGGTCAGCAGCCACGCACCGACCGCTTTATGATGTACCGCATATGGGGCATTGAGCTGCTGCTCATCGTTGTAGGATTCAGCGTGCTTGTCTGGCAGCTCTACCGCATACAGATAGTGAACAAGGACTACTACGAGCAGCGCGCGATAAGCCAGCAGACGCGCGGCTCGATAATCGACGCCGACCGCGGAGTGATATACGACCGCAACGGCACTACGCTCGCGGTCTCCGCCTCCGCCGAGACGATACAGCTCTCGCCGAAGAACATCAAGGACGACGCGCAGGCGCAGCTCATCGCCAAGGGGCTTTCGGAGATACTCGACCTCGACTATGACACGGTGTACAAGAAGACCGAGAACCGCAAGCTCGCCTATCAGCTGATAAAGCGCAAGGTGGAGCAGGACGTAGCCGACGAGATACGCGAGTTCAAAGTTGCGAACGGCGGACTGCCGGCGATCGAGATAGTGGCGGACACCAAGCGGTACTACTCGTTCGGCAGCTTCGCGTCGCAGATAATCGGCTTTGTCGGCGTGGACAACGAGGGACTTGAGGGCGTCGAGGCATACTACGACACTACGCTCACCGGAGTGGAGGGCAAGGTCGTGAGCGCCAAGAACGCCGCGGGCACCGCCATGCCGTTCAAGTTCGAGAAATACTACGACGCGCAGGACGGACAGTCGATAGTGCTCACCATCGACCAGACGCTTCAGCAGATACTCGAGACGCACCTCGAGGACGCGATAATCCGCAACGACATACAGCGCAAGGGCGTCGGCATAATCATGAATGTGAACACCGGCGAGGTGCTGGCGATGGCGACCACCGACGGCTGCGACCTGAACAGTCCGCGCGAGCTTAGCGAGAAGGACCTCGCACAGCTGGAGGGACTGGAGGGCGACGAGTACAACGCAAAGCTGTCCGAGCTCCAGTACGCCCACTGGCGAAACAAGGCGATAAGCGACACATACCAGCCCGGCTCGGTCTTCAAGGTCGTCACCCTCTCGATGGCGCTTGAGGAGGGGGTCGTGACCGAGGAGACCACCTTCACCTGCACCGGCTCGGCGAGGGTCAGCGGATGGGGCAAGCCGATAAGCTGCTGGCGAAAGGCGGGTCACGGCACACAGACGCTTCAGCGCGCGCTTCAGAACAGCTGCAACCCAGCGTTTATAAACATCGGTCTGCGCATAGGTCAGTCGCGGTTCTATGACTATCTCCAGGCGTACGGATTCGGTCAGTACACGAACATCGACCTGCCCGGCGAGGCGACCGGACTGCTGTTTGACCGCAAAAACTTCGAGTCGCAGGAGGTCTCGCTTGCGGTCGCGAGCTTCGGCCAGACCTTCACCGTCACGCCGATACAGATGATAACCGCGGTCTCGGCGGTGGTAAACGGCGGCTATCTCATGCAGCCGTATCTCGTCAAGGAGGTTCGCAACGCCGACGGCACGGTCGCTTCGGTCACCGAGCCGAAGGTCGTTCGCCAGGTGATTAGCGAGGAGACCTCGGCGCTGATGTGCAAGCTGATGGAGGGCGTCGTCGCCGACGGTTCGGGACGCAACGCCCAGGTCACCGGCTACCGCATAGGCGGCAAGACCGCCACGTCGGAGAAGATAGGCGAGGCGAACAGCGAGGGCAAGTACGACGTCAGCTTCATGGCGGTTGCGCCTGCCGACGACCCCGAGATAGCGCTGCTCGTCATACTCGACACCCCGGGCGAGTCGATACCGCAGAACCAGCGGTCGGGCGGATACATCGCCGCGCCGCTCGCGGGCGACATCCTCGAGGACGTCCTGCCCTATCTCGGCTACGAGCCGGAGTACACCGGAGCCGAGCTGTTCGGCGCACAGACCGCCGTTCCGAACGTCGCGGGGCTTTCGACCGAGGAGGCGAAGTCGGCGCTTGCCGCGAAGGGCTTCAAGGAGATAGTATTTGCCGACGAGGGCGCGACGGTGACCGGACAGATACCCGCTGCCGGCGCTAAGGTGGTCACATCCTCCAAGATAATACTCTACACGCAGGGCGACGCGCCCGCCGACACGGTGACCGTCCCGAGCGTTGTGGGACTGTCCCCCGAGACCGCGAACGCGAGGCTGACAAACGCGGGACTCTACCTGCGCCCGACCGGATCGCTCAGCTCGTCCACCTCGACGATAGCCGCCGCGAGCCAGTCGGTGGAGGCGGGAGCGGAGGTGCCGCGCGGCACGATAGTCGAAGTCAGCTTCCTCGACTCGAACGTCGGCGACTACGCCGCGAGCGGTGTCACGACCGCTGTCGGATGAAAGGAGCAGAGAAATGACGCTTAAAAATTTGCTTGAGGGCGCGGAGGTGCTTTCCTGCACCGCCGACCTCGAACGTGAGATAACATCGGTCACATCGGACAGCCGCAAGGTCACCGACGGCGCGCTGTTCGTTGCCGTCCCGGGATTCAAGGAGGACGGCGCGAAGTATGTTCCCTCGGCGCTGGATAAGGGCGCGGTGGTGGTGATATGCGAGCGCGACATTGAAAACTGCCCGACGGTGGTGGTGAAGAACGTGCGCCGCGAGCTTAGCCGCGTGTCCGCAAACTTCTTCTCGCGCCCGACCGCGCGCATGACGGTGGTGGGCATAACCGGAACGAACGGCAAGACCACGTCCAGCTGCCTTGTGCGGCACATCCTCATGACCGTCGGCGGCGTCGGAGTGGGACTTATCGGCACGAACGTTATAATAGTCGGCGGGCTGGCGACCGAGTCGGTGCGCACCACCCCCGAATCGGTCGAGATACAGGAACTGTTCTCGAAGATGCTCGCCGCGGGTGAGCGCCACGCGGTGATGGAGGTGTCCTCCCACGCGCTCGCGCTCGATCGGGTCGCGGACGTCCACTACTCGGTGGCGGCGTTCACAAACCTCACCCGCGACCATCTCGACTTCCACGGCGACATGGAGAACTACTATCAGGCAAAGAAGCTGCTGTTTTCGATGTGCGACCGCGCGACGATAAATCTCGACGACGAGTACGGTGCTCGGCTCGCGGGCGAGGTTCGCTGTCCCGTTATCACCACCTCGGCGAGAGGGGACAAGAACGCGGACGTGCTCGCGACGAACATCGAGTATTACGCCGGAGGGGTGCGGTTTATCGCCGAGAAGAGCTATGAGCGCGCCGAAGTTGATTTGAAGATACCCGGCGAGTTTTCGGTGCACAACGCGCTGACCGCGATCGGCGTCGCGCTCAGCCTCGGCGTGTCGCTGTCCGACGCGGCGCGCGCTATCGGAACTTTCAGCGGCGTGAAGGGACGCGCGGAGCTTGTGAAAGTCCCCGCCGACTACTCGGTGATAATCGACTACGCCCACACGCCGGACGGCATCGAGAACATCCTGCGCGCGCTGCGTGCGGGGCTTGAGGGAAAGCTCACGATAGTATTCGGCTGCGGCGGCGACCGCGACCGCACCAAGCGCCCGATAATGGGGGAGGCAGCTGAGCGGCTCGCCGACTTCTGCGTGGTCACGTCGGACAATCCGAGAACCGAGGATCCGCAGTCGATCATTGACGAGATAGTGGCGGGCATGAGCGACGAGCAGGGCCGCGTCGTGATACCCGACCGCCGCGAGGCGATAGCGTGGGCGCTCTCTCACGCAAAGGCAGGCGACGTGGTTCTGCTCGCGGGCAAGGGACAGGAGACCTACCAGGAGATAAACGGGGTAAAGCATCACCTGGACGAGAGGGAAGTTGTTGCGGAGTTTTTCGCAAAGTAAGAGGAACGGAGGAAGTAAGCGATGAAGTTCGATGTTTTGGTCGCAAGCGTGGCAGCGGGCGTGCTGTCCCTGTTGGTGGCGGCGATAATGGGAAAGGGGTTCATACCCTTCCTGCGCCGCAAGCACTTCGGGCAGGAGATACGCGAGGACGGACCCAAGTGGCACGCGTCCAAGGCGGGAACGCCTACGATGGGCGGATTTCTGTTCATCGTCGGAATACTCGCCGCGGCGGTGGTGTTCATCTTCGCGTGGATAGCCTACGACGGCAACGTGATGCTTCCGGCGATGATAATCTTCCTATTCGCGCTTGG
>CAMNWZ010000019.1 GCA_946566645.1 uncultured Clostridia bacterium
TCACGCGAGAAAAGTTGCCGCAGCGCGAGGTGCGTAACCTCGCGACCTTGGGTGTTTGAGGGCGAAGCCCTCAAGGTCTTGCAGGGTGTGGAGCTTGCCCCCACGACCTCACGCCAATTCGGCGAGCCTCTCCACCGCCTTATCGGGCGCGACCGCGTCGGTGTGCTCGCGAAGCCATACGCTCGGCGCGGCCGCCGCGGAACCGTACTCGCGGGCGACCGCGGTCGCTGCCCACACCCGCTCGGACTCGTCGCACAGCTCGAGATACCACACGCCGTCGGTGCGCCAGAGCGCGCTGTGCGCCGGCGCGACGGTCAAAATCTCGCGCGCCGCGGCGACCAGGTCGTTAAGCGACGAAAAGCGGGTGAGCGTCCGCTCGTGCGGCTCGCAGAACAGCATTATCCCGCCCGCGCCGCTGAACACCTCCAGCGTCATGCCGCCGGCGGACATGCCCTCGCCCCGAAGCGCCTCCCGCGCGTACGCCGCGAAGCCCTCCGCGTCCTGCGCGTATCCCCGCTGCTCCATCTCCTCCGGCTGTATGTACATAGCGATACCGTGCGACCTGCGTTTCATAACAAATTTGCCTCCGTAACTGCGAAATATAAACTGCAATGCAATAATACATTACTTCACGGTTCAAAACAATGCAAAAAATATGGAAACTGTGAATAGCGGTTTTTTGTCACGGTTCGGTTGGACGCGCGGTCGCGAAAATAATATGTCCGCCGCTCAAATCGCTTTGTGTGCAGCGGGGCTGCACAGTCGCGATTGTGGCGTCGGGTATTATTTCCGCTGCGCGTCTACCTCACCGATTCCGCGTACTCAAAGTGCACAAAATACGCACTTGCGAAAAACTCAGTTTTGTGCTATAATATCAATCGGCAAATTATTGCAACAGGAGGTCTGAAAATATGGACTACGCCGAAAAGATTACCGCGATAAGCGACAACATAGCCAAGGCGCTGGTCGGCGGCAAGCAGGGAGTGACTCTCGCGCTCTGCGCCGTGCTCGCCCGCGGCCATGTGCTGATAGAGGACGTGCCCGGCATAGGCAAGACTACGCTCGCGCGCGCGATGGCGGCAAGTCTCGGCTGCTCGTTCGGGCGGATACAGTTCACCCCGGACGTCATGCCGAGCGACATCGTCGGCTTCACCACTCCGTCGGGCGACGGAAGCTTTGTCTACCGCGAGGGCGCGGTGATGCGTCAGGTGATACTCGCCGACGAGATAAACCGCTCGTCGCCCAAGACGCAGTCGGCGCTGCTCGAGGTGATGCAGGAGGGTCACGCGACGGTGGACGGCGTTTCTCATCCGCTGCCGCAGCCGTTCATCGTGCTCGCCACGCAGAACCCGGTGGAGCAGGTGGGAACCTATCCGCTGCCCGAGGCGCAGCTCGACCGAGTCCTGCTGCGCGTGAGCCTCGGATATCCCGGGCTTCGCGAGGAGATGGAGATACTCACCCGCCACGACTCAGGGCTTGACCCGACCGACAGCCTGACTCCGGTGGTCACCGCCGAGGAGGTGCTCGAGCTTCAGGCTCAGTGCGACAAGGTGATATGCTCGGACGCGATAAAGGAGTACATAACGCTGATAATCGGCGAGACGCGCGTCAGCCCCGACCTGCTTCTCGGAGCGTCGCCGCGCGGAGCGGTCGCGCTCATGCGTGCGTCCAAGGCGCTCGCGATGGTGGAGGGGCGCGACTACGTCCTGCCCGACGACGTAAAGAAGATGGCGGTGCCGGTGCTCGCGCATCGAGTGGTGATGCGTCCGGAGGCGCGGCTGCGCGAACTCACACCGGAGGGCACGATAGCCGCCCTCGCGGCGAAGGTGCGCGTGCCCGACGCAAAGGCGTGAGCCTTCGCAAGAGGCGGGTCACCGTCGGAGTGCTCGCGGCGGCCGACCTCGTCGCGCTGCTCTACTCGGGGGATGCCGTCTTTCTCTGGGTGCTGTTTTTCATAGGAATACTGCTGCTCGCGGGACTCGCGCAGGCGGCTTATACTCTGCGCGCGTTTACGCTGAAGCTCGAGCTGCCCGAGGGGCGCGTGCTCAGCGGGGACAGCGTGTCGATAGCGCTTAACATCAAGGTGGACACGATATTCCCGCCGGCACATCTCGCGGTGGCGTTCGAGACCGCCGACCCCCGCGTCGACGCGACTGCCGTCTATGTCTCGCCGATACCCGCGAAGAACACCTCCGCCGAGGTGAGGTTCGACTGTCCGTTCCGCGGCGAGTATGAGATAGGAGTCAAGGCGGTGGAGGCGACCGACCTGTTCGGTCTTGTGCGCCTGCGCCGAAGCGGGGACAAGCTGTCCGGCACGTCCAGCCGGATAGCGGTCTATCCGCGCACATATCCGCTGCACGGGCGGATGCTCGACCTCCGCATGAACGAGGGCGCGGAGGACGGAGCGCGCGCCGACGCGGAGGAGATAAGCTCTATCGCCGACCTGCGCTCGTGGCGGGAGGGGGACAGCCTCAAGCGGGTGCACTGGAAGCTGTCCGCGCGGCTGGGCGAGCTTATCGTCAAGGAGTTCGACGGCTCGTTCGACGCGAAGAACATGGTGTTTGTCGACGCGACCCTGCCCGACGCTCCCACACAGGAAATTTCCACGAAGAAAGGAAAGCGCCGTGCCGAGGAGGAGAGCGCGCAGCATATCGCCGAGCTTGAGGGTGAGGAGCGGATGACGTCGCTCGCCGCGAGCTTCTGCGAGCTGTTCTGCGCGCGCGGACGGCGAGTCCGCCTGGTCGGCTATGGCGAGACGCGCACCGAGGCGGACAGCGCGGACGGCGGATTTTCGGCGCTGCACCTTCTGCTGGCGCGGCTGAAGTTCGGCGGCGACCTGGACGCGTCGAAGGCGCTCGAGCTTGAGTGTGCCACCCACGGCGCGCCGGACAGCCTAGTGTTCGTCACCTCCAACCTGAGCGGATCGCTCGTGCGGGCGCTCTCCGCCCTCGGGACGCGCGGCGCGCGGGTGACGGTCGCGGCGTGCGGCGACGAGCCAGTCGGCGCGCGGGACGAGCTTACCCGCCACGGCGTGCGGCTGTCGATGTGTGACGAGCTCATCGGCGCGGACGAGCAGTCGGAAGGGGGCGATGAGCGATGAAAGTATCCCTTCTGGAACAGAAGCTGTTCAGACGTCTCTGCGGACTGGTCGTGGGCATGATGTTTGCCTGCGGCGTGGCGTTCATCGTCTCGTCAATGCTCGGACTGCGCGTGGAGCGTCCGTACATCTTCCTGACCTGTCTTATTACGCTAGGTATTTTGAGCACGTGTTTCTACAACAAGATAACCGCCCTCGTGACTCTGCTCGCGGTCGGAGGCTATGCCGCATGGTTCTTCGTATGGGGCGGCGGCGTCGCCTGGATAACCGAGGGCGACGGTAAAACGCTCATCGACAGCCTGATCTCGCTCGTGCGGACAGGCGCGGGAGACGAGGCTTCGAGACATCTCGCGGCGCGTCTGATAGCGTACGCGGCGTGCCTGGTGAGCTTCTGCACGGCGTGCCGTCTCGCGGGCGCGGTGACGCTCGGCGTGGGGTCGCTCGCGCTGTTCGTCGCGGTGTGGATATACGGCTACCACGAGATATTCGGCTGCTTCGCGCTCTGCGCGTCGGCGACCGCGGCTGTCAGCGCCGCAGGTTACGGACGGCGGATGGCAAGGCTTGCGGCGCGCGCCGAGGATTCGGAGGAGCAGGGGGAGCGGGCAGACTCGGTGCACGCGGGGTCGCCCGCCGGAATCGCGCTGTTCGCGATACCGCTTGCGGCGGTCATCGCGATAGTGTGCACCTTCTTCCGACCGCTCACGCTCGCGCCGGCGTTCCGCGTGCGCGCGATTGAGCAGGCGCTGGACGACGCGGCCGACCTAATCGCGTCGCACTACTCCGACTTCTCGCGAAGGACGTCGGTCTTCTCACTGAACGCCGTGGGCTACGGCTCGGCTGCCGACCTCGGCGGTCCGGTTAAGCTGTCCGACGACCTGACGCTTGTCGTCGGCGCGCAGGCGGGCAAGGTGTCGCTGCTGCGCGGCTCGGTTCGCGCGAACTACACCGGAAACGGCTGGGAGGAAGGGGCGCTGAGCGGCTCATACCGCTTCACAAGCTCGCTCTGGAAGGATGAGCGCGTCGACGCGTTCGACCTCGAGCGGTCGGTAAGCCTCGCGAACAGCCGCTTTGTGAACGCGTTTGAGTATACGACGGTGCGGGTGCAGCACTACGCGCACTACACAAGCATGTTCTCGGTCGAGCGGCCGGACTCGGTGCTCTGCCGCGCCGAGACGCCGTATTTCAACATGCAGGGCGAGCTGTTCCCGAAGGCGGCGCTCGGCGAGGGGGACGGCTACACGGTGACCGGATGGGCGTTCAAGGGGCTGACCAAATCGACCCGCCGAAATCTGTCGAAGCTCGTTGAAAACGCCGAGCAGGAGGAGCGCGACGAGTTTTTGGACAGGCTGTACGCCGACTATCTGCCCGGCGGCGAGGTGGACATAGACGCGTTTGTCGAGAGCAGGTATGTACTGCCGAATCGCGGCACCACGGTCGAGTGGGAGGACGGCAGCACCACGCGGGTGGAGACGATCGTCGACGGCGCGTCGAGCGACCAGCTTATATACAAGATGGGTGAGAACTCGGTCTACGTTCTCCAACCCGAGCTTGTGACGACGCTTGATGTGACCAGGTACGGTCAGACACACACACCGTACGCGCTGTTCTACGGATACACGAAGGAGCAGCTCGACGAGAAGAATCTCCTCGACGCGCGGCGCGAGCGCGGGTTTGAAATAGGCGACCGGGAGTATCCCGAGCCGACCGGCTTCTACCTGAGCGACGCGCGGCTCGCGAGCTACGGGCTGGACATAGAGGGGCTTAAGTCGCTGATGGCGTCGACATTTTATCGGCTATCATATGAGGACATAATCTGGAACGCCGAGTCGCGCGAGACTGTCCGCAGCTGCGCGGTCGAGCTGGGAAACGAGCCGTCGGTGTCGACATCGCTTGCGCGGTTTGACGGCAGAACCTATCCGCCTTCGTCCACCTACGCGTCGGCGTTTGTCGAAATTGCCGAGCAGAACGGCTACGCGCGGCTCGAATTCGGCGGCGTGGTCGACTACTACCCCGGCATCACGCAGCGGGTGACCCAGAACCTCTGCGCTAGCTATCTCTATGAGCTGGACGCGGAGGAGGAGATAAACCGCTTCGACCTCGCGCTCGAGTTTGCGCAGTACCTGTCCGACAACTACAACTACACCCTCGACCCCGCGCCGGTGCCCGACGGAGTGGACTTCGTCGACTGGTTCATCTCGACAGGGGAGGGCTACTGCACCTACTTTGCGTCGGCGATGGCGCAGATGGCGCGCTACGCGGGCATTCCGTCGCGGTACACCGAGGGCTACGCCCTTGTGAACGCCGAACGCGGCGAGGGCGGCGAGTATCTGCTGACCGGCGAGCAGGCGCACGCGTGGGCTGAGCTGTACTTCGACGGCGTGGGCTTTGTGCCGTTCGACGCGCTGTCGCTCGAGCGGCTGAACGCCGAGGAGGAGAGGCCGGACACGCCGACCGAGCCTCCCGAGGTGGAGGTGCCGACGCCGACACCCGATGTCGAGCCGTCGGACATAGATGACGGCGACGAGACAGACGAGCCGATCTCGCTGTGGTGGCTCTGGCTGATAGTCGGCGTGGCGGCGGTCGTGGGAGCGGTGATAGGCGCAGCGGCGATATACCTGAAACTTCGCAGCCTCGACCGACTGCGCCGCAAGTACGGCGACATAGGCGCGGCGCGCGAGATGTGGCGCGAGATACTGGCGCTGATGCCGAAGATAGACCGCGCGGCTGTGCGCCGTGAGGGCGAGACCTCGCTCGACTACGCGGGCAGGGTGCGGACGCTGGTGATAGTGCCGGGAGCGCCGTTCGAGAAGGTGGCCGACGCGGGTATGCGCGCGTGGTACGCAGAGGGGTCGATAACCGAGCGCGACCTGGTACTGCTCGACAATTGCGCGAGTGAATTGAGGAAGATCGGCATACGCAGAGGGAAGGTTTCACCACGCCCAAGACCTTGAGGGCGCTGCCCTCAAACTCCCGAGACCTCGGGACTACGCGTCCCGAACCCTGCGAAGACCTTGAGGGCTGCTCGCCCTCAAACTCCTCGGCAACATTTTTTCTCTCCCGGAGAGAAAAAAGGCTGCCCAAAAAAGAGACGCCAAAGGCGTTCCCCCTTTGGAATCCCCCTAAAGGTCTCTACGCCATAGAGCGCTCAGCCGCTTAGCTATGAGTTGCCGAAAGATTGCGGCTTGCCCCATACGTTTTAGGGTGCGATACCCCTCCCTCACGCTCAATAGACGCACAAACTCACACCCACTCCGCCAAATCTTCCACGTGTGAACACCGCGCGAAGGGAGGTCTTCACGCATCCCGCAAGTTCCTACCGTTCGCGCAGAACTCCTTCCTTCGCGCCCATGCAGGATTGGACGCGATTTTGCTACGCAAAACCGGTCGGAGTTCGGTTTCTACTCCTATCGGAACTTCTACGCGTACAACCTCGCGGTGCACCGATAGGGGCAGCGGGTCGGATGTGGAAGATGTGAGCGGTCAGCGAGGTGGAGGGTAGGTCGGTTCGACGCGGTATGCGGTGCGTATCGCTTGCGGGGCGGACGCACGGCGCACGACCCTGCGTGGTGCTTGCGCGATTGCGCGACGTAGAACACAAAACGCTCTTTGGGGGTTCTTAGGGGACGGCGAGTTCAAAAAACGTCGATGGATAAAATCCATCGACGTTTTTTGTAGCTGTCCCCTAAGCGTTCTTTTGGCAACTTTTCTCACGCGAGAAAAGTTGCCGCAGGTTTGGGACGCGTAGTCCCAAGGTCTTGGAGTGTGGGGCTTGCCCCACGACCTTAGGGGTTTGGGGCATCGCCCCAAGGTCTTACCGCTTTCCGCCGAGCAGCGGCGTGAGCGGCTTGTATATCAGGAAGCAGATAAGCACGCTGAGCAGTCCCTTGATGCAGGTGAACGGCAGGTTGAATATCGCGAGCGCCGCCCAGAGATTATCCACCCACGGCAGGAAGGTCTGGTACGCGCCGAGTATGACCTCCTCCGGCATGAACAGCTTCATGTAGACCGGGTAGGTGATGAAGTAATTGGTGAGCATGCTGATGCCGCCCATCGCGACCGCGCCGCATACTCCCCAGAGCACGGCATACGGACGGGTGTGGGGACCCCCCGAGTGGTGATAGAGCGCGCCCGCGACGAGGGTGAATGTCGCGCCGAGCATGAAGTTGGACAGCTCGCCGACGCCGCCGGTGGTGGTGAAGAACAGGTTGACCAGGTTCTTGACCAGGCACACGACCACGCCGCTTATCGGTCCGATGGTGTATGCCGCGAGCAGTGCGGGCAGCTCGCTGAAGTCGAGCTTGATGAAACTTGGCATGAGCGGCACGTTGAAGCTGAAGAACATCAGCACCGAGCTGACTGCCGCGAGGATAGCCGTCGCCGTGAGTCTGCGGACTCGAACGATGTGCCGTGCGATGAGCGTGGAATTGGTAGTGTCTGCCATGTGGAACACCTCTGAAAATTCATACTCTCGGGAAATAAAACGCCCCGTATCCGAGTGGACACGGGGTTTTTTGAGTATGCTCCGCACGGATTTCGCTCCGCGCGTGAAACCTCTCTCATCCGGACTATACCGTCGGCGTCGGAATTTCACCGAACTCCACCATTTCGCGAAGCAAACCGCGCTTTCATACAAACTTGCATTCAAGCGGGAACTGCGAAGCAGTTCTGGTTTGCGTAGCAAACTGGTTCCCATGGCTGTAACAGGCGGTGGGGAATTGCACCCCGCCCCGAGGCAACGGTATTATAGCACCGCGCGGGGCAGAAGTCAATGGGTTATTTCGTGCGGGAAACGATATACGCCGCGACCTGGGCGGGGGAGACGTTGGCGGCGAGCATATCCAAGCACTTCGCGGCAAAGTCGGCGCCGTCGATGGCTCGCAGCGCGGCTTCGCTTCCGGCGGGCGCTCGGGCGGCGGCTCGAAGGCAGGCGGCTCGCGCGGCTTCGACAGTCTCCTGTGCCGCATCGCCTTTCAGTTTGGACAGGGGGAGCACCGCCTCGCAGGTATCCACCGGGTCGAGCGTCGACATGAGCGCCTGCGCAAGGCGGGACGCGGCGGTTTGGTCGACGGTGTTCTGCGTGGAATCGGAGGCGAGCGCAGGGGCTTGGGCGTGCGCGGCGTCAGCCGCGTGGGAAAAATCGCGGAGCGATTTTGACCGGATCACAGCGCAGCGCGAGCGTATTGTGGGCAGCAGCGCGCGCTCGTTTGCGCAGACGAACAGGAACAGGCAGGGCGTTGGCGGCTCCTCGATGGTGGCGAGCAGCGCGTTCTGGGCGTTTATGTTCATTCGGTCGGCGTCGTGGAAGATGAACACCTGGCGGGGCGCCTCGTTCGGGCGTATCTGCGCCATCTCGCGGACTTCGCGCGCCTGGGCGACCTTTATCTCCGCGCCGTCCGGCGATATTTCGTGGAGGTCGGGGTGCGCGAGGACGGGGGCGTCCGACCGCGTCTGCTTCTGCGAGGCGGACGGTCGGGCGGCGGTGAGCTTGTCGGGCAGCGGTTCGTTGTAATTCTTGCCGCCAAGGGTCTTTTCGGCAAGGCTGTAAGCGAGGCGTTCCCGACTCTCCGAGTCCGCCCCGCTTATGATGCACGCGTGAAGTCCCTGAATATCCAAAACTTATATCTTCTCGAAGCGATCGACGTCGAGGACGAAGACGGTCGCGCCGCCGACGGTGACCTCGATAGGCGCGGAGGCGAAAGCTCCGGTGGTGGCGGGGTCGTTCATGGCGGGTATGGTCTGGCGGCGGCTGCGCGACGACTTGCGGATAAGCTCGAGCGCCTCGTCCACCTTGTTGTCCTGCACTCCGGCGATGAGGGTGGCGTTGCCCGCCATCAGGAAGCCGCCGGTGGTGGCGAGCTTGGTGACCTGAAAGCCGCCGTGCGTAAGCTCGCGGATGACCCGCTGAGAGTCGTCGTGGCTGACTATCGCGAATATGAGTTTCATCTATTTGTCCTCCTTGCTTTGAGGTTCGGCGCGAAGCACCCGCACCATCCTATTCATATTATACCATTTTGTGCCGAGAAATGATAGTGCTTTTTGTGTAATTTTTTCACCGGGCGCGATGACGGGGACGCCGGGCGGGTAGGGGGCGAGAATTTCGGCGGCGACGCGGTCGACTGCGTCGGCGAGCGGGATGGTTTCGGCGGAGGAAAATAGGGCGGTGCGCATGTCGGTGACGCGCTCGGGGGTGGGGGGCGCAGACGATTCGGGGGCGGGCGGTGCGTCGGGGTCGGGATGGGTTGCAAAGTGTTTGGCGCAGTCCACAATCGCGCGCTCCAAGCGGTCGAGATCGGAGGGAGTGTCGGCGGCGGTGAGGATAAACACGACGAAGCGGTCGTCCGCCATCTCGGCGACCACGCCATGATGCTGCTCCATCCACTCCGCCGCCGTCCTGCCTGTGATGCCGGCGAATTGGACGGTGAGGCGGAGGGAATCATAGGTGCCGGTTCCGCCGAATTGGGCGTTGTCCTCGCTTACGACCAGCGGAATAGAGACACCGTCGACGCCGTAGAGGTTACAGCGCAGGTCATCCACGCGGTCGAATACGCGGTCGAATTCATCCTTGCCCCCATCCGAGAGGGCGCGGGAGAGGGCGCGGTCGAGCGAGGCTAAAATCGCGTAGGAGGGACTCGAGCTTCCGAAGAGCTGCATCCCGCGGAGGAGCTTCTCCTTGGTGAAGTATTCGCCGCCCGACAGCGCAAACGCCGCGCCGCCGAGGGCTTCGAGCGTTTTGTGGGCTGACATGATTGCGACATATTTGGGGTATTGGGGCAGCCAGCTGTCGCCGAAGCGGGTCGTGCCGAGGAAGATCCTGCCCAAGGTGCCCTTCGGCAGGTCGTCGCCGCCGCGCGCTATCCGTCCGCGGCGCACGGGGCAGGAGCGCGTCGAAACAAATTTAGGGCGTCCTCTGCCGTGTATGCCGTAGCGACATACGAGGTGGGCGGCGTGGGCGGCGTCGACGATGAGGGGGACGTCGAGCTCGGCACATACGGCTGCAAGCTCGCGAGCGCGGCAGAACGAGCCGTAATAGTTGGGGGCGGTCAGGTAGACGGCGTCGTATTTTTCGGTGCGCAGAGCGGTACGCAGCGCGTCAGGCGGGACGCCGACCGCGATGCCGTCGGGCGAGTATTCGGGATAGAGGAAGTCGACCGAGCATCCGAGCAGCGCGCACGCTGAAAAGAACGACCTATGGGCATCACGAGCTGCTAAAATGCGGGCGGGCTTGGAAATGTTCCACGTGGAACATTTTGCGTTTTCGACTACAGTTGCAAGCGCGGCTTGGATTAGTAACGTAGAACCGCCGGCGCAGTAGGTGGCTTCGATGGGGGTGGGATTTGTGGGGTCGGCTGCGGCAGACAGGGCGCGGGCAAAGGACTGCTCCGCTTCTCTGATTATGTTTTGGGGGTCGGGGTCGTAGAGATTTCCGGTGTCGCACAGCTCGGTGAAGTCGATGCGCTCGATATGCTCGGGCAGAACGGGTTTCCCCTTGTGCCCCGGCATATGCCCGCGATAGGTCTCGCGATCGGCACGCTCGAGCAGGCGACCCAGCAGGATAGGTTCGTAACTCATGCGCGGGAGACGTTCATGTTTATCTTGGGCGCCTGGATGGGGGTGGCGCTGTACGGCGTGGCGGCGGGGTCGACGCCGAGCTGACCGTGGCTGTTGTCCCCCCAGCCGTAGACGGTCATGTTCTGGGTCATGGCGAGGACGTGGTTGCGTCCCGCGGCGAGGCTGATAACGCCGGTGAGACCTTCGACCTTGGCGACCTCTCCGTCTCGATGCCAGTCGCGGTCGGTCTCACGTCCGAGCTGACCATAGTAGTTGTAGCCGCCCCACGTCCAGACATTTCCTTCGCCGTCCTTTGCGGCGCAGAAGTCATAGCCCGCGACGAGCGAGTAGACCTCGGGCAGTCCCTGCATCTGACCGAAAGCGTAGCGCTCGCCGGATGTGGAGAGGCTCAAATACCAGACCTTGGCGTTTGCGTCGAGAACATACACGCAGCCCCATTCGCCGATGCCCTGTCCGTCTATCTCGAACACCGCTCCGCTGCCGCCGGTGCAGACGACCTGAACCGCCTGTTCCACGTCGGGTATGCGGAAGGGGACAGTCTCGAAGCGCTGATGGTCGGAACCCCAGACCCAGACGTGACCGTCCATGTCGATCGCGGCGCAGAGCTTTCCGTAGGAGCAGGCTATCTGGCTGATGCCCTCGAGCGAGCCGACGCGGACGGGGGTGTTGGTGTGGGTGATGCTCTCGTCGGCGAGCAGCTGTCCACAGGAGTTCGAGCCCCAGCCGTAGACGGTGCCGTCCTTCTTGAGCACGAGGGTGAAGTCGGCTCCGCTGACGACCTGCTTCGCGTCGGAGAGGTCGGCGGAGACGTAGCGCGCGGTGGGGTCGAGCTTTGCGGTGGTCTCGTCGTAGACGAAGCGCACCGGCTCGGTTATCGCGACGGTGGACACGTCGCCGAAGGGCAGGTCGGCGGGGATGCCGGTCGCCATCAGCCCGTCGGCGGTGAGGAAGACCGCGGTGGTGTCGGTTATCGACACGTCGAGCGCGAGCTTAGGGTTTGTGAGCTTATAGGGGGTGTGTGACTCGGTGTCGCTGAACAGGCTGCGGTCGCCGTAGCAGTAGAACTCGTCGTCGGAGGTGAACAGGATGGACAGGTCGTCCTCCGCCTCGAACGAATAGAGAACCGCTTCGACGCAGGATGTGAGCGAAAAGGTCATGACTACCGCCAGAATGAGCGGAAATATGCGAAGTTTCTTCATGGTTTACTCCTCCTCCTGGAGCATCAACCTCTTGGCGGCGTACTCGTATGCCGAGCGGAAGTCCTCCTGCTCGCGCGCCGCGTTTTCGAGGGCGGCGTAGATGTCGTTGAGCAGCACGCGCGAGCCGTCGTTCTGCGCGTCATCCGCCGCGAGCTTGAGCTCGTTCAGCGCATCCTTGCCGTTGCCCGCGTTCATCAGGTCTCTGCCGTTGAGATAGTGGCGCATGGCGCGCGACCATGCGTCGGAGGGTTCGTCGTGCGGGGGACGGTGCAGGCGCTCGAGCCGCTCGGCAAACCAGAACCGCTCGATAAGCTCGGTGCGTTCGGCGATGCCGCCGCGCTGCTCCTCCTCCCAGAGTGCCTTCGCCGCCTCGCGTCCGTCGGCGATGGCGGAGGCGTTGGTCGAGCGGACGGCGCAGAGCATTATAAGCTGGTTGCACTCGACGGCGACGTCGCCCATGTAGTAGAGCGACTGCGAGTTGTGCTTGATCGCCTCGCGGGCATAGGCTCGCGCTGTGCTGAGCTCGCCGGCGCGGTAGTTCTCGCGGGCAAGACCGGTGCAGGCGAGCGCTCGGAGGGCAGCTATCTCGTCGACGCGGTCGGGCTCGTTCGACTCGGCGTGCTCGAGCTGCTCGAGGGTGCGCTTGCAGTCGCCGCGGCGATAGCTGGCGCGCGCGCCGTCCACGCCCGGGCGGTCGCTCATCTTGCTCGAGCCGTCGCCGAGGAAGTAGTTTGTGGGCATGCCCAGCTTCTGAGCGATATACTCGAGGGTTTTCAGCGACGGAGTTGCCGAGCCGTTTTCTATCTTGGACAGCATATTGCGGGTTATGCGGTCGCCCGCCACCTGGCGCTGTGTGAGTCCCTTTGCCTGGCGGGTGCGCTGTATCTTTTCGCCCATTGTCATAAAGCGGATACCTCCCTGTTAAATTGGGTTTACTATATTATAACATATGAAGTGTGTACAAATCAATAACAAATTGTAAATTTCAGTTTGCGTTGAAAAGTGGGAGACGGTGTGGTAAAATGAAGGTAGCTATTTGGAGGTAGGGTATGAAAAAGGTTACGATTTACACCGACGGCGCGTGCAGCGGAAACCCCGGCCCGGGCGGCTGGGGCGCTGTGCTGATATACGGCGGGCATAGGCTGGAGATGAGCGGCGGCGAGCGTCAGACGACGAACAATCGGATGGAGCTTGTCGCGGCGATAGAGGCGATGTCGCGGCTGAACCAGCCCTGCGAGGTGGAGCTTTGGTCGGACAGCAGGTATCTTGTGGACGGACTGGAGAAGGGCTGGGCGAAGAACTGGCGGTCGCGCGGGTGGAAGAAGAAGGACGGAAGTCCGGCGCTGAATCCCGAGCTGTGGGAGCGGCTGCTCGAGCTGTGCGAGGAGCATACGGTGACGCTGCATTGGGTGAAGGGGCACGCCGAGAACAGGGAAAATAACAGGTGCGATGAACTCGCTGTTATGGAAAGCAAAAAGTTTGCGGGGTAAAATGTTCCACGTGGAACATTTCGGGTGAGCGAGGGAAAGTGAATATTTTCGGAGAGTTGACCGATTGGGGTCAACTCTCTTTTTGTTTCGCCCGCTCGATGGAGCGCGGAGCGTAGACGCGCAGGGAGACTAACTTGCCGGAGCAGCGCGACAAAATCACAAGTCAGCACCACCGACTTGTAGATTTTGGCGACAGTCGGAGGTAAGTTAGGCGACCGGCAGCGCGTCCAACGCGAGCGTGACATGGAGCGCGAAAATTCTTGTGACAGGGGGAGCTTTTATGAGTTTTGCGGGCGAGCTGTTAAAGGGAAGCAGGACGGACGTGTTCAGGATAACCGACGGTATGACGGCGGGGCAGCTGAAGCGGCTCGATTTGCGGCTGGTGCAGAGCTACAAGAGAACCGGAAACACGATCGAGGTGAAGTTCGTGGACATCCTCCGGCTGTGCGAGCTTGCGGAAAAGTGCGAGGAGTCGGAGAAGGGCGAGGCGGTCGAGCGCGGGACGACGGCGGTCGGCAAGGACGGCGGTCGCGGCGCGGAACGGCTGCGCGAGCTGTTTGATATGTGCGAGGGCGCGGCGGACAAGGACGAGGACTCTGACGAGGGTTCTGGTATGAGTGCTGAGTAGGCTGTCGGCAAAACAGCGCAGGGCGGTGAGCTGGTGGGCAGGCGCGCGCGGACGCGGGATGGACGGCATAATCTGCGAGGGGGCTGTGCGGAGCGGCAAGACCGCCGCGGCGGGGCTCGGGTTCGTGCTCTGGGCGATGTGTCGGTTTGACCGGCGCGAGTTCGCGATATGCGGCAAGAGCCGCGAGGCGGTGCGGAGAAACCTGGTGATGCCGCTGAGCGAGGAGCTGCGGGCACTGGGATTCGACGTGGTCGAGAAGGTGAGCGACGCGGTGCTTGTGGTGCGCTGCGGCGAGGCGGCAAACGTGTTTCGGCTGTTCGGCGGCATGAACGAGGCGAGCGCCGCGCTTGTGCAGGGGATCACGCTCGCGGGGGTGCTGTTCGACGAGGTGACGCTGATGCCGCAGAGCTTTGTGAGCCAGTGCATGGCGCGGTGCTCGGTGGACGGGGCGAAGGTGTGGTTCTGCCTGAACCCCGACTCGCCGGAGCACTGGTTCAAGAGGGAGTTTATCGACCGCGCGGACGAGCGGCGGTATCTGCGGCTGAAGTTTGAGATGAGCGACAATCCGTCGATGACGAAGGAGACGATAGAGCGGTACTATCGAGGGCTGAACGGAAAGTTCTTTCGGCGGTATGTGCTTGGGCTGTGGGAGTCGGGCGAGGGGCTGGTATACGACTTTATGGGTGACGGCAGCCGCGCGGTCGACCCGCCGTGCGAGCCGCTTGAGAGGTACGCTGTGAGCGTTGACTACGGGACGGCGAATCCGGCGAGCTTCGGGCTGTGGGGGCGGAAGGACGGCGTGTGGTATCGGATAGGCGAATACTACCACGACGGACGGAAGGAGGGCAGCCTGACCGACGGCGAGTATGTAGACGCGATGGGGAAGCTGGTCGGCGAGCGGCGGATCGAGGCGGTGATAGTCGACCCGAGCGCGCGGAGCTTTATCGTGGCGCTGCGGCGCGCAGGGTATCGGGTGAAGCCCGCGATAAACGACGTGGCGGACGGGATACGCGTGACCGCCGCGGCGCTGAAGGAGGGTCGGATAAGGATAGGGCGCGGATGTCGCAACGCGTGGCGCGAGTTTGCGCTCTACGCCTGGGCGGACGGCGCGGGGGATCGGGTGGTGAAGGAGCACGATCACGCGATGGATGAGATCAGGTATTTCTGTATGTATGTAGACAGGACGAGTGCGTAAGGAAATTTGGTGAGGAGGATGAAAATGGGGATTTTTTCGAGGAAGGACGAGAGATTTGCGGGCGCGGCGGCGATGGCTGCGGGTCGGAGCGAGGTGATGAGCCGACGCGGGCACGGACTTGGGTTCGGCGAGTGGCTCGACCGAATGGGCAGCGGCGGCAGCACAGTGAGCGGCGGCGGCTGGAGCGCACAGGAGATGCGCGGATACCGCAGCCTTCGCGCGTGCGTGCCGATAGTGGACGCTGCTGTGAGCCGTCTGGTGCGGCTGTGCGGCGGGTTTGAGGTAAAGACCGGCGACGACGCGCTCGACCGTGAGCTTATGGCGTGGGGGCGCGAGCTGTCGACCGGGTACGGCGGTCGGGGAGTGGACGGATTCCTCGACGCGTATCTGGACAGCCTGCTCGTCTGCGGTCGCGCGGCGGCGGAGATGGTGGTCGGCGAGGACGGTCGGGTGAAGGGTGTGCTCTGTCTCGACCCTGCGGGACTGATGCCGAGGGTTGGCAGGAGCGCGCTCGACTTTGAGCTGTGCAGGCTCGACCGCGCGGGCAGGGCGGGAGAGGCGATTGACGGCGAGAAGCTGCTGTTTTCGACGCTGTCGCCCGAGCCGACCGCTCCGTACGGCGTGAGCCTTCTGCGCAGTCTCGCGGGGGTATGCGAGAAGCTGATGGTGATATTCGACGCGATAGGCGCGAGCTGGGGGCGATTCGGCAGCCCGAAGTACGCGGTGACGGTGCGCGACGCCGACTCGCTGTTCGGCGACGACGAGCGGCTGGAGAGGATAGCCGAGCAGTGGACGCGTGTGATGACGAGCGCGAGCGGATTTGCGAGCGACTTTGTGGCGGCGGGCGACCTGGACGTGAAGGTGATAGGCGCGGACGGTCAGGAGATGAGCGCCGCCGAGCCGGCGAGGCTGCTCTGCGAGCAGATAGTGGCGAAGCTGGGGATACCGCCGTTTCTGCTGGGACTGAGCTGGTCGTCGACCGAGCGGATGAGCACGCAGCAAGCCGACCTGCTGACAAGCGAGATAGACGCGGTGCGGCGCACGGTGACTCCGGCGATAGAGAAGCTGTTCGGGTGCGAGGCGGCTGCGCGCGGGGCGGACGAGATAGTGACCGTCGAGTGGTCGAACGTGAGCCTCCAGGACGAGGTCGAGCTTGCGAAGGCGGAGCTGTATAGGATGCAGGCGAAGGAGATCGAGGCTTCGATATAAGACCGCGAGGGTCAAGGTCGTGGGGGAGTATCCCCCACACCCCCTAAGGTCGCGGGCGCTCCGCCCGAACAGCGAACCACAGGTTCGCGGCGCACACCCGGGTCACTTTTTGGACGCCCAAAAAGTGACGGAAAAAACCGCCAAAGGGGGCTTCTGAACGAAGCCAGCCCCCTTTGGAATCCCCCGCGCACCGCAACCCCGCCACCAAAATCGGCTAGTCTTTACGCACCGCGGGGTTCGCCGCGCTGCGAGTTGCGCGACCGCTGCGGTTCTGTCACCGCTGTCGCTAATGCTCTAACGCTGTAGGCTTGTGAATGTTCCACGTGGAACATTGATTGTGGACAGACGTGCGCACCACGCGTACAACTTTGCGGTGAACCGATAGGGGCAGCGGGGTGGACGCGGAAGATGTGAGCGGTCAGCGAGGTGGAGGGACAGTCGGTTCGACGCGGTATGCGGTGGCGTATCGCTTGGACGCGGTACGCACGGCGCACTATCTAGCGTGGTGCTGAATCGGTGGCGCGACGGAGCACCAAAAAAACGTCTCTTTTTTGCGCAGCCTTTTTTCTCTGCGGCAGAGAAAAAAGGCTGCCGAGGAGTTTGAGGGCGAGCAGCCCTCAAGGTCTTTGGGGTTGCAGGGGTGAAACCCCCACGGTCTTGGGAGGGTGGAGGGTCGATGTGAAGGGGGTGATGAGATGAGTGTGAATGTTTGCGGGAGTCCGAGCGAGCGCGAGCTGGCGGCTATCCGCGCGGTCGGATGCTCGGAGAAGGTCGGTGCGGACGAGCTGTTTGTGTTCGACGTGGAACTGTGCGACGACAGGGTCGACCGAGACGGCGAGCGGTTTGACTCCGAGACTCTGCGCGAGTTTGCGCCGATGTTCGTGGGCAAGACCGGCATATTCGACCACGAGTGGAGCGCTAAGGGTCAGACCGCGCGGCTGTTCGAGTGCGAGGCGGTCGAGGTCGGAGACGGCGCGGGCGGCGCGGATGGGTGCGCTTACGGCGGGTCGGCGGTCGGGCGCAGGACGGTGCTGCGCGGGCGGGCGTACATGCTGCGCGCGGGCAATGAGCAGCTTATCCGCGAGATAGAGGCGGGGATAAAGCGCGAGGTGTCGGTGGGCGTGGCTGTGCGCGAGAAGCGGTGCTCGATTTGCGGCGGCGCGGGCGGAGGATGCGGTCATGTCGCGGGCAGGGAGTACGGCGGGGTAAAATGCGTGCGCGTGCTGCACGGCGCCGCCGATGTGTACGAGTGGAGTTTCGTCGCCGTGCCCGCGCAGAAGGGTGCGGGTATCGTGAACCGCGAAGCGCTTGCGGCGTACAGCATGGGTCGTCGCACAGACAAAAACAGGCAGTATAAAACAGGCGAAAGATGACAAGGAGGATGCAGAGTTATGGAGTACAATTTTGACAATCTGCCGCTGGAGAAGGGCATGTACAACCACGCGGGCATGACGTTCGGAGGAGTGCTTGAGAGCCTCGACCCGAGCGAGAAGTACATAGGCAGCGCGATGGAGGGACTGGACGCGTATGAGCGCCAGCTGAAGCGATTCGACATACGCGTCGGCGGGGCTAACGCGAGCACGGTGGAGAAGTTCTTCGAGAACTCGCAGACCGCGGTGCTTTTCCCCGAGTTTGTGGCGCGCGCGGTGAAGGCGGGTCTCGACGCGGACACGACTATCCCCGCCGTTGTGGCGACGGTGAGCGAGGTGGACGGCATCAGCTTCAACGCTGTGTCGATGCCCTCCGGCAGTCCGGCGCTGATAGAGGACGCGGGCGATGAGATGGACGAGGCTGTGATGGCGCTCGCCGCGACCGCCACTCCGCTGAAGCGATACGGTCTGTGCGTTGCCGCGAGCTACGACGCCCTCCGCGCGCAGAAGCTGGACGCGCTTGCCGTGCTGCTCGGCAGCGTCGGCGAGGGGCTCGCGAAGAAGTATCTTTCCGACGCGGTGACCGCGCTGAAGACCGGCGCGACGACCTACACCATCGGCACCAGCCCGATAGGGGGCACCAAGGGTACGATGAGCTACGGCGCGCTCATCGACTTCTGGAACACGTTTGCGTCGAGCGAGATGAACACGATGCTGGTCAGCCGCGACGCCGCCGTTGCGATGCTGAAGCTGAGCGAGTTCCAGAACGCCGCGGCGGGACTGGACTTCCAGGCGACCGGCCGCATGATAACCCCGCTGGGTGCGACGATGATACCCTGCTCGGCGGTGGAGACGGGCACGATAATCGGACTCGACCGCAGCAAGGCGCTTGAGATGGCGGTGTCGCCGGCGGTGTGCGTCGAGACCGACAAGCTGATAAACCGCCGACTCGACCGCATTGCCGTCAGCGGCGCGGCAGGATTCGCGAAGCTGTGCGGCAGCGCGGTGGGAATTCTCAAAGTCTAAAAGAACAAAAAATGTTCCACGTGGAACATTTGGGTGGGTGCGGTGGGCTTAGAAAAGAAAGAGGAGGGTTGGGATATGGATGTGACTGTCGAGGCTGTGAGAGAAGTCGCCGCCGGGATATGCGGGATGACCGTGGACGAGCGGGTCGCGGGGCTGTGGCTCGAGCGGGTGATCGCTCGGTGCGGCGAGGACGCTGACGGCGGGTCGGTACTGCTGGCTGCCGCGAGGTACGCCGCCGCGGACGCGGTCGAGTGCGACGCGGGGTTTGCCGAGAAGGTGAGCGCCGCCGGTCTGGGGCTTGAGGGTCGCAGTGCCGGTGAGGTGGCGGCGTCGCTTAGGCGTTCCGCCGCGCGGGTGATAGCGCCCTATCTTAACGGCGGCGGGGGCGTGGTGCGCGCATGAAATTGGATGCGAGGCTGCGCTCGAGCGCCGCGAGGTTCGGATCGGACGCGGAGTTTTGGAAGGACGGCGGCGAGAAGGCGTTCCACGTGGCGCGGGCTATCGTCGCGGGGCAGGGACGGAGCGGCGCGGGCGAGGCGCTTGATGAGCGCGGTCGCGAGAGCGGTGTGACGCGGGTGCTCTATCTGCTTAGCGACGACGCTCCGCCGCGCGCGGTCGACGGGTATGTCGCGGTGAACGGACGCAGGATGCGCGTTACGCGGTGTGAGCATGTCGCCGACGGGTTCTGGCGCGCCGTGTGCGAGGTGGAAGTCGCCGCCGAGACGGAGGTGTGACGCGGGTGCAACTGGATAAGTTCAGAGGGATGATAGCGGAGGCACTGAGCGGCGAGGGGCTTGAGGTGTTCTGCGAGTTTCCCGACGCTGCGAAGCGGGTGGGCGGCGCTCCGTTTGGGGTGCTGTCGCAGGAGAGCATCGAGCTGAAGGCGCTGGGCTTCGGTCGATGCGCGGCGCGCCGCGGACTGCTCAAGTTTCGCGTGACCGTCTACGCGAAGGACGGAGAGGCTGCCGCGAAAGCGATGCAGAAGGTTGCGGCTAGGTGTGCGGGGGACAGCCTGCGCGCGCTGCTTGGGGACAGCGAGTTTGCGGTGAAGGGCGCGCGCGACGGGAGACTCGGGCTGTGCGCCGTCGACGCGGAGCTGAGCGGTTCGGCGCTGATAGAGCTGGGCGACGGCGAGGACGCTGAGGTCATTGTGCTGAACCTCCGCGGGCATTTGGTTGAGAAAACAGGAGAAGAAGGGGAGATATGATGAACATTACGGTGAGCGAGCGACCGGGAGTATACACCGGCTACGACGCGTCGAGCATCGTGCAGTCGAGCGCGGCGAACGGCGTGGTGGGCATTGTGTGCGCGTGCGAGCTTGAGGGCGTGACGCAGTTTCTGACCGCGAGCGCGGCGAGGACCGCTCTCGGCGCGTCGAGCAAGGGCGCGAAGTATGTCGAGCTGGCGCTCGGCGGCGGCGCGAGCGCGTGCTGGGTGAGTCCGGTGGGCACGAGCGCGAGCGCGACCGACTATGGCGCTGCCGCGAAGGCGCTTCGCGAGAAGGACATTGCGGCGATATGCTGCGACTCGAACGTGAGCGCGGTGACGGCGGCGATAAAGAGCGAGGTCGCCGCCGCGTCGAGCGAGCGTCACGAGAGGATAGCGGTGTTCGCGATGTCGGGCAGCGCCGAGACGATAATCGCGGCGGCGTCGGCTTTGAACAGCGAGCGCTGCGTGATGGTCGGTCCGGTGCCGGTCGGCGGGGACGGCGAGACGATAGACGCGTGTGAGGTGGCTGTCGCGACGGCTGCCGCGATAGTGTCGCTGGGCGACCCTGCGCTGCCGCTCGGCGGGGTATCCCTGAGCGGGCTGTACGGCGCGGGCGGCACGCTGACGAGCGCGGAGGTGGACGCTCTGGTGCGCGGGGGAGTTACGGCTATCGAGTGTCTCGCGGGCGAGATACAGGTGATACGCGGCGTGACTACCCGCACAAAGACCGGAAGCGAGGCGGACGCGACCTGGCGCGAGCTGTCGACGATACTCATTGTGGACAACGTGATGAAGACGCTGCGTTCGAGCCTGCGAAGCAAGTTTGCGAGGGCGAAGAATCTGGCTGAGACGCGCGAGTCGGTAGCGAGCCAGGTGTCGATTGAGCTTGCGGCGAAGAAGAACGCGGGCATCATTGCCGACTACGGCTCGGTGAG
>CAMNWZ010000020.1 GCA_946566645.1 uncultured Clostridia bacterium
GCGTCGCGGGCACGAGACGACGGCGAAAAGCTGCTCGCGCGCCGACTGTGCGACCTGTCCGAGCGTGCCGACCGCACCGGCGTGATGACCTCCACCGGCTTTCTGACCCCCGCCGAGCAGGACTTCGCGCGCATCATCGAGCACCTGCTCCCCTGCCCGCTGACGCTCGACGGAGGCTTTGACGGCGCGGAGCGATGCGTTGCGCGGTTCGGAGAGTATGGCGAGCGTCCGGTCGCGGGGCTTGCGATAGCACACAGAACGCCGCTCGGTCATCGCGACCTGCTCGGCGCGGCACTCGGGCTCGGGCTTGAGCGAAGCGTCGTCGGCGACATCATCGCGGGGGATGCGTCAAGCCGCATGGTCGTCCTGCGCAGTCAGCTCGACTTCTTTCTGCAAAGTTTCGACAAGGCGGGGCGGGTGCCGCTCGAGGTGAGCGAGCTTTCGCTGGACGAATTTCAACCGCCCGAGCGAAAAACCGAGCGGGTAGTCCTGTCGCTTGCGTCGATGCGGCTGGACGCGCTGGTCGCCGCCGCGTGGGGACTGAGCCGCGAGGACGCGCAGACCGAAATCGCACGCGGCATGGTGCAGCAAAACCATCGACCACAGCTCGAGCCTTCGCGCCGGATAGCCGAGGGGGACACGATAAGCCTTCGCGGCAAGGGAAAACTGACCGTCGGCGCGGCGCTGGGCATCACTCGGCGCGAGCGGCTGCGAATCGAGGTCGAAAAGTATATCTAAACGCCATTTTCGGAGGACATTATGAAACTTAATCGCTATATAGATCACACCCTGCTGAAACCGGATGCAACTCCCGACCAGATAAAGCAGCTCTGCCTCGAGGCGCTCGCGCACGAGTTCCGCGCGGTCTGCGTGAACTCGAAGTACGTCCCGCTGGCGGCGTCGCTGCTAAAGGACAGCACCACCGCGGTCGCGTGCGTCGTCGGCTTCCCGCTCGGCGCGATGGCTACCGGCGCGAAGGCGTTCGAGGCGGCAATGGCTGCCCGCGACGGCGCTACCGAGATAGACATGGTCATCGACATCGGCGCGGCAAAGGCGGGCGACTTCGACGCGGTCGAGCGGGACATCGCCGCTGTGGTCGAGCAGACGACCGACTACGCGAAGGTCAAGGTGATAATCGAGACCTGCCTGCTTACCGACGACGAGAAGCGCGAGTGCTGCCTCGCCGCAAAGCGCGCGGGCGCGGCGTTTGTCAAGACCTCCACCGGATTTTCTACCGGCGGCGCGACGGTCGAGGACATCAAACTCATGCGCGAGACGGTCGGTCCGGACATGGGCGTCAAGGCGAGCGGCGGCATCCGCGACCGCGCGGCAGCTGAGGCGATGATAGCCGCCGGCGCGACCCGCATCGGCACGTCGAGCGGCGTGAAAATCTGCGAGTGAACGCAAATTCGGACGCAAAAAAGAGAGCCGTTCGGCTCTCTTTTTGTTTGTGATTTGATTTAGTCAACAACTATTGCCAGCCCGACTTCACCACAGGTTTCGCAGATTATATCGCCTGTCTCCTCGTCGACTATCCATGTGTGGAAAGTACGGTGGTTAGGGCAGATTGTGTCCTCCTGCTTGAGAGGCTCATCCAACGGCTTGCTCCAACGGAAATTACACATTGTACAACGCGCACTACCGTCAAGACGGTCAGTTGTCCAATTGTGATATATAGATTCTCCTGAGCATTCTATGCTATTGGTAATGACTGTGCCGCGTTTTCCGCATTTTCTGCAAATCACGCCACCGTGAAGATGGTCGCTCACCCAGTCATGTTCATAATCCATACTGGTCAGTTCCTCCGCGCCGTACACATCACCGTGCTGCGAGCAATACGCCTGCCCATATGTCACGACTTGATAGCAAATATTACCGCTGCCATTGCGCGTCACGTTATATGTCCGATAGCTGAGCACATCGCCGCATACAGGACAGTACGCCGAAACTCGTTCAAGCACCTCGTGCTCGTGACCCTCATCGCAACACTCATCCTCTGCGAATGCAAATGACATTGCACTAAGCAACATAACAACTACAAGCATTGTTGAAAGAACTCTCTTTTTCATAAAAGACCCTCCTGAAAAAATTATAGTAGAACAGCAAAATAAATGTCTACTTCTGCACCGGGCTCACCTTCTTTCACAAGGAATCTGTCCTTACATCGTTATTGTATTATGTCTTATATGTATTGTCAAGTTTTTCCAAAAAATAAAGGTCGGGTGTTACCCCGACCTTTTTCATCACTTTTTATCCTTGAACTTGTCGAAGAATCCCTTGCGCCTGCCCTGCTGTTTCTCGCCGAGCGTGCCGTCGAACTCGCGCAGCAGTTCCTTCTGCCTGTCGGTCAGGTTCCGCGGCGTCTCCACCGTCACATGGACAAACTGATCGCCGCGCACCGTCGAGTTCACCCGCGGGATGCCCTTGCCGCGCATACGGAAGGTCGCGCCGGTCTGGGTGCCGTCAGGGATGGTGAGCTTCACCTTGCCGTCGAGCGTCGGGACTTCTATCTCATCGCCGAGCGCCGCCTGCGCGAAGCTTATCGGCATTTCGATGTGAACCTCGGTGCCGTCTCGCTCGAATACCGCGTGCGGTCGGACGGAGATGGTGACGAGCAGGTCGCCGCTCGGACCGCCGTTCTCGCCCGCGTGACCCTCGCCGTGAACCTGGAGCGTCTGTCCGTCGTCGATTCCGGCGGGAATCTTCACCTTGATGCTCCGCCGCGCGCGCTTGACTCCGCTGCCGCCGCAAGACTTGCAGGGGGATGTTATCTTCTTGCCGCGGCCGCCGCACTCGGGGCAGACCTCGGTGGTGGTCATAACGCCGAGCGGCGTGCGGCGCTGTGTGCGTATCTGACCTCTGCCGCCGCAGCGAGGGCAGGTCTCGGCGTGCGAACCGGGCGCAGCGCCCGTTCCGCCGCACTCCTCGCAGTGTTCGACGCGCCCTATCTCGACCGTCTTCTCGCAGCCGAACGCAGCCTCCTCGAAGCTGATGGTCGCCTGGACGCGCACGTTCTCGCCGCGCATCGGTCCGGTACGGCGTGACGTTCCGCCGCCCATGCCGCCGAAGAAGCTCTCGAATATCGAGCCGAGGTCGTCGAACCCGCCGAATCCGCCTGCGCCGTATCCACCCGCGCCCGCGCCGAAGTTCGGGTCGACGCCCGCGTGTCCGTAAGTATCGTAGGCGGCGCGCTTCTGGCTGTCGCTGAGCACCTCGTACGCCTCGTTTATCTCCTTGAACTTGTCCTCGGCGTCCGGCTCGTGATTCACGTCCGGGTGATACTTCGCCGCCATCCTGCGGTACGCCTTCTTTATCTCATCCTCGCTCGCGCCCTTCTGGATGCCGAGCACCTCGTAAAAGTCGCGCTTTTCCTCCGCCATACTCTCTCCCCTACACAGAACCCATGCGGACAGTTACGAAAAGCCGTCCGCATGGCAGAAAATCTTTGTTTTACCGAAGAAATAATTACTTCTGCTCTCCGTTCTTCGGCTCGTCCTCGTCGACGACCTTGTAGTCGGCGTCGTAGACGTTCGGGTCGCTCTGAGCGCCGCCCTGTGCGCCCTGAGCCGCGTTCGGGTCACCCTGCGGCGCAGCCTGCTGATAGAGCTTCTCGCTGACGGCGTAGAACTCCTTGGTCAGCGCCTCGGTCTTCGCCTTGATGTCGTCGTAGTTCTCACCCTTGAGCGACTCCTTGAGCGCGTCGCAGGCGGTGTTTATCTTGGTCTTGTCCTCGTCGGACAGCTTGTCGCCCAGCTCGCCGAGCGTCTTCTCGGTCTGATAGATGAGCTGGTCGGCGGCGTTGCGAGTCTCGGCGTCCTCGCGGCGCTTCTTGTCCTCCGCCGCGTACTGCTCGCTCTCCTGGACAGCCTTCTCGATGTCCTCCTTGGACATGTTGGTCGAGCTGGTTATCGTGATGTGCTGCTCGCGTCCGGTGCCGAGATCCTTCGCGGACACGTTGACAATGCCGTTCGCGTCGATGTCGAAGGTGACCTCGATCTGCGGCACGCCGCGCGGCGCGGGAGCGATGCCGTCGAGGTGGAAGCGACCGAGCGTCTTGTTGTACTGCGCCATCTCGCGCTCGCCCTGAAGGACGTGTATCTCGACCGAAGTCTGTCCGTCCGCCGCGGTGCTGAACACCTGGCTTTTCTTGGTCGGGATGGTGGTGTTGCGGTCTATCAGACGTGTGAACACGCCGCCCATCGTCTCAAGTCCGAGCGACAGCGGGGTGACGTCGAGCAGGACGAGTCCCTTGACGTCGCCGCCGAGCACGCCGCCCTGTATCGCCGCGCCGACCGCCACGCACTCGTCCGGGTTGATGCCCTTGAACGGCTCGCGGCCGGTGAACTTCTGCACAGCCTCCTGCACGGCGGGGATACGGGTCGAACCGCCGACGAGCAGCACTTTCGACAGGTCGGACGGCTTCAGTCCGCTGTCCCCCATCGCCTGGCGCATCGGAGCGAGCGTCGCCTCGACGAGGTCGGCGGTAAGCTCGTTGAACTTCGCGCGGGTTATCGTCACGTCGAGATGCTTCGGACCGGTCGCGTCGGCGGTGATATACGGCAGGTTCACCGTCGAGCTGGTCACGCCGGACAGCTCGATCTTCGCCTTCTCGGCAGCCTCCTTGAGACGCTGCATCGCTATCTTGTCGCCGGTGAGGTCGACGCCCTCCTTCGCCTTGAACTCGGAGGCGAGGTAGTCCATGACGCGCTTGTCGAAGTCGTCGCCGCCCAGGCGGTTGTTGCCCGCCGTGGCGAGAACTTCGAGAACGCCGTCGCCTATCTCGAGTATCGACACATCGAACGTGCCGCCTCCGAGGTCGTAAACCATTATCTTCTGGTCGTGCTCCTTGTCCAGTCCGTACGCGAGCGCCGCAGCCGTCGGCTCGTTGATTATGCGCTTTACCTCAAGACCGGCTATCCTGCCCGCGTCCTTGGTCGCCTGGCGCTGCGCGTCGTTGAAGTAGGCCGGAACGGTGATGACCGCCTCGGTCACCGGCTGTCCGATATAGCCCTCGGCGTCGGTCTTGAGCTTGGTGAGTATCATCGCCGATATCTCCTGCGGCGTGAGCTTCTTGCCGTCGATGTCCACGCGGTAGTCGCTGCCCATCTCGCGCTTTATCGACGCGATGGTGCGGTCGGGGTTGGTTATCGCCTGGCGCTTCGCGACGGTGCCCACCATGCGCTCGCCGTCCTTGGAAAACGCGACGACCGACGGGGTGGTGCGGTCGCCCTCCGCGTTCGCGATGACTACCGGCTCGCCGCCCTCGATGACCGCGACGCACGAGTTTGTCGTTCCGAGATCTATGCCTATTATCTTGCCCATGATTTTTCCTCCTGTTCAAGCGTTAAAACGCCTTGAAATCAATTTAATTCGCAACCTTTACGACCGCGTGGCGGATGACCCGTCCGTCGGTCTCGAAACCCTTCTGGAAGGTCTCGACTATCACTCCCGCGCCGAAGTTCTCGTCCTCGACGTGCATCACCGCGTTGTGCTTCTCCGGGTCGAACGCGCTGCCGCGCTCGCTCGCTATCATCTTCACGCCGATGCCCTCCATCGCCGAGACAAACTGCGCGAGCGTCATCTCAACGCCCTTCTTGTACGCCTCGTCGGATGTCTCCTGCGCGACCGCGCGCTCGAGGTTGTCGTACACCGGAAGCAGCGCGTCCACCACCGAAGCCTTCGACGCCGCGAACAGCTGCTCACGCTCCTTTGCGGTGCGCTTGCGGAAGTTGTCGTACTCCGCCATCACCCGCAGATAGCTGTCCTTCAGCTCGGCAAGCTCCTGCTCGACCGCGCTCGGCTGCTCCTCGGTCGGCGCGGACTGTTCCTCGGTCTCCGCCGCCTCGGTCGAAGTTTCAACCTTTTCCTGCTCGACCGACTCGTTCTTGTTCTTCTTAGCCATTATTCGTCACTTCCGTTCGTCTTTTCGTTGTGCTGCTCAAGCGCGTGCATAAAGTAGCCCAGCCGAGCCGCCACCTTTGCGTAGTCCATCCGCGTCGGTCCGACCACGCCTATCACCCCGCGAAGTCCTTCGCCGAGGTCGTAGCTCGCGGTCACCACGCTCGAATCGCGCAGTTCCTCCGCGAGATTCTCGCTGCCGATGATTATTTTGACCCGTCCGCTCTCCTCCGGCGCGGGAAGCATATCCGACGCCGAGCGGTTGCTGAGCGCCTCGAGCAGCCGATGCGCGCGCTCCGGTTCGCGGAAGTCGGGCAGGGACAGCATCTTCGCAGCGCCGTCCACCATCAGGTCGCGCCGCACAAGGCTAGCTGCCGATTCGCGCAGGAAGTCGACGACTATCGCGCAGAACTCCGCCGGTGCGCCGCTCTCCCTCGCTATCTCGAACGCCGCCACAGCGGTCACTCCTTCAAGTCCGCTGCCCGCAAATCGCGCGTTTACCGCGTCGCACAGCCGATGCATCACGCTGTCGTCACAGCCGTGCGGGCGCTGCTCCATCGCGTTTCGCACCTCGTTTGCGCTGAACAGCGCGACGAGCATGCAGCTGTTGCCGTCGAGCAGTATCATGTCGAAGTGCTTGAGCTTCGCGCCCTCTATGCGGAGCGTTCCGCCGTACGCCGCGTAGCTGGAGAGCAGTCCGACAAGGCTCGCAGCCTCGCCTATCAGCCGATCGAACTCTCGCAGCCGGCTGAGCAGAAGTTTGTCCATCCGCTCGCGCTCCGACTTGCTCGGCGTGTCCACCTCCATCAGCTCGTCGACGTACATTCGGTAGCCCTTGTTGGACGGCACCCGACCCGCCGACGTGTGCGGCTGCTCGAGAAAGCCGAGGCTCTCGAGCTCGCTCATCTCGTTTCGGAGCGTCGCCGGCGAGAGTTTGATGCCGAGCTGCTCGCTGAGCGTCTTTGAGCCTATCGGCTCGGCGTTCTTGATGTAGTTGTCGACGACCGCCTTGAGGATGAGCCTCTTTCTGTCGCCAAGTGCCATGCGTTCACCTTCTTTAGCACTCTTTACCCTCGAGTGCTAAAGCTATTTTATCCCGAAAGACAGAAAATGTCAATACCGAATTGTTAAATAATTTGTGAACAATCGAGTTATCTGTCCCACCGCTGTCCGATGACAAACACCAAAAGACTCACCGCCGTTCCCGCGAGCGCGCCGCCGTAGTCGCCTCCGACCATCACTCCGAACGCGACGGCGGTCGCTCCCCCCGCTATCGCCGAGAGGAAGAAGGTGCGCGCGCCCGCCTTCACCCCGAGCATCGCGGCGGCGAGCGGCACGAGCATCACCGGCGCCCACGCGGCATAGGCGAGCACGAGCAGCGAGAAAACGTCGCTTGTCCCGAGCGCCAGCGCCATGCCGAGCGCGCCCACCCCAAGCGACGAGAGCCGCATCGCGCGGAGCAGCGCCTTCGGCTTCATCGGCTTTCGCTTCAGCGGCGAGATTATGTCGTTCGCTATGGCTATCGACGCGCTGGACAGCAGTCCGTCCGCCGAGCTCATAACGATGGCGAGCATTGACGTGATGACCACACCCTTCAGCCCGACCGGCAGCGCGGCGAGTACCATCGACGGCATCGCCTGCGACGGCTCGATGTTCCCGAGCGACACGACGGCGGCAAGTCCGACCACTCCGGTCAGGCAGAATATCGGAATCGACAGCAGCCCCGAAATCGTTGTGGCGCGCGCCATCGTGCGTCGGTCGCGTCCGGTCAGCATCCGCTGAAGATAGGTGGGACTCAGCGCCTCGCCGATAAACATTGTGAGAAACAGCGCCACAAGCGGCATAGCTCCGCCCGATGTCGGGTCGAGAAAGCCGTCGGGCAGCGCCGAGAGCATCGTTTCAAGCCCGCCCGCGTGCCCGATCGAGAAGAACGCCAGCACCGGAATACCCACCGCCAGCAGGCAGAACTCGACCACCTCGGCGGTGATTATCGCGCTCATCCCGCCCGCCGTGGCGTAAACCATAACTATCGAGAAGCCTATCAGCACGCCCGCGGTGTAGCTCACCCCGAGCAGCGCCGAGAATATCGAGCCGATAGCCGCGACCTGCGCGCCGATAAGCCCTATCGCGAGCAGCGCCGCGCACACGCCGGAGGTCACCCGCGCGCCCCTGCCGTAGTACGCTCCCGCTATCTCACCCGGGGACTGCGCGTTTTCGGGCAGGCGCGCGCGGCGCATTACAAACGTGCCTATCAGCATCTGCGCGACGCTGAAGCCGAACAGCCCGACGATGTTCGCGACCCCGCTCTCATAGCACCGCGCGGCGTTGCCGGTGGAAAAGCCTCCGCCGATGAACGCAGCCGACAGCGACGCGAACACGACGAACAGTCCGCGACCCCCGCCGCCGGTCGCGAAGTCGGACGAGTTTTTGACCCTAAAGCCCTGATATATTCCGTAAAACAGCAGAAATCCGAGAAAAATTATAACTATCCATATGTCCATGCGCGCGCCCCCTATGCTTGTTCTCTCACAAAAACTTATGCATGCGGAGCGGTCGCAAATGCTTGACAGCGCAGGTTTCGGGTGCTATAATGGACAAAATTTTTCGAGAGGAGCGACGGTCATGGGTCTTATCGTTCGTGACACGCGGCAGGACGACTTCGAGTCGGTCGCAAAGATTTTCGTCGAGCTTCACCGCGTCCATTCGGATGCGCGCCCCGACTGGTATCTGCCCAGCGACGCTCCATTGACGCGCGACGAGTTCGACCGCTGGTTCGGCGAGGATATGTTCGCGACGGTCGCCGAGCAGGACGGACGGGTGGTCGGGTTCTGCAACGGCTGCATACAGCACGGACATCGAAGCCCGCTCGTGCGGCAGCTTACGCAGTACCACATCGACAACTTCGCGGTGTCGAGCGAGGCGCGGCGCGGAGGTGTCGGGCGGGCGCTGTTCGAGGACGCGCGGAGGCGTGCGGCGGAGCTGGGCTGCGACAAGCTGACGCTCAGCGCGTGGGCGTGCAACACCGCCGCGCTCGACTTCTACGCCGCGATGGGCATGACCGAGCGCGTGGTGCATCTGGAACTGGATGTATGATGAAAAAACTGTCGGATGAGTGATTCATCCGACAGTTTTTATATCGTACCGCATTTCGCGCATATTGTTCTCGATAAGCCCTGTCTCGACGAAGCCGACCGACGCATACAGCCGCCGCGCGACCTCGTTTCCGAGCAGCACGCCGGTGTATATCTCCCGTGCGCCGAAGGTCTCGGCGAGCCGGTCTATCGCGAGTTTCAGCGCCGCCCTGCCGTAGCCTCGGTGTTGATAGCGCGCGTCGATGAGGAACTTCCACAGCGTGTACTGCTCTCTCGATTCGTAGTAGCCGAGCATCACGAAGCCGACCGGCGTCTCGTCCGCGTATATCGCGAAGGGAAACGCTGTGTCGCGGTAGACCCACGCCTGCGCGAGCGACTGCGCCACCGTCGAGACGAACGCCGTCTGGTCGTCGGACACCGCGAGCGACAGCACATCCTCAAGGTTGTCACCGTCGATTTGCCTTAGTTCTACCAACCGCATCCTCCTCCCGATGAGCCGCCGCTCACCACAAAAACCGATATTTGTAGGCGTTCCCCGATTTCTCGCGGGTCATCACGCCGAGCTTGAACAGCACTCGCAGCGCGGTCTGTGCCGCCTGTCTGCTTATCTTCGCCGCCGCCGCGAACTCGGACGAGCCGAACTCGTCGGGCAGGTTCTCGGGGCAGAGCGCGGCGTAGTCCTCCGGACGCTCGAGGTGATACTCCTCGAGGATGGCATTAGGGACGCGGTCGAGCCGCTCTCCCCTGCGCCGCCGTCCGCGCTTGTCGTAGCCGCTGAAAGCTCGGTATTCGTCCACGTCCACCATCAAAAGATGCAGCCGAAAGTTCGGGTGGTCGAGGAACGGTTCGAGCTTCCACAGCTCGCCGAACACGTCGATCGGCTTGTGCCTCCGCGCGACGCCGCCCTCGGTACGCTCGCCCGACTTTGCGTCCACCCATATGAGCTTTCGGCGGGCGGTCATCGGATAGACGACGGTCACCGGCGTGACCTGCAAAAACTCGTCGAGCTTGGGGCGCAAGGCGTAGAGGCTTCCCGTCTGTATCTCGACGACGCCGTCCTCGCCGAAGATGTCCGCTATGTATCGCCCGAGCTTCACCTCGCGGCTGCCCTCAAACGGCTCGTAGTACCGCTTGAGCACCGCGTGCAGCGTGCGCTCGCTCAGCACCCCGACTCCGGTGTCCAGCTGGAGTCCGTGCAGGACCTCGTCGCGGGCGCGCTCAAACCGCCGCTCGCGCTCGGATTTTATATCAGAGGGAGTCGACATACGCCGTCAGCGTGTCGCGAAGCGCCTCCGCGTCCGCCATCTTCTCGCCGCGCGCGAGGACGTAGAACTTTATCTTCGGCTCGGTGCCGCTCGGACGGATAAGCAGCTTGCTTCCGTCCTCAAAGCCGTAGCAGAGCACGTCGCTGTTGTGAAGCTCGACCTTCTCGACGCTGCCGTCGGCGTTTCGCTTCTCGCCCGGCTGATAGTCGACGATGTATGCGGTGGGTATCGGAAGCGGGCGGCTGCCCGCGCGGAGGTCAGCCATGAGCTGCCTCATCTTCTCCGCGCCGTCAAGCCCGGGCATGACCTTGTTTATCGTCTTCTCGCAGAACGCGCCGTACTTCTCATAGAGCACGGCGATCGCGTCGATGAGCGTCATATCCTTCTCGGCGTAGTATGCCGCCATCTCGGCAATAAGCAGCGTCGCGGTGACCGCGTCCTTGTCTCGGCAGTAGCCGCCGATGAGGTAGCCTATCGACTCCTCAAACGAGAATATGCAGTGCTCGCCCGCGGCTTCGCGCTCGTTTATCCGCTCGGCGATGAACTTGAAGCCGGTGAAGGTCTCGTACATCTTCACGCCGTTTTTCTCGCAAATCGTCGTCGCCATGTCGCTGGACACGATGCTCTTGACCGCAAACGGCTTTTCCGGCATCTTGCCGGTGCGGACGCGCGCGTTTATGATGTAGTCGAGCAGCAGCGCGCCGGTCTGGTTGCCGCTGAGGACATGGTACTCGCCCGACTTGTCGCGTGCCATCGCGGCGACGCGGTCGGCATCCGGGTCGGTGCCGATTATCAGCGACACGCCATGCTCCTTCGCCGTTTCGAGCGCGCAGGCAAAGCCCTCCGGATTCTCGGGGTTCGGGCTTGCGACCGTCGGAAAGTTGCCGTCGGGCACCATCTGGCTCGCGACGCAGACGACGTTTGTGAATCCCGCGCGCCTGAGCACCTCGGGAACGAGCTTGTAGCCCGCGCCGTGGAAGGGCGTGTACACAAAGGACAGCTTGTCGCCCATGCGCCCCACAGGTCCGAGGTCTATCGTCTCGCCGAGCGCGCAGTCGAGGAACGCGTCGTCGGTCTCCGCGCCGAGTATCTTGATGAGTCCCTTCTCCTTTGCCTCGTCGAAGTCGCAGGTCTTGGCGCCGGTGAATATGTCGATGTTCGCGACCGCGCGCTCGACCGTGTCCGCATGTTCGGGCGGAAGCTGCGCGCCGTCCTCCCAGTAAGCCTTGTAGCCGTTGTACTCGCGCGGATTGTGCGACGCGGTGATGTTTATGCCGGCTATGCAGCCGTACTTGCGTATCGCGAAGCTCAGCTCGGGGGTGGGTCGAAGGTCGTCGAACAGCAGAACCTTGACGCCGTTTGCCGCGAGCACCTTCGCCGCCTCCACCGCAAACTTTCGCGAGTTTATGCGGCTGTCGTGCGCGACCGCGACGCCGCGTTCAGCACCGCCCGCGCTTATCGCAAGCTCCGCCATCGCCTGGGTCACCTGGCGCACGACGTAGACGTTCATGTGGTGCAGACCGACCTTCATCGTGCCGCGAAGTCCTGCCGTGCCGAACGCAAGCGGCGCGTAGAATCGGCTCTCTATCTCCTTCTGGTCGTCGGCAATGCCGCGAAGCTCCTCACGCTCGGCGTCGGTAAGCTCGGGCGCGGCAAGCCAGCGTTTGTACTCCTCCATGTATCCCATACTATTTCCTCCTTAATTATCGTGATTTTCAGCCCTCGTAGCCCTTTCGGGTCACGTTTACAACACCTTGTATCTTGCTGAGATTCGCCACTATCGCCTTCAGCTCTCCGATGTCGGCTATCTCGATGACGAGGCTGACCGCGTCGTAGCCGTCGTTGAGTATCTTCGCGCTGACCGAGTTGACGGTGACTTTGAGCGAGGTGAGCGCGGTCATGACGTCGACAACCAGGTTCTGGCGGTCGCGCGCCGAGATCTCCAGTCCGGTGACATACTTGTCCTTCGGCTCCTCCGCCCAACTCACGTTTATCCACCTGCCCTGCTCGTTCGAGCTTGCGAGCGCCTTGACGTTCTGGCAGTCCTTGCGGTGCACCGAAACGCCGTAGCCGCGCGTGACAAATCCGATTATATCATCGCCGGGAACGGGGGTGCAGCAGCGCGAGAACTTGACAAGGCAGTTGTCCACTCCCTCGACCACCACGCCCGACTCGGTGCGTTTCGCGGGCTTTTTGTTCGGAAGCGCCGGCGTCTCCACCGTGTCCACTATCGGGATGGCAGTCGACTGCTGCGGCTTTTCGCCGAGCTTGCCCATCCGCTTCAGCTCGTCGCGGACGCGATTTGCCGCGCGCATTGAGGTTATGCCGCCGTAGCCTATCGCCGCGTACAGCTCGTCGAGCGTGCCGAAGCTGACCCGCTTCAGCACCTGCGGCAGCACGTCCTCGGTCAGCAGCGCCGAGTCCACGCCCATCTTCTTGAGCTGTTCCTCAAAGCGGGCGCGTCCCTCGGCGATGTTCTCCTCGCGCGCCATCTTCTTGAACCACTGGCGTATCTTGTTGCGTGCCTCGCTGGTCTTCGCGATGTCCAGCCAGCCGCGGCTGGGGCCGTGCGTGTTCTTGGAGGTTATGACTTCCACTATGTCGCCGCTCTTCAGCTCGTAGTCATATCCTACGATGCGTCCGCCCACCTTCGCGCCGACCATGCGGTTGCCCACCGCCGAGTGTATCGCGTAGGCAAAGTCGATAGGCGTCGCGCCTGCGGGAAGGCTTATCACGTCGCCCTGCGGCGTGAAGACGAACACCTCGTCGGCGAACATATCTATCTTGAGGGTGCTGAGAAACTCGTCCGAGTCGGTGTCCTCCTGCGTCTCGAGCAGGCTTCGCACCCACTCGAGTTTCTGGTTGAACGACTCCTTGTTCTCGCTCACGCCGTCCTTGTACTTCCAGTGCGCCGCTATGCCGTACTCGGCGGTGTGGTGCATCTCCCACGTGCGTATCTGCACCTCGAAGGGCACGCCCTCCCGCCCGATGACGGTGGTGTGCAGCGAGCGGTACATGTTCGGCTTGGGCGTCGAGATATAGTCCTTGAAGCGTCCGGGCATCGGCTTGTAGATGTAGTGCACCTGTCCGAGCGCGTTGTAGCAGTCGGCTATGTCGTCGACAATTATGCGCACCGCATACAGGTCGTATATCTCGTCCCAGCTCTTGTGCTGGTTGTACATCTTGCGATAGATGGAGTAGACGTGCTTGACGCGCGCCTGAAGCTCCGCCTTTATGCCGTTTGCCTCCAGTTCCTCGCGTATCTGCGTGGTGATGTTTTCGAGGAAGTGCGAGTAGTTCTTCTCCCGCTTCTCAAGCTCGTCGGTTATTTCCTTGTAGCCGATGGGGTCGAGGCACTGGAGCGCTATGTCCTCAAGCTCCCACTTTATCTTGGATATGCCCAGACGGTGCGCGAGCGGGGCGTATATCTCCATCGTCTCCAGCGCCTTCTCGCGGCGCTTCGGCTCGCTCCACGCCCCCGACGTGCGCATATTGTGAAGTCGGTCGGCTATCTTGACGAGTATGACGCGGATGTCCTTTGCCATGGCGAGGAACATCTTGCGCAGATTTTCCATCTGCTCGTCCTCTTTGTAGGTGTACTTGGTGCGGGTCAGCTTGGTGACTCCCTCCACCAGCTGCGCGACATCGGCGCCGAACTCGCGCTCTATCTCCGCGTAGCTGTGCGGCGTGTCCTCGATAACGTCGTGAAGCAGCGCCGCCATGACGCTCTCCGCGTCGAGACCCATCTCGAAGACTATCTCCGCCACCGCCTGCGGGTGCATTATATACGGCTCTCCGGACAGCCGCACAAGTCCCTCGTGTGCGTCGCGCGCATACTCATACGCCTTTCGCACGCGATCCGCGTCCTGCGGGTGTGCCTGTGAAAAACGCGCGATAAAGCTCTCAAACCGCGCGTTTACGTCCTCAATGGTCATCGCCATCCTCAAAGCCTCCCTTCGTCTGACAGATAAGCTCGCGCAGCCGTACGATCGTCGGCGCGGTGTTGAGGTCGACCGGCGCCTTCGGTCCGAGCCGCACCGATATCGTCTCTCCCTCGAAATTATACTCCAAACGCTCCTTTTCCGCAAGAGCGCGGAGCACGGTCAGTATCTTTCCGTAGCAGACTTCCAGCTTCTCCGCGCGGCATATTCTCAGGCAGAAGGAGGATATCCGCGCGTGCGCCTCGCCGTTTTCGTCAGCGTTCAGGCGAAGGTAGCGCAGCACGGCGACCGCCTCCCGAGCGCTCGGCATCAGCCGGCTCGCCTCCGACGGGCTTATCCGTTCACCCGCCCGAAACCGTTGGAACACCTCTACCTCGCGGACAAATCTGCCGAACTCGTCCGGCGGCATACGCATCGACTCGAGTATCATCCGCACCTCGCCGCGCTCCTCCGCGAGCGTCGCCTCGAGCGCCACTATCACGTCGCCGCGGTCGCCCTCGCCGAAGTCGTTCTGAAGCGCGTCCCGTCCGAAGTATATCGCGGGAAAACTGCGTCCGCCGACGTTTATCCGCATGCGCACGCCGCGTCCGGTGCCGAGCGGGACGACTTCGGACAGCTCGACGCCTTTTAGCAGAAACAGCGGCGGCGGGTTGCCCGCTCCGTACGGTTCGAGCACCGTAAGTCCCGCGACCAGCTCCGGTTCAAGCTCGCAGGGGTTGAGTTCCGCGTCCACCTCGATGTGCGCCGGGCTCAAGGCGGGCGAGTATTCGCCGACTATCTCGGCAAATATCGGTATGTTCTCCTCGCGTATCGTGAAGCCGACCGCGTACTCATGTCCGCCCCAGCTCTCGAATATATGCTGCGCGCGGCGCATTATTTCGAGGATGTTCACGCCGTAGAAGCTGCGTCCGGACCCGCGTCCCACCCCGTTTTCGACGCATATCAGAAACACCGGACGGCTGAACGCCTCGCTCATTCGGCTGGCGACGATGCCCACCACGCCCTGATACCATCCGTGACCGGACATGACGAGCGCGCGGGTGCAGCCGATCGGCAGCGTGTCGTCCTCAAGCTCGCTCTCCGCGCGGGCGGCTATCTCGTCGAACATCTCGTTCTCTATCCGCTGTCGCTCGCGGTTCATCTCCCCCAGACGCTCGGCGAGCACCGACGCCTCCGCCGGATCGCGGGCGAGCAGCAGATTTGCGGCGTCCGCGGCGCTTCCCATTCGACCGGCGGCGTTTATCCTCGGCGCGAGCGAGTAGCCTATGGCGTTTTCGTCCACCTTTCGCTGCTCGACGAGCGACAGCTGCATGAGCGCCTTTATCCCCGGGCGGGGCTCGCGGTTTATCCGCTCAAGTCCCCGCGCGACGAGCACTCGGTTCGCTCCGTGCATCGGCATGACATCGGCTATCGTGCCTATCGCGAACAGGTCGCCGACCGCGTCCGCCAGCTCCTCCAGCTTGTCCCTGCCCTCCAACGCGAGCGCAAGCATAAACGCAACTCCCACCCCCGCAAACGCACAGAACGGACAGCTTCCGCCCGAGCGCAGCGGGTCGACAACCGCGACAGCGTCGGGCAGCCGCTCGGGGCACTCGTGATGGTCGGTGATTATCATGTCCATGCCGAGCGTGCGCGCGTACTCGACCTCCTCCACCGCCGTGATGCCGAGGTCTACGGTTATCATCAGTTTCACTCCGTCCGCCGCAAGCGCGTCTATCAGCTTCTTCGCAACGCCGTAGCCGTCCTCGCCGCGAGTGGGTATGCAGGTCTCGACCTCCAGCCCGAACAGCTCCAGGCGCTCTTTAAGCAGGCAGGCGGCGGTTATTCCGTCTACGTCGTAGTCTCCGTAGACCGCGACCTTCTCCCCTCGGTCGCGCGCGAGCCTCAACCTCGCCACCGCCCTGTCCATGTCGCGCAGGGTGAACGGATCGGGCACTTCGTCAAGGCTGCGCCGCATAAACTGTTTGACGCCACCCGCCTCGCGGAATTTTCGTGCGGAAAGCACGCGCGCCGCGAGCCTCGGTACGCCGTTTTCGCAGAGTCTGTCCTCCGCCTCTTTGTTGTTTTTTCTCAGCAGCCAACCCTTAACTACCATATCTTACCCTCTTTTTTGTTCTGTCTATTTAATATGAAGCTCGATTATCGGCAGGTGCGGACGGTTGAACATTCTCCGCGTCCATCCCGCGTTGCCGAGTCCTCGGCTTGAAACAAGCGACATTCCGTCTATGTCATAAAGTCCGTTAGTGTGCTTGGGAAACCACACAAACGACGGTCCTATCACCCCGTCGGTGAACGGAAGGCGGATAAGCCCTCCGTGCGCGTGACCCGCGAGCATCACCTGCACCCCGCACGCCGATGCCTCCTCCGCGCGCGAATAGCGGTGGTTGAGCATGAGGATGAAGTCGTTCCCATAGTGCTCGTGCGCGAGCCTCACCGCGTCCTCCATCGGTATCTGGTCGGCGCGTCCGTTCGGGTCGTCGATGCCGAGCAGCGTTATGCGGTCGCCGTTTCGCTCAAGCTCGACCGCCTGGTTCCTAAGCACCGTCACGCCCGCGTTTTCAAGATGACTCACCACGTCGGAGATGTTCGCGCTCTCGCCCTCCGCCCGCTTGTACTCGTGGTTTCCGGGGACGCAGTAGGTCGGCGCGATCGCAGTAAACGCAGCTGCCGTGCGCTCGAGCGCGTCCAGGTCGTCCCACGGCTTATCCACCGCGTCGCCGGTTATGACGATGATGTCCGGCTGCTCCTCGGCTATCAGCGCGGCGAGCTTCGAGTTGTCCTCGCCGAACTGCGCGCTGTGCAAGTCGCTGACATGCGCGATGCGAAAGCCGTCAAATCCCGCGGGAATGTCCGAGCGCGTGATGCCGATTATCTCCCTGTCTATCGTGCGATTGGAGCGCCACAGCTCGATGCAGACAAGCACCGCGAGCAGCGCGACGACCGCGAGTATCTTTCCCATCCTGCCCATCTCAGCCCATCCGCTCGCGGACGTAGATGTGCTTTATCGCCGGATTGTTGGTGTCCCGCTCGTCCACCTCCAGCTCGGGTATCGACTTGACCAGCGGCGTGAGCGTGCGGAAGCCGAAGTTTCGCGGGTCGAAGTCGGGCTGTTTCTTGAGCAGCAGATTGCCGAGTTCGCCGAGGAACACCCATCCGTTCTCGTCGCCTATGTCGTGTATCGTCGAGAGGATGCCCTCCACCGTCTCCTTGGGCACCTTGCCTCCGCTCGTGCGACGGCGCGGGGCGGTCGGCGCGGCTGCGGTGCTCGCTCCGGTCAGCACCTCGATGTAGATGAACTTGTCGCAGGCGACGCGGAAGGGCTGCGGCGTCTTCTTCTCGCCGAACCCGAACACCTTCACGCCGCTCTCGCGCAGCCTCAGCGCAAGCCGCGTGAAATCCGAGTCGCTGGACACGATGCAGAATCCGTCCACGTTTTCGCCGTAGAGAATGTCCATAGCGTCGATTATCATTGCCGTGTCGGTCGAGTTTTTGCCGACCGTGTATCCGAAGTGCTGCACCGGCAGGATACCGACCTCCAGCATCTCGCTGCGCCATCCGCTGAGCTCCGGCTTGGTAAAATCGCCGTAGATGCGCTTTATCGTCGGCGTGCCGTAGATGGCTATTTCCTCCATAATCGCCTTGATGCTGCGACCCGGAATATTGTCCGCGTCGATGAGCACGGCGAGTTTCTGATCTCCGTTTTGCATTCAGTCTCCTCCTCTCCGTCTGCACAGCCGAAGAATATAACTTTACTTATTAATTGTACCACAAATATTTTCAAGTATCAACGCAAAAAAACGACGAGCTGTATCATAACTCGTCGTTTTTGGAAGTTTGAAAGGCGTACGGTCACAATTTGCGCAGAGTATCGCGACACCAGTCGAATATCAGTCGGTAGTCGTCCGAAAAATCGAAGTCCTCACCGGCGGACAGCCTCATCGCGCGGTCGAGTACCTCTCGGTCAGCTCCGTCAAGCATCGACAGCAGCTGCTTCTTGCTATGAGCGAACTCTCCGCCGCGCAGGCAGTGCAGGTTTTGCAGGACAAAGAACGTGCTCTTATACAAGGCGGGCAGCCGTCCCGCAAACTCGGCGCGGTCAGCGTGGATATAGCCGTGGCACAGCTCATGGTATAGATTGTTCACGCTCATCTTCACGAAGTTTCGCAGGTCACGCTCGTCGTGGTCCGGTACAAGTTCCGCAAGCGAGCCGAAGCAGTCGCGGGTGGTGTGAAGCAGGTGGCATATCTCGAGTGGGTTCCACTTCGCGAGGTCATCCTCGCCGCAGATGAACCCGCAGGACAGGTCGGGACGCGGCAGCGACTTCACTATCGCGCGATAATCGTCCAGGTCGTCAACACCCAGTCGGTCGAGCACCACCATGACGTCGACGTCGCTGGTGTCGGTCGCTTCGCCGCGGAGGTAGCTTCCCTGCAACCCGACATACACGAGCCGCTCGCCGAACTTCGCGCGCAGTTTTGCGGTGATTTCGGCTATGTAGTTTTCAACATCTATCATGCTGCGTATCCTCACATTTCAGTTCTGAATGTATCTATATTTGTTCTATATGCAAGCAATCTATCACTTTACGCTCGATATATCCTGCAATTCAAAGCGGTATTTCTGCTTCACGTCGGGGTACTTCTCGTGATCCACCTCGCTTATAAACAGGCTCATCGGACGCACCCAGAGCTCGCCCGCACCGTAGAGCTGGCGGTAGACGACCATCTCCTCCTCGGTCTCCGAGTGCTTCGCGATGCCGACCACGATGTAGTAGTCTCCCTTGAAATGACGGTAGATTCGGTTGACCAAAACGGTGTTTTGCATTATAATTTGACCTCTTTTCAGTGTGCATTATTGCATTTTGTGCTCGGCGCATAGGATAGCGCGTGTCGGTTTTCTAAGTATAGCATAGATGCCAAAGACTTGCAACATAGAAAAACAGGCTCTGCCGTCTGGCAAAGCCTGTTTTCTGGTGGAGGCGTCGTCGCGCTGGTCGAACCCGTCAGACTCTAACAGCGCGAGGTCGGACTTAGCAAGCTCGGGGTGATTCTTATTGATATTGTAGTATATGAGGAGCTTGTCGTCGTAAAGGTAAACCTCTGACACAAAGCATTCAATTATTTCTTTCTTGTAGGCTTGCTCGTCCTCTCCCTTTTCCGCGTATTGCATAAGCATAAACTCGATATGCTCGGGCGTGAGAACGACCTTCCTCGCCTCTGCGGCCTTTAGCTCGTCATGAAGCTGCAAGCGTTCCAACTCTAACTCTTTCAGGCGTACCGGCAGCGTCATTGTCTCGACGCCGGACTCTATCGCTTTTAGCGTGTTGTCAAGGGCTTTTTTGTTTTCGGCAATTCTACGCCGGAAAAACTCCACTTCCTCATCGCCCGTCTTGTCTTTAAGCTGAATCTCATAACAGGCGTTTGCGATGTACTTCAAGGCGTCCGGCCTAAGAATATGGTCCAGCGTTTCGGCGACGACCAAATCCTCGAGCCAGTCTTTCGGGACGTGCTTTTTATCGCACCCCTTTTTACTCCTGGCCGTCGGGCAATAATAATAGTAAAACTTACCGCCGCGTCGGCCGGTGCCGCTTACTCCTGTCATTTTCTTTTTGCAATGCCCGCAAAACAATTTACCGGACAATAAATATTCCGCTCGCGGAAGCGCCGCCTGTTTACTGGTGCGCCTGCGGGCGTTTTCTTTTTGCGCCATAGCAAAGACCTCTTTCGACACAATGGCGGGAACGGCGTCCTCAATCCGAATGTCGCCGCACTTGTAGACCCCGATATATTTTTCATTTTGTATTATACGGGGTATGGAGCTTTTTGTAAAGGGATTGCCACGGCTTGTCTTTATACCGAGGTCGTTCAAGTATCTGCAAATTTCGGAGTTTGGCTTTTGCCGAACGAACATATCGAAAATCATTCTTACGGCTTCCGCTTCTTTCTCGTCCACTATAAAAGATTTGTCCGGTCCTATCTTATAACCGAGCGCGATATTGCCGCCGGTCGCCTTTCCTTTCAGCGCGCTCTCGCGAATCCCGCGCCTGATTTTCTGGCTTAGCTCGGCGGAGTAATATTCTGCGAGCCCTTCCATAAGACTCTCAAGGATTATGCCCTCTGGGCCTTCCGGTATATGCTCGGCTGCGTAATGAAGCTCTACATTACATTTGCGGAGGTGCCTTTTATAAATCGCGCTGTCGTATTTATTGCGAGCGAAGCGGTCGGTCC
>CAMNWZ010000021.1 GCA_946566645.1 uncultured Clostridia bacterium
GTGGCTCGACCGATCGCTCATACACGCGACCGTATGCTCGACCGCCGGCCCGAGCTGATATATCTTCCGGTCGGCGAGCTGCTCCGTTCGCCCGACCGCGTACGCGACATAATGAAGGTAACGAAACTCGCAGCCGTGCCGCCGCGCATAGTGCATCCGACCGAGATGGGCGAACTCACCTTCGCGCTCGGAGAGCTTCGGATGAGCGGGGTGGACGAGCTGCTCGTCGGCAACATCGGGCTCATCGAGGTCGCGCGCGAGCGGGGATACAAGCTGCGCGGCGACTACGGTCTGAACATCACAAACTCGCGCGCGCTCGAGCGGATAGCCGCCGAGGGTTTCGAGTCGGCGACGCTCAGCTTCGAGATGACTTTCCCACAGATACGCGCGCTAAGCTCGCCGCTGCCGCTCGAACTCATCGCCTACGGACGGCTGCCGCTTATGGTCACCGCCCGACGGCTCGGCGAAAACGGAAGCTCGGCGCACAACCTGGTCGACCGCACCGGCGCGCGCTTCCCGTTTCTCGACGCGGAGGGCGGTCGCAGCGAGATATTCAACTCGCAGAAGCTGTGGCTCGCGGACAAGCGGGACGACTGCGCGTCGCTCTGCGTGGACGTTTTCCGCCTGATGCTCACCACCGAAAACCCGCGCGAGGCGGAGAACGTGCTTGCGGCATACCGCGGCGAGCCGGACGCTCAGGAACCCGCGCAGTATACTCGAGGACTGTATTACAGAGGAGTGGAGTAAAATGACACTGAAGCTCGATTTCAAGTTTATCCCGACCGAGGGCGGCTACGTCGTGCCCGCGCCCTACCGCGCGTCCGACGGAGCGGCGGGTCTCGACCTACACGCCGCGCTCGACGAAGCCGTGACCATCGAACCGGGCGCGCGGGCGGGGATACCGCTCGGGATAGCCGTCGCGATACCGCACGGATTTGTCGGGCTGCTCTGTTCGCGCTCGAGCCTCGGCGTAAAGCACGGACTGACGATGGCAAACTCGGTCGGCGTGATAGACGAGGACTACCGCGGACAGATGCAGGTGTGGTTCGTGAACACGTCGAGCGAGCCGTACACGATACAGCCGGGCGACCGCGTCTGCCAGCTGCTGCTGCTTCCGTACGCCGCGGGCGAGCCGAACGAGGTGGAGGAGCTTGGCTTGACCGACCGCGGAACAAAGGGATTCGGCTCCACCGGCAGGTAAAAAAGGGGTAAAACAGGAAGAAAATGGAGAAAATCATTCTTGCGAGCTCGTCACCGCGCCGTCGGGAGCTGCTGACGCACGTGGGCTGCGAGTTTGAGGTGATAGTGCCCGACGCGGCCGAGCCGCTGCCCGCTGTCGGCGAGGACGCGCACGACTTCGTGCGGCGAAGCGCCGCCGCCAAGTGCTCGGCGGTGTCGACGGCTCATCCCGACCGTGTCGTGCTCGCGGCGGACACGATAGTCGTGCTCGACGGCGCGATACTCGGCAAGCCGCGCGGCGCGGACGACGCGTTTGCAATGCTGAAACGCCTCGTCGGGCGGACGCATCAGGTGATGAGCTGCGTCGCGGCGCGTCGAGGCGAGCACTCCGCCGAGCGGCTGTCGATAACCGACGTGAACTTTCGCGGCGACATAACCGACGACGAGCTTAGGCGATATGTCGCGACCGGCGAGCCGCTGGACAAGGCGGGGGCTTACGGCATACAGGGACTCGGCTCGCTGCTCGTGCGGCACATCGACGGCGACTACTTCGGAGTGGTCGGGCTGCCGATGGCAGACACCGCGTCGATACTCGGCGAGTTCGGCATAGAATTGCTTTGATCTGATTTTGAGAGGGGGCGAGCACCGTGAAGAAACTGCTTCATAACAAGGCTGTGATAAGCCTTGCGGTGGTGCTCGCGCTGATAATAGTGATGGGCGTGCTCAGCTTCGCGGTGCAGGGTGAGTCCAGTCCGGTGGCGAACATCTTCGGGGTGTTGGCGACCCCCTTCCGCTCGGCTGCCGACGGCATAAGCGGCTTTTTCGAGGAGATGTACGCGCGAAACTACGAGTTTGAGGAGCTTCAGGCGGAGAATGAGCGTCTTCGCAAACGGATAGCCGACATGGAGGCGGACGTCCGCAGGGGCGAGCAGCTGGTGGAGGAGAACGAGCGCCTTCGCGAGCTTGTCGGCGTCACCCAGGCGCGAAACGACCTCGATGTCGAGATGGCGAACATCGTCAGCCGCGGCAGCTCGAACTGGGAGTCCACCTTCACCATATCCAAGGGCACCGGCGACGGCGTGGAGAAATTCGACTGCGTGATAAGCTCGGAGGGCTTCCTCGTCGGACAGATAACCGAGGCGGGGGAGAACTGGGCGGTGGTGTCCACAGTCATCGACACGACCACCTCGGTCGGCGCGAAGATATACCGCACCGGCGACGTTGCCACCGCGCTCGGCGACTTCGAGCTTATGTACGACGGCAAGCTCAAGCTCGCCTACTTCCCCGAGAGCGCGGTGCTGCTAAACGGCGACACGGTGCTTACCAGCGGCGTGGGCGAGGTCTATCCCGCGGGACTGGTGATAGGCAAGATAAGCGATGTCTATCCGTCGGAGAGCGGCGCGGGAAGCTACGCGGTCATCGAGCCGTCGGTCGACTTCGAGTCGCTTGTGCAGGTGTTCGTCGTGACCGACTTCGACATAAACGAGTGACGCCATGGAGATAAACGCAAAGCTCGCTCTGGTGATGAAATGGGCGCTCTACGCCGCGCTCGCGGTGATGACCGCCGTGATGCAGAAGTACGTCTTCTCGCGCCTCGAGATATTCGGGATAACGCCGCTGCTGCTCGGAGGGCTTGCGGTGTGCATCGGAATGTTCGAGGGCGCTGCCGCGGGCGCGATATGCGGCGGACTGCTCGGCGCGTTCATGTACGCTACAAACACCGGCGTGGAGCTGCTCTACGCCCTTGTCTACTCCTGCGGCGGCTTCGCGTCGGGAATGCTCTGCGCTCAGCTGATGGGCAAGAAGCTGGCGGTCGCGATGCTGCTGTCGCTTGCGATAAACGCGGCGGCGTGCGTGCTGTTTTTCATACTGATAATGTGGCTGCCCGGGCGGGCGGGACTGTTCGCCATGCTGCGCGTCGGACTGCCCGAGATAGCCTACTCGACCGCCGTCACGCCGCTTGTGTACCTTCCGGTGCGCCTGCTCGCAAAGGCAAGCGGCGGCATCGAGGAGTAATACATCCGAAATCTGACGAAAGGAGGGACAGCCTTGGAGGGACGAAAGCTCATGCGACGAGTGGTCGCGCTCGCCGCGCTGACCGTCGCCGCGGCGTTTATCATGATAATACGCCTCTACGACCTTCAGATAGTCAACGGACTCGTCTGGTCGGAGGAGAGCGAGCGCCGCATAACCCGCACGGTAGAGGTGCCCGCCACGCGCGGAGAGATAGTCGACCGCTACGGCAGAAAGCTGGTAACCAACCGCATAGCCTACAACATCGGCTTCGACACAAAGCTGCTGCCCTCCGGACGGGAAAACGAGATCGCGGCGGGACTGGTCGCGGCTGCCGAGAGCGAGGGCGTGGAGTGGGAGACGAACTTCCCGCTCGTCTGGTCGCGCGTGATGAACAGGTGGATGTATTCGAACGAGTCGACCGTCGGCGCGTCTCGGATGGGTCGCTTCCTCGCGGCGCTCGAGATAATATCCGCCGACGAGCGGGAGGGCTGGCAGGAGAAGCTCGCCCCCGACGAGCTCGCCGCGAAGCTGTACGAGGAGTACGAACTGGACGCGGACACCGACCCGCAGACGGCGCGCGGGATACTCGCCGTGCGGTGGGAGCTGGACATCCGCAGCGCGCGCATAGCGCTGAACATACCGAGCTATGTCTTCGCCTCCGACGTGAACGAGCGGTTCATCTCGGTCGTTGCCGAGCGCGACCTGCCCGGCGTGGAGATACTGACCGAGACGGTGCCGCAGTACGAGACGGACAGCGCCGCGAATCTGCTCGGACGGGTCACCTCGATATACGAAAACGAGGTGGAGGAGTACAGGGAGAAGGGATACCCCCTCGACGCAACTGTCGGCAGAGACGGCGTGGAGAAGGCGTTTGAGGACATCCTGCGCGGCAAGGACGGCGTCCGCGTGGAGGAGCGCAGCGAGTCGGGAAGCGTCACCGGAGTGGTCTACTCCACCGAGCCCGAGCCGGGCAGCAACGTGATGCTGACCATCGACATAAGCCTTCAGGAGACCGCGGAAAAGTCGCTCGCCGCGCGCATCGAGGAGATAAAGTCGCTCGGCGAGGCGGGACTTTCCGGAGGTGCCGCCGACGTCGCGGGAGGCGCGGCGGTGGTAATCGACGTGAAGAACTTCGAGATACTCGCCGCGGCAAACTACCCGACCTACTCGCTCAAAACCTTTAACGAGGACTACTCCGACCTGCTCGCCGACCCGCTCGGACCGATGAACAACCGCGCGTTCATGGGACTCTACCAGCCGGGCTCGACCTTCAAGCCGTCCACCGCCGTCGCCGCGCTCGAGAGCGGCGTGATAACCCCGTCCACGCGGATAATGACAAAGGGCATCTACACCTACTATCAGGGCTATCAGCCGGCGTGCGAGATATACCTGAACTATCGCGGCAGCCACGGACTGATAAACGTAGTCGACGCGATACGCGTGAGCTGCAACTACTTCTTCTACGAGGTCGGTCGTCTCAGCGGCATCGACCGCATGAACACCTACGCCAAGATGCTCGGACTGGGCGAGGCGACCGGAGTCGAGCTGCCCGAGTACACCGGCATACTCGCCGGCAAGGAGGAGCGCGAGGCTGGCGGCGGAACGTGGTACGGCGGCGACACGCTCGCGGCTGCCATCGGACAGTCGGACAACCTGTTCACCCCGCTTCAGATGGCGGTGTATGTCGCGTCGCTCGTCAACCCGAACGGCGAGCGTCTGGAGGCGCATCTGCTGAAATCGGTGCGCACCTACGACTACTCATCGACTATAAGCGAATATCAGCCGAAGGTGCTCTCCGTCGTCGACATATCCGACGAGACGCGCGAGACGGTGAAAAAGGGAATGCTTCAGGTGTCGCGCAGCGGCAGCGCGGTCGCGACCTTCGGCAACTACCCGATAGACGTCGGCTCGAAGACCGGCACCGCGCAGACCGGAAGCGGCTCGCCTACCGGCGTGTTCGTCGCGTTCGCGCCATACGACGACCCGCAGATAGCGGTGGCGGTGGTGGTCGAGCACGCGGGCAAAGGCTCGATAATCGGCTCGGTCGCGCGGGACATCTTCGACGCCTACTTCCGCACCGACAGCTCGTTCGACGCGGTGCACGACGAAGGAGCGCTCATCGACTGAATAACGGCGCGGCATGTATGAAACTTTTTCAATTTTACCCGAAATTTTGCCTAAAAACCGCTTGTAAATGCTCACCAAACCTGTTATAATCAACCTATAATTGGGAGATTGTCTTTTGGAGGGCGTTTTCAAGTGGGGAAGGCTGTGTTTGTCGCGAGCGGAAAGGGAGGCGTCGGAAAGACCTCGCTTGTTGCGGGGGTCGCCGCCTGCCTTGCCTCCATGCGCTTCCGAGTGCTCTGCGTCGACTCGGACGTGGGACTTCGCAACCTCGACATCCCGCTCGGAATGACCGACGTGACCGCGCTCGACCTCGGCGATGTGCTTCGGCGCGACGCCGCCCTGCGCGACGCGGCGGTCGAACACCCCGACATCCCGGGACTGTTTCTGCTCGCCGCGCCGCCGATGCTCTCCGCTGAGGAGACGGCGGTGCTTCCGGCGCTCATCACCTACGCCGCGGGCAGGTTCGACTTCTGCATCGTCGACTGTCCGGCGGGACTGGGCGAGACGGTGCGTGCCGCCGCCAAGGTCGGCGCGATGGGAATGATCGTCGCGACGCCCGACCGCACAAGCCTTCGGGACGCGGAGGCCGCGGCGAGGCTGTTCGAGAGCCTCGGACCGAAGAACCAGGATCTCAGGCTGATACTCAGCCGCGCGCGCCCGTCGCTCATGGCGAGAGGGGACGCGCCAAACGCCGACGACGCGATAGACGCGGTCGGCATCCCGCTTCTCGGCGTTGTGCCGGAAGACGAGCGGGTCATCTCCAGCTCCAACCGGGGCGAACCGCTGGTGCTAATGCGCACCGACGGAGCAGCCGCCGCATACTTGCGCATCGCGCGTCGGATCGCGGGTGAGCGGGTGGCGCTCGCACCGGAGTTTTTGAAATAGAAGGTCTATCAAAGGTGAAGGTAAACGGCAGGGAGACAAGAAAGGAGAAAAATACATGAACATAGCTCTCATCGCACACGACGAGAAGAAGGAGCTTATGGTCCAGTTCTGCATCGCCTATTGCGGCATACTTTCAAAGCATACGCTCTGCGCCACCGGCACCACCGGCAAGATGGTCGCGGAGGCGACCGGGCTTCCGGTGCAGTGCTTCCTCACCGGCAACCAGGGCGGCGACCAGCAGATAGGCGCGCGCATCACATACAACGAGATAGACATGGTGCTCTTCTTCCGCGATCCGCTTGCGAACACGCCGGCGGGCGAGATAGACAGCCTGCTCCGTCTGTGCGACCTCAACACCGTGCCGATGGCTACCAACGTCGCCACCGCCGAGATGCTGGTGCTCGGACTCGAGCGCGGCGACCTCGACTGGCGCAACGTCGCGCGCGGAAAGTAATCACGACCGAGGCAGGCATGACAGAGGATATGACCCGGCTGGACGACTGCGAGGCGATGGGCATCCGTGAGTACGAGCGGCACTATCGGCTTGTCGAGGGCGTCGAGGCGGGGGAGGAAGTTCACCGCGCGCTGGGCGATACATGGCTTGACCGTGCGTCGCCCGAATTGTTTGACGAACTTCTGCGAATGTACTCCGACGCGCGGATGGCTGACGACCCGATGTTCATCGACGAATACCCGGAGGAGGACGAGATCGAGCGATATCTCAGCGCGGGCGAGACGTGGGTGCTGCGCCTGCGCGAAAGCGGGGCGATAGTCGGCGCGTGCGTGTTGACGCGGGACGCCGTGCTGCCCTTCGACGCGGAGATAATTCAGCGTGGGAAGAAGTATCACGGTCACACGCCGGGCGAAAACTGGTTTCACGGCGGAAAGAAATATTTCCTGATGAAGAACTACTTCGTCCGCCCGCCGCTGCATCCCTACGACGACCTGCCGACGCTTGTCGAGTACGCGTCCCGCGCAGCCGCGTCGATGGGCGCGCCCGAGCTGAGGGTGCTCGCGAACCTACGCAACCGCACGGCTTGCGTGGCGATAAAGCAGTCGGGAGCGGATGCGGCGCTGCTCGCGAGACGGGAGAACAACGAGATGTTCGTCGGCTTTGACCTCTACCGGCTGCCCGACGAGGATCACAGCTTCGAGTGGCAGCACCGATACATCTCAATGCCGTACGAGAAGCTGACCGACGACGAGTACCGCCGTCTGCTCGACGAGATGGGCATTGATGAGGAGCTTGACCCCGACTCGTGGGTGTACCGGCACAGGTACATCGAGGAGGACGAGTTCGGCGATGAGAACGAGTAAGAACCCTGAAATGAGGAGTTGCGTATGTCAGAGATAATAACGCCGCGCACGGTGAGCGGTTTTGTGGAGCTGCTGCCCGGCGCGCAGCTTCAGTTCGAGCGGATGAAAAAGACGCTCGAGAGGGTGTACGAGAGCTTCGGCTTCCTGCCCTTCGACACGCCGGTCATGGAGCCGAGCGAGATACTGCTCGCAAAGGGCGGCGGCGAGACCGACAAGCAGATATATTCGGTGTCCAACGCCAACGGCGGTTCGGACTACGCAATGCGCTTCGACCTGACCGTCCCGCTTGCGAGGTATGTCGCGCAGCACTACGGCGAGCTCGCGTTCCCTTTCCGGCGCTACCACATAGGACGCGTCTACCGCGGCGAACGCCCGCAGCGCGGACGCTTCCGCGAGTTCTACCAGGCGGACATCGACGTGGTGGGCGACGGCGAGCTGGACGTGATAAACGACGCCGAGATGCCCGCGATAATCTACAAGATATTCACCGAGTGGGGTCTGACCCGATTCAGGATACGCATAAACAACCGCAAGCTGCTGACCGGCTTCTACGAGATTTTGGGACTGGGCGACAAGGCGGCGGAGATAATGCGCGCGGCGGACAAGCTGGAGAAGATAGGCGCGGACAAGGTGCGCGGCATCCTTGTCGACGACGCGGGCGTGCCGTCGGACAAGGCGGACGAGATACTCGCGTTCATGGCGTCGTCGTCCGGAAGCGCGGACGATACGCTGAAGGCGCTCGAGAGTCGCCGCGGCATCAACGCGCTCTACGACGAGGGTCTTAGCGAGCTTTCAGCGGTGGTCGATGGCGTTCGTGCGTTCGGCGTGCCCGACGAGAACTTCCTCATCGACCTCACCATCTCGCGCGGACTCGACTACTACACCGGCACTGTGTACGAGACGCAGCTCATCGACTACCCCGAGATAGGCTCGCCGTGTTCAGGGGGACGATACGACAATCTCGCGTCGCACTACACAAAGCAGAAGCTGCCCGGCGTGGGCATATCGGTGGGACTGAGCCGCCTGTTCTGGGCGCTCTGCGACATGGGACTTGTGGACACCGACGGAAGAAAGAGCGGCTGCGACGTGCTGATAATGCCGATGGTCGACTCGCCGAAAAGCGCGATAGAGGCGGCAAACGCGATGCACGCCGCGGGACTCAAGGCGCAGCTCTACTTCGAGAAGAAGAAGTTCAAGGCGAAGATGAACTACGCAAACCGCCTCGGCGTGCCGTTTGTCGTGATAATCGGCGAGGATGAGGAGGCTGCGGGCGAGGTGTCGCTCAAGGACATGCGCTCGGGCGAGCAGCAGCGGATTAACGCGGCAGACGCGGCGAAGTTTGTGCGCGACACGCTTGACGGCGAGACTGTCCCGCCGCTGATAATCGAGAAATAAGTCTGTAAAATCACTGTTTTGGAGGCGTTTTTGATATGGTTCAGTCGAGAACACACAACTGCGGAGAGCTTCGCATAGGCGACGCGGGAAAGAAGGTTCGCATCTGCGGATGGCTTGAGAATCTGCGCGAAGTGGGCGCGGAGCTGGCGTTTGCGATAGTGCGCGACTTCTACGGCACGACCCAGGTCGTGCTCGAGACCCCCGAGCTTATCGCCGAGATGAAGGCGATAAACAAGGAGTCTACCGTCGCGGTGGACGGCGTTGTGCGCGAGCGCGCGTCCAAGAACCCGAAGCTGCCCACCGGCGACATCGAGGTCGTGCCGGAGAGCATCGAACTGCTCGGGCGCTGCCGCTTTAACGAGCTGCCCTTCCAGATAAACCGCAGCCGCGAGGCGGACGAGGCGACCCGCCTGAAGTACCGCTTCCTCGACCTGCGCAACCCCGAGGTTAAGAACAACATCCTGCTCCGCTGCAACGTCGTTTCGGCGATACGCAAGTCGATGACCGAGCACGGATTTACCGAGATAACCACGCCGATACTCACCGTGTCCAGTCCGGAGGGCGCTCGCGACTACCTCGTGCCGTCGCGCAACCATCCGGGCAAGTTCTACGCGCTTCCGCAGTCGCCGCAGCAGTTCAAGCAGCTGCTCATGGCGAGCGGCATCGACCGCTACTTCCAGATAGCGCCCTGCTTCCGCGACGAGGACGCCCGCGCCGACCGCTCGCCGGGCGAGTTCTATCAGATGGACATGGAGATGAGCTTCGCGACGCAGGAGGACGTGTTCGCGGTGATAGAGGACGTTCTGCCGCCGATATTCGAGCAGTTCGGAATATACAACCGCGCGTCGAAGGCTCCGTTCAAGCGCATCCCCTTCACCGAGGCGATGGAGAAGTACGGCTCGGACAAGCCCGACCTGCGCATCAAGCTGGAGATAAAGAACGCGACCGAGCTTCTCGCAAACTGCGGTCTGCCCGCGTTCGACAGCGCCAACATATACGCGGTCATAGCGCCCGAGTGCTCGATGGCGCGCAAGGCGGTGGACAAGCTGGCGGCGGACGTCGAGGTCCAGACCGCCGAGAAGATGTACTGGTTCCGCGTCGACGAAAACGGCGAGGTAGTGGGCGGCATATCCAAGTTCGTCGCGCCGATAAAGGACAAGGTGGTAGCCGAGCTGGGACTGAATAACGGCGACATGGTCGCGCTTTCGGCAAACACGCAGAAGCTCGCCGCGCAGAAGACCGCGGGTGTCATCCGCACAAAGCTCGGCGCTTCGGACGACCGCTACATCGACCGCGAGTGCTACGAATTCTGCTGGATAGTCGACTTCCCGATGTACGAGATAGGCGAGGAGTCGGGCGAGCTTGAGTTCTGCCACAACCCGTTCTCCATGCCTAACGGCGGTCTTGAGATACTCAAGAAGGCCGCTGCCGGCGAGGTAGACCCGCTGACGATACTCGCGTACCAGTACGACCTCGTGTGCAACGGCGTGGAGCTGTCCAGCGGCGCCGTCCGCAACCACGAGCCGGACATCATGCTCGAGGCGTTCAAGCTGGTGCGGCTCGGCGAGGACGACGTCAAGGCGAAATTCCCCGCCATGTACAACGCGTTCTGCTACGGGGCGCCGCCGCACGCGGGCATCGCGCCGGGAGTCGACCGCATGGTCATGCTGCTTGCGGGCGAGGATTCGATACGCGAGATAATCCCCTTCCCGATGAACAAGAACGCGCAGGACATGATGATGGGCGCGCCGGGCGAGGTCACGCAGAAGCAGCTCGACGAGCTTCACATCGCCGTGACCGCGCACGAGGACGAGTGATTCGGAGGGCAAAATCATGGCAAAAGAATCGGCGGATATGCTGGTAAATCTCTACGGCTGCGACCTCGAACCGAACCTCACCAGACCGAGCCTCGAAGGCATCCGATTTGTTCGGCCTATCGCGCCGAGCAGGGGGAAAGTGCTCGGATTTGTCCGCGAAAACTTCTCGGACGGCTGGACGCACGAGTGCGAGCAGTCGTTTGTCGACTCGCCCGCGCGCTGCTGGGTGGCGGTGAAGGACGGCGAGGTGGTCGGCTTTGCCTGCTACGACGCGACCGCGCGCGGATACTTCGGACCGACCGGCGTGCGCGAGGATATGCGAAAGCGCGGCATCGGAGCGGCGCTGTTGAAGCTCTGCCTGCGCGATATGCGCGACATGGGCTACGGCTACACGATAATCGGCTGGGCGGCGCAGGACGCGATACCCTTCTACGAGCGCGAGGTCGGCGCAAAGCTGATCGAGGGATGGTCGCAGGAAAAGAGCGTCTATTCGCATATGTTTTAGCCGCAAAGCCCGTATTTTCCAACCGAAAACCGCAAAAACTCCTCCTGTAAAGGGGGAGTTTTTTTCATGGAGACTATCTGGACTCGCGGCATCGAAATGCCGGTTTTCGGCGCGCTTGAGGGCAGGATCTCGTCGGACGCGTGCGTGATAGGCGGCGGTTTGTGCGGCTTATTGACGGCGCATTTTCTTGTAAAAGCAGGGATGGACACCGTGCTGCTCGAAAGCGGTCGAATCGCCTGTGGCACAAGCGGTCGGACGACGGCGAAGCTCACCGCGCAGCATGGGCTGTGCTATCATCGGCTGGTCGAGAAGTTCGGGCAGGAGCAGGCGAGGCTCTACGCCGAGGCGAACCGCCGCGCCATCGACGACTTCCGCGCGCTCGAGCGGTCGCTTGACGAAGATTTCGAGCTGCGCGACTGCGGAACGTGGCTGTACGCGAGCGGCGACGTCGGCTGCGACGCGCTCGAGCGGGAGTGCTCCGCCGCAAGGCTTTGCGGGTTTGACGCCGAGCTTTCGGAGGACACTGGGCTGTCGTTTGCGAAGCTCGGACTGCGCTTCGGCGGTCAGGCGACCTTTCAGCCGATTAAGCTCATGGCGGCGCTCGCTCGGCGGCTGAAAATCTTTGAGAACTCGCGCGTTTTGGAAGTGAACGGACGGTCGGTGCGCACCGAAGGCGGCGAGGTGGACGCGAAAATCGTCGTGTTCGCGACGCGCTTTCCGTTTGTGAACTTCCCCGGCTTCTACTTCATGCGGATGCACCAGGAGCGGGAATATGTGCTTGAAATGCGTGGAAATCACCGAATTTCCGAACCTTTTCTCGGGATAGAGGAGGCGGGAGTGTCCCTTCGACCCTGCTCTGCCGACAGCCTGCTCATCGGCGGAAGCTCGCATCGCGCGGGGATGGAGGGCGACGGGCGGTATGAGGCGATCCGAGCCTTTGCGGCGCAGCACTTTCCCGAGCTTCGCGAGGTGGGCGCGTGGAGCGCGGAGGACTGCGTCACCGTCGACGGCGTGCCGTACATCGGACGGTTCGCGCCGACCGCGCCCGACGGATGGCTGGTCGCGACCGGCTTCGGCAAGTGGGGGATGACGACGAGCATGGTCGCGGCGCGGCTAATCACCGACCTCGCGTGCGGTCGGCGGAGCGAGTACGCCGAGCTGTTCGACCCCGCGCGGTTCAAACCGTCGGCGGGCGCGCGGATGCTGATGGAGGAGACGGCGATGAGCGCGAAACACCTTGCGCGGGGCGCGTTTGCGCCTCCGGACGGCTTTGTCGTTGAATTGCAAAGGGGCGAAGCCGCGCACATCGAGGCGAACGGACGCAAGGTGGGCGCGTACCGCGACGACGACGGCAGGCTGTGGCTGGTCGAGCCGCGCTGTCCGCACCTCGGCTGCGAGCTTGTGTGGAACGGCGACGAGAAAAGTTGGGACTGCCCCTGCCACGGCTCGCGGTTCGGCTACGACGGCGCGCAGCTGGACGGACCGGCGCAAATCGGGATTGCGGCGCGCGGCAAAGAGTGATATAATTATCCTGTACCGTGAAAAAACAGAAGGGACATTCATGGGCTGGGTGACGAATTTGGCGCTTGCGCGAGGAGTACGACAGCGGCGACCATCTGCACCCGTCGAAGGACGGCGGGCTTGCGATGGCGGCGGCAATACCCGATGAATATTTGAGGTGAGTTTATGGCACAGAAGAAGAAAAAGAACGTGAATCCCGCACCGACGACCGCGAAAAAGACGGACAAGATCTGGACGATGCTGCCCGCGATTTTCACCGGCATGCTGCTGCTCCTGTTCATCCTCAGCACCATCGGCGACGGCTTCTGGCTGACGCTCATCGGGCTTAGGACGTGGGTGGTGGCCGCACTGCTTGCCGCGCTCGTGTGGGTGTTTGTCGACGAGCTTCGCAAGGGGCTGAAGAACGTGAACAATGAGAGCTTAAGCAAGGGGCAGAAGATACGCGACTGGATAAAGATTGCGCTCATCGTCGTCTGCGTCGTCGGATTCGTCGTCGCGAAGAACGCGGACGGCAAGCCGATAGACGAATCGGACATCGAGCCGCCCTTTGCGACGATGCGCGGCTTCGTGTCCGGCGAGGTGACCGATTATCGGCAGACGATGCAGGGCAAGGGACTCAACCGCGTGCGCGAGTGGTCGGACATCGTGTCACCGCGAAACATCGAGTGGAGCGAGCAGGCGAACGTCAGTACCGAGAGCGAGTCGATTAACGGCAGCTATCGGGTGTTCTACCACGAGACGGCAAGCGTCGGGATAGCGACAAGCGTCGCGGGCGAGTACTATCGCAAGGATTCACACAAGCCGGACTTCGAGCAGTACGAGGGCGTGGGGGACATCGACGCCGACTACGCTAACGTCTACGCCGTCGATGAGTTCAACGACGTGGTGCTGCTCCGCAAGGGAAATATCGTCGTGCGCGCGACGGTGTTCCTGCAGGACGGCGCGGATGTTTCGACGCTTGATGTGGCGCGGATTCTGGCGGACAGCATCGGATAAGCGGCGCGTTTGGCGAGTTTAAGCCGTCGTGTCAGCCGCAAACAGGACGAAAAAAAGAGGAAGCCTCGGCTTCCTCTTTTTGTTGTTCGGTTGTGACTTACAGGTTCTCGGCGAGCCACTTCGCGTCGTCCGCGAGGCACTTGTCATGGTCATCGTAGAACTCCTCGCGCTCGATGATCCAGAACGCGTCCGGCGAAGTCTCGTCAAGCGCCTTCTTGATCTCCTTCCAGTCGATGTTGGAGGTCGGGTCGGCGAGCTTGCACTGACGATGCGGCATATTTCCTCCGGGACCGCCCTTCGGGAAGTTCTTCATCATCTGCTCGAGCATCTTCTCGCGCTCCTCGCGCGGCATCTTGGTCATGTCGGGCATGGGCGGACGTCCGCCGCCCTCGGCGTGACGCGAACGCGGCTGAGCGCCCGGTCCGTAGACCTTGTTGTTCTCCTTGACGTGGATGGCGCAGAAGCGGCCCGGATAGCGGCGGATGAGACTCGGCGGATAGGTGCCGGCGTTCATCGCCCAGCCGCAGTCGAGCTGGAAGAAGCACTTCGAGCTGTTGTCCGCAACGTGCTCCCAGATGGTCTTGCCCTCGTTCATATAGAACTCGGACGAATGGTTGTGGTAGCCTATCTTGATGCCGTACTTCTCAGCCTTCTCAGCCCACTCGTCAAGCCAGTGCGCGACCTCGATGGCCTCCGCCTTGTTGCAGAACGGGGTGGACGCGCAGATGACCGCCTTCGCGCCGAGGTCAGCCATGCGCTCGATTATCTCCTCGGTCGGGTCGGCGTGGATGGAGGTGATCTCAATGCCGGTGGCCTTGGCAGCCGCCTTTATCTCCTCGTTGGTGTTCCAGTCGAGGTCAGCCTTGAGCAGCTCGACCTGCTTCAGACCCAGGTCGGCGATCGCCTGGAACTTCTCCTGAAGGGTCATGCCGAGACCGAACATGCTCTCGATGCCTCCGAATGAATAAGTACCTATTCCTGCTTTCATTTTCTGTTCCTCCCTCAAATGTGGTTTTTGGGCGTGTACTATTAAATATTACAACCAAGACAGGCGCTTGTCAATAGGGCGGATTTGTGAATTTTGACGGCTGAGCCGCGGGAGGAGAGCGGTCAGACACCGAAGGTCTTCGGGGACACATCTATCCCGAGCATTCTTCCGAAGGCAAGCCCGAACTTCGCGAAGTTATAGGATACCGACGTGAGGATGTTTCCCGAGAGGATATAGCCCTCCGCCACCGGATCTTTCAGGTTGTCATCCCATCCGTGGAGGCGGGCAAGCTCCGCCTCGGTGAACCCCTCCTCGAACAGATCTTCCTTGTTTATGCCCGCCATGAATGGGCGGTCGCCCATGACGCCGCTCTTTACGAGCAGTATCGGCGCGATGGATATCGCACCTATTGCCTTGTCGGAAAACTTTCTTATAAAATCGAGGATGTCCGGGTTTTCGATGGCGCTCCGAATGTCCGCCGCGCCGGTGAGCAGAAGGCTGTCGTACTCGTCGATGTCCGGCTCGAAAATCGTCCTGTCCGGAAGAACGGTCAGTCCCTCCTCGCTTTTGACCGGGGCTTTCGTCGCGGCGAAGACGGTTATCTCTTTTTGGGCGAAGGCGAGGACTTCGAGCGCGACGCTAAGCTCGAAATTGCAAAACGAATCGTAGATAAGAACGGCTGTCTTTTTCATAATTCCCTCCGAAAAATTGAATTTGCCGACCCGATTATACCACGCGCACCGCAAAAGTTCAAGGCGCGGGTAAAGTTCGGAATCGACGGCAAAATATAGTCGGGACAGCGCCGCGCGCGGTTGACAAAATCGCGGTAAAATGCTAAAGTTAGGGTGTATGCCGGAGTGGCGTAATTGGTAGACGCATCGGACTTAAAATCCGCTGTCCGCAAGGACGTGCCGGTTCGACCCCGGTCTCCGGTACCACAGAAAATTCGGGGGAGGAAAATCATGCCTTCACTAAAATATCTGTTCGCCCGTCTGCGCTCGATGAACCACAAGAACATGCGGTTGGCGGCGGGACGCTGCGCGCGCCTCGCGCACAAGCCGAAATTTGTCGTGCTCTGCGACATGGCGGTCTGCGGCGCGAAGTACGGCGCGGGATACATGGACTACGAGCTGTTCGAGTTCTGGCACAAGAGCGCGGCGCAGCGCCGAAGCTACCTCACCCGAGGGATAAACAACGAGTATGTGAAGGCGCTCAACGACCGCGCGGCGTGGAGGATATTCGAGGACAAGCCCGCCTTCCTTGAGCGGTTCCACGACTACGCGCCGCGGAAGTTCATCCTGCTTGAGAAGACCGACGCGGCGGGGCTGCGTGCGTTTGCGGAGAGTCTTGGCGAGTTCATCGCAAAGCCGCCCGACGCGAGCCACGGCGACGGCGTCGAGAAGATACGCGCCGAGTCGGTGGACGACTGGGACGCGCTGTACAGGCGGCTTATGGCGAACGGCTCGACGCTCTGCGAGGAGGTCGTAAAGCAGCACGCCGACGTGAACGCGATATGCGCGACGTCGATAAACACGGTGCGAATCGTCACCCTCGTGCGCGACGGGAAGGCGCACATCGTGGCGGCCTATCTGCGCATAGGCGGAGGTGAGCGCCCGGTGGACAACTTCAACGGCGGCGGCATGGTCACGGTGGTCGACCGAGAGACCGGCGTGATTCTCTACCCGGCGGTGGCGAAGTTCGGCAAGGTGCACGAGTGCCATCCGGTGAGCGGCACGAAGTTTGAGGGACGGCAGCTTCCGATGTGGAAGGAGTGCCGCGAGCTGGTGCTCCGCGCCGCGCTGGAAGTGCCCGAGATAAAGTACGTCGGCTGGGACGTGGCGATAACGCCGAGCGGTCCGACCTTTGTGGAGGGCAACCAGTACCCGGGACACGACATCTACGGACTGCCCGCCCACTCTCCGGACGGCTTCGGCGTACTGCCCGACTGGGAGGCTGTCTACACCCGAAAAGAGCTGAAAGCGATGGTGAAGTGAGATGGAGTATATAACGCAGGCGGCGCTCGACCTGCTTGTCGAGAACCGTCTAAACGACTCGAAGGAGTTCTACGACACGCACAAGCCGCAGTTTGAGGAGCTGGTGCGCGAGCCGGTGTTCAGGATGATCGAGGAGGTCGTGCCGGTGCTTCAGAAGGTCGACCCCGAGATACCTGTCGCGCCCAAGCGCCAGATTTCGCGGATACGTCGGGACACGCGATTCACGAACGACAAGAGCCTCTACCGCGCGAGCGTCTGGTGCTTTATGGGACGCCCGAAGCGCGACTTCCCGGGATACCCCGCGTTCTTCTTCGAGTTTCGTCCGGAGTACGCGTGGTGGGGCTGCGGCACATACTTCGCCGACCCCGCCTTTACCGCCAGCTATCAGAAGATGATACTCGACCGCGACCCGCTTTTTATGAAGGCGAAGGAGTCGTTCGAGAAGCAGAAGCGGTTCGAGCTGGAGGCGGGCGGCGCGTTCAAGCGCACCAAATTTCCGAACGAGCCGGAGGACATCCGCGCGTGGCTCGACCGAAAGTCGGTGTATGTCGCGCACACCGAGAGCGACGTGACAAAGGCGTTCGGCGAGGGGCTGATACCGACGCTGAAGCGCGACTTTCCTAAGCTGTTCGACTACTATCGCTTCCTGACCGCGGCGTACGACCGCCGCGAGACGCCGGAGACGATTCGACCCTGGTCGCCGCACCGCACCGACGAGTGGTGACGAAAACGGAGGGATAGCCGTGGTAGAGATAGTGATGGGCATGGTGCTTATCATGCTGTCCGGGTGGAAGAGCCGCGAGTTTGCGCGTCTCGGCGTGCGAGGGCTGTGCGCGGTGGCGATACTCACGGCGCTCAGTGCCGCCGGTCGCGCGCTGCTGAGCGGAATACCGTCGGTGCAGCCGTCCAGCTTTATCATAATGGTCTGCGGCGCGACGCTCGGCGGGGGCGCGGGACTGTTCTGCGGTATGCTGACCGCCGTGCTGTCCAACCTGATACTCGGCTCGCTCGGACCGTACACCGTGTGGCAGATGCTGCTCTGGGGCATAATGGGACTGCTGGCGCCGAAGCCGATGAACGCGAACGTGGTCGTGCGGGTGCTCTACGGGTTTGTGTGGGGATTTATCTTCGGATGGGTGATGAACCTCTGGTTCCCGCTCGCAGGATTTGTGCCCCTCAACTGGACGAGCTTTGTGGCGGCGTGCGTGGCGAGCTTCAGCTTCGACCTCATGCACGCGCTCTGCAACGCCGGGCTCTGCCTGGTGTTCGGCGGCGTGTTCATGGGCGTGGTGAGGCGGTATGTGCCGCTGAGGTCGCCGCTGCCCGAGAACATTCCGCAGGAGAGCGACCGACTGTAAAATCGCGAAGTTTAGACAAATTTTATTTGCAATATTTTCCATACGGCGGTATTATAGAGATGCAAAGATACGGAAGGAGGCGCGGCAGATGAACAATACCCAGCGGCGCGGGGCGTTTCTCATAAACCTGCTCTATTTCACCGCGATAGTGGCGATTGTCATACTCGCGCTTCGCTTTGCCGTGCCGTGGCTCATGCCGTTTATAATCGGATTCGCGGTGGCAATGATATTCCACCCGCTGATAACCTGGACATCCAAGAAACTGAAGGTCAGCCGCAAGGCGATAGCCTGCGTGGTGGTGGTGCTCGGCTACGCGATACTCATCACCGCGATAACCTTCGGCACGATAGAGCTTGTCAACCTGCTGTCCGGCATGTTCCGCAAGCTGCCCGCGCTGTTCGATACCCAGATAGCGCCGGCGTTCACCGCGATAGGCGACTTTTTCAGCGACTTCTTTAGGCGCCTGCCCGACGACTGGGTTACGACCATCGAGACGATGGCGGACGCCGTGCTCGACGCGATAAAGAGCTTCCTCGGCTCGGTGTCCTCCGGAGGACTGAGCTTTCTCACCAAGTTCATCGGCGCGCTGCCGGGATTTCTCGTCGCTCTGGTGTTCACGATACTCGCAAGCTTCTTTATCAGCATGAACTACGAGTCGACGCGAGACTTTCTCATGGCGCAGCTCAGCCCGCGCGTCCAGGAGATACTGCGCGCGATAAAGGCGACGCTCAAGGGCACGGTGTTCGCCTATCTCAAGGCATACTTCAAGCTGATGTGCATAACCTTTGTCGAGCTGTCGATATCGCTTATGATAATCGGAGTGGACAACGCGGTGGGCATCGCGTTCGGCATAGCGCTGTTCGACTTCCTGCCGGTGTTCGGAACGGGCGCGATAGTCATTCCGTGGATAGTGATAGACTTTATACTCGGGCGCACCTTCGAGGCGGTCGGGCTGCTGATAGCCTACGGAATAATCACCGTGATACGCAACTTCATCGAGCCCAAGATAGTCGGCGACCAGCTGGGACTGAACCCGGTGGTGTCGATAATCGCGATATACCTAGGCTTTGTGTGGTTCGGCGTGCTCGGCATGATAATAATGCCGATGGCGGTGCAGATAGCCATTTCGCTGCACAACCAGGGCATCGTGACGATATACAACGACCCGCCTCCGACCG
>CAMNWZ010000022.1 GCA_946566645.1 uncultured Clostridia bacterium
CCTTCTTCATCTTATCGCCGAGCTCGAGGATTATGCGCTGTGCTATCTTTTTGCCTATGCCCTGCGCCGAGGTGAGCGTCCGCTCGTCGCCGGTTATGACCGCGAGCGCGAGCTGCTCGGGCGTTGCGGCAGAGAGTATCGCCGCCGCAGCCTTCGGTCCGACGCCGCTTATCGAGATGAGCATGCGGAAGCAGCTCAGCTCCTCCTGCGTCTTAAATCCGTAGAGGTCGAACGCGTCCTCGCGTATCGACTCGTGGATGAACAGCCGCGCTCTCTCGCCGACGCGAAGCTCGCCGATGGTGTTCAGCGTCGTCTGTACGGCGTAGCCCGCACCGTTCACGTCTATCACCGCGAGATTCGGCTCGATGAGCGCGACCTTTCCCTCAAGGTAGTAAAACATCGTTTCGACCTCCTAAATCATTTTGTCGCCCATGCCCGACGCGTGCGCGTAGCATATCGCGACCGCCAGCGCGTCGGCTGCGTCGTCGGGTCGGGGGACTTTCTCAAGCCCGAGCATCCGGCGGGTCATCTCCATCACCTGACGCTTCTCCGCCGCGCCGTAGCCGGTGACCGCCTGCTTGACCTGCATCGGGTTGTACTCGTATATCGGAAGCCCGGCGCGTCCGCACTCGAGCACGAGCACTCCGCGCGCGTGGGCGACCGTTATTCCGGTGGTGATGTTCTTCGAGAAGTAGAGTATCTCCATCGCCGCGACGTCCGGCTTGAACATGGCGATAAGCTCCTGCATGTCATGCGAAATCTCCATAAGCCGCAGGCTGAGCGGCGTGTGCGCGGGAGTGGTTATAGTGCCGTGGCGTTGATGAACAAACCGTCCGTTGCTATAGTCGATAACGCCGTAGCCCACCGTCGCGACGCCCGGGTCTATGCCGAGTATCCTCATGCCTTCAGATACCTGTCCAGCGCGAGCAGCACGCCGAGCTTGCCGCTCTCGAACGTCAGCCCGCCCTGCATATACGCGCGGTAAGGGGGACGCATCGGCGCGTCGCAGCTCAGCTCGATCGACGCTCCGTTGTTGAACGCGCCCGCAGCCATGATGACCGGACAGTCGTAGCCGGGCATGTCCCACGGCTCGGGGGTGACGTAGCTGTCCACCGGCGAGCCCGCCTGTATGCCCTCGCAGAAGGCACAGAGCTTCTTCGGGTCGCCGAAGTCGAGCGACTGGATTATGTCGTGGCGGTCGCTGTCCGGCAGCGGGTCGATATGTATGCCCTCGGCGCGCATCAGCTCCGCCGCGAACGCCGCCGTCTTGAGCGCGGACGCGACCACCGTCGGCGCGAGGAAAAATCCCTGGAACAGAAGCCTGTTCTGACTGAGCGTCGCGCCGACTTCGCCGCCTATGCCGGGCACGGTCAGACGCTCGGCGGCGCGGTCGACCAGCTCCTGCTTTCCGACGACATAGCCGCCGGTTGGAGCAAGTCCGCCGCCCGGGTTCTTGATAAGCGATCCCGCGAGCAGGTCTCCCTCCGGTTCGTGATCGTCCACAAACTCGCCGTAGCAGTTGTCAACCACGACGTTTACGTTCGGATTTGCCGCCTTTATCGCGCGATAAAGCTCGGTTATCTGCTTCGCGGACAGGCTCTTTCGCCCAGAATAGCCGCGGCTGCGCTGGATGAGCGCCGCACCGACATCGGGAGCCTTAACCGCGTCGACTATCGCGCCCACGTCGGGCAGACCGTCGGCGGTGGCGGGAATTTCGCGATAGCCCACGCCGTAGTAGGCGAGCGACCCGCGCTTCTTCTCGCCGACGCCTATCACGCCGAGCATCGTGTCGTACGGCGCGCCGACCGCGCTTATCAGCGTTTTTCCGGGGTCGCACGCGGCGAACAGGGCGCAGGCGATGGCGTGCGTGCCGTTGGCAAAGCCTATCCGCACAAGTCCCGCCTCGCAGCCGAAGACCTCCGCGTAGATGCGCTCGAGCGCCGCGCGGCCGAGGTCGTCGTAGCCGTAGCCGGTCGAGCCGGCGAACATCGCCTCGCTCACGCGGTTGGAGCGGAACGCAGAAAGGACGCGCTCGGTGCAGACCTGCGCGTTTTTATCGAATTTCCTGAAAACTTCGGACAGCCGGTCGCAGGCTTCCTCGCCGCGGCGCCGCGTCCCCTCGCTTATGTCGAGCATATCGTCCTCCAAAATCGTTTATACGACCTTTAGTATAGCACATCCTGCCGATATAGTAAAGAATGGATGTTCTAATTGTGGCTTCTGAATCCGTCGCCGACGACCTCGTGCGCGTCCATGATTATGACGAAGCTGTGCGGGTCTATCTCGCGCGCGACCTTCTTGAGATCGGCTATCTGGCGGCGCTTTATCGCGCAGAGCACTATCTTCGTCGGCTCGCCGGTGTAGCTGCCCTCGCCGTTTATCAGCGTCGCGCCGCGGTCAAGCTCGCGGTCTATCGCCTTCACCATCTCGGCGGTGTGCTTGGTTATCACATACGCCACGCGCGCCGAGTCGCTGCCCGACAGTATCGTGTCGATGACGATGGACGAGATATAGACGGTTATGAGCGCGTACAGCGCGAAGTTTATGTGCTTAAAGGTCAGCGCGGCAAGCCCGACTATCACCGCGTCCACCGCGAGCATAAGCCTTCCGACCGACAGCCCCGGAAACTTGTGAGTGAGCAGCCGCGCGGCGATGTCGCTTCCGCCGGTCGTTGCGCCGCGGGCGAACACCAGCCCGAGTCCGGTGCCCATCAGCACGCCGCCGAACAGCGCCGCGAGCAGAGGGTCGTCGGTGTATTTGTAAAGCCCGCTGAGCAGGTCGATGAGTATCGAGCTTATCAGCGTGCCGTATAGCGATTTTATCAGGAAGCCGCGTCCCTCGGTGCGAAGTCCCATGAGGAACAGCGGCGCGTTGATGATTATCACCATCGTGCCTATCGGCAGGAAGGTGAGGTAGCGGTTGAGCACCATCGCAAGACCGCTCGCGCCGCCGGGGGCGATGTTGTTCGGGTCGAGGAAGATGTCGAATGCGAGCGCGTAGATGGCGCTTCCGATGGTTATGACCACAAAGTCGAGGACGGTGGTACGCAAAATGCGCGGTTTCTGCATAGAAAACCCTTCTTTTAGTGAAATTAGATGTCCAGCTCCGCCTGCACCTGACCGATGTCCTCGGGACGCAGCGGTGCGCCGGCGGAGGGCAGGGTGCGGGTGCGATAGCGGGACGGATTAAGTATGCCCGAAGTCGCCGCAAGTTCTACCTTCGTCGCGGTGCGCGCCTTTTTCATCGTCAGCACCTGCACGCCTATGGTCGAGCGGGTGGTCTTGGGCATGAGCGACGCCGAGCTGAACATCACAACGCGGCCGTCGGAGGTGTGCATCGCGAACTCGTCGTCGCCTTCGAGGAAGAAGGCGGAGACGAGCGGGCTTGCGCCGCTGTACGCTCCGGTCAGTCTGCGGCGGTTGGACTTTGTATCGTATGCGGAAGCGGCTATCTTTGCCGCCTTTCCGTTCTCGAAGAAGAGCATGAGATTTCCGGTATACGCGCCGGGCAGGAACATGAACACCACATTCTCGCCCGGGTCCATGCCGAGCTTTGCGGGCAGATAGTCGCCGAGCGCCGACGCCTTGGTGTCGTCAAAGTCAGCCATGCGGCACTTGTACGCCTGCTGCTGATTGGTGAGGAATATGACCTCGGCGGCGTTCGACGTCTCGACGGTGCGGACAAGCTCGTCGCCCTCCTTGAGACGCTGCTCGGATGCCATGCGCAGGCTCTGCGGCGTTATCTTCTTGAAGTAGCCCTCTCCGGTGAGGAATATCGAGACGGGATAGTCCTCGACCGCCTTCTCCTCCGACGCGGGCGCGTCGAGCGTGAAGTCGGTGATTATGCCGGTCTTTCGCGGCGTGCCGTACTTCTTCTCGACAGCCTTCAGTTCCTCGACGATGATGTCCATTATCGCCGAGCGGTCGCCGAGTATCTCCTCCAGGCGCTTAACTTCGTCCTCGAGGTCGCTCGTCTCGCTTATGCGGCGCAGGATGTACTGCTTGTTTATGTTGCGCAGGCGAATTTCGGCGATATACTCCGCCTGCTTCTCGTCGATGCGGAAGCCTATCATCAGGTTGGGGATGACCTCGTCCTCCTCCTCGGTCTCGCGGATTATCTTTATCGCCTTGTCGATGTCGAGAAGTATCTTCTCGAGACCTTTGAGCAGGTGCAGCCTGTCCTTCTTCAGTCCCAGGTCGTAGTGGACGCGGCGGCGGACGCACTCATACCGCCACGCGCACCACTCGTCGAGTATCTCGCGCACGCCCATCTGTTTGGGAGTGCCGCCGACGAGAATGTTGAAGTTGCAGGGATAGCTGTCCTGAAGCGGGGTGAGGCGAAAGAGCTTCTTCATCACTTCCTCCGGGTCGGTGCCGCGCTTGAGGTTTATCGCTATCTTGAGGCCGTCGCGTCCGGTCTCGTCGCGGATGTCGGTTATCTCGCGGAGCTTATTACCCTTGCACAGCTCGACCACTTTGTCCATTATCGCCTCGATGGTGGTGGAGTAGGGTATCTCGTACACCTCGATGAGATTCTCGTCCTTGTCATAACGCCAGCGGGCGCGCACCTTTATCGAGCCGCGTCCGGTGTTGTACACCTCGTCGAGCGCGTCCTGCTCGTACAGAAGCTCGCCGCCGGTGGGGAAGTCGGGCGCGGGCAGCGTCTTGTAGAGGTCGACCTTCGGGTTTTTGATGTAGGCGACGGTCGTCTTGCACACCTCGGCGAGATTGAAGCCGCACACCTGCGACGCCATGCCGACCGCTATGCCCAGGTTCGCGCTCACGAGCACGTTCGGGAAGGTGGTGGGCAGCAGCGTAGGCTCCTTCGTCGTCGAGTCGTAGTTGTCCATGAAGTCGACGCACTCTTTGTCGATGTCGCGGAACAGCTCGGCGCATATCGGAGCGAGCTTCGCCTCGGTGTATCGGCTCGCGGCGTACGCCATGTCCCGCGAATACACCTTGCCGAAGTTTCCCTTAGACTCGACAAACGGGGTGAGCAGCGCCTCGTAGTCCTTCGACAGACGCACCATCGTCTCGTATATCGCAGCGTCGCCGTGCGGGTTCAGGCGCATGGTCTGACCGACGATGTTTGCCGACTTTGTGAGGTTTCCGTTCAGCAAGCCCATCTTGTACATCGTGTACAGCAGCTTGCGGTGGGAGGGCTTGAAGCCGTCTATCTCGGGTATCGCGCGGGAGATGATGACGCTCATCGCGTAGGGCATGAAGTTCTGCTCCAGCGTCTCGGTTATCGGCTGATCTACCACCGGCGCGTCGATATAGACCTTCTGTTCGTCCTTCTTCTTAGCCAATGTCTATCCTTCCTTTATCTCGAAAATAGCTCGGCGCAGCGCTCTGACGCCATCTTACAGAATTCGGTTATCTCATCTTTCGTGAGGCTGTGCGGCTCGTCCAGCGCGTCGATGCGTTCGCGGTGCTGCTCGTACCAGGGGAGAGTGCGGTCGCGCCACGCCTCCGCCTCGACCGCGGGCAGCACGTCCAGGTCTTCACCGCGCGCACTCTCGAGCAGCTTCCACATCTCGGCGCGGTCTGGAAGGCTGTCGTAAAGCCACAGGTCGAGCTTGTCGGTCTCGGCATAGTAGCGTTCGCTGTCCCGCGAACCGTCCGGCTTTTGATAGCGTTTGCCATCGCCGGACATATACACATATCTGAACCACAGCAGGTCGGTGTACAGATGCGCCGCGTAGCCGAGGAAGTAGTCGCTCATGCGCGCGATGCCGAGCAGTTTGCGCGCTACCTCGTCGCCGCTGAGGTCGGTCTTGCCGTGCATCCCGTAGTGGCTCGCGCTCTTCATCTCGCCGCTGTACGGGCTTCGCATATGCATGCCGTCGGGGGCGATCGCTCCGAGCAGATACGCGCTCATGTCGGACGGCTTCAGCGCCTGCGCGGCAAGGTATGCCGTCTCCAGATGCACCATCGGAAGTGCCATTTTTGTATCCTCCTTTTCAGCTCACGTCCACCATGTCGAGGAAGCGGTGTCCCTCGGTCGCGATGAACTCCTTGCGTCCCGCGAGGTTGTCCCCCTCGAACAGATCGAACACCGCGGCGGTGCGCTCGGCGTCCTCCGGCATGACGCGCACGAGGCGTCGGGTCTCGGGATTCATCGTCGTCTGCCACATCATCTCGGACGAGTTCTCGCCCAGTCCCTTCGAGCGGGAGATGGTGTACTTCTTGTTTCCGAGCTTCGAGACGATCTCGCTGCGCTCGGCGTCGGTATACGCGAACAGCGACTCCTCGCCGCCGCGCAGCCGTATCTCGTACAGCGGGGTCTCGGCGATGTAGACATATCCCTTGTCGATGAGCGTCGGGGTGAGACGGTATATCATCGACAGAATAAGCGTGCGTATCTGGTAGCCGTCCACGTCCGCGTCGGTGCAGATTATCACCTTCGACCAGCGCAGGTTGTCGAGGTTGAAGTTTGCGAGATCCTTCGCGCCCTTGTGCGACACCTCGACGCCGCAGCCGAGCACTTTCAGAAGGTCGGTTATTATGTCGCTCTTGAAGATGCGGGGAAGGTCGGCTTTCAGGCAGTTTAGTATCTTGCCGCGCACCGGCATTATCGCCTGAAACTCCGGCTCGCGACCCTGCTTGACCGAGCCGAGAGCGCTGTCGCCCTCGACGATGTACAGCTCGCGGCGATCGACGTCGCGCGTGCGGCAGTCGACAAACTTCTGCACGCGGTTCGCCATGTCGATGTTTCCGGTCAGCTTCTTCTTGATGTTGAGACGCGCACTTTCGGCGTGCTCGCGCGAGCGCTTGTTGATAAGCACCTGTTCGGCTATTCTGTCCGCCTCGGCGGGATTCTCGATGAAGTATATCTGGAGCTGCTCCTTGAGGAAGTCGGTCATCGCCTCCTGAACGAAGCGGTTTGTGATCGACTTCTTGGTCTGGTTCTCGTAGCTCGTCTGGGTGGAGAAGTTGGAGCTGACGAACACCAGGCAGTCCTGGATGTCCGCAAAGCCTATCTTCGCCTCGCCCTTGGTGTACTTGTTGTTGTTTCGCAGATACTGGTCTATGGCGCTCACAAACGCGCTGCGCAGCGCCTTGTCCGGCGAACCGCCGTGCTCGAGCCAGCTCGAGTTGTGGTAGTGCTCGATGACGTTCACTCGATTGGAGAAGAGGAAGGAGCAGGAGATCTTCACCTTGTACTCCGGCTTGTCCTCGCGGTCACGGCCAACGCGCTCGGTCTGCACGGTGCGCGGGTCGGTGATGCGCCCCTCCTCGCCGGCAAGCTCCGCGACATAGTCGGCTATGCCGTTTTCGTAGAGGAAGGACTCCTCCTCCATGCCGCCGTCCGGCTGTTCGACGCGCAGGATGAAGGTGACATGCGGATTTACCACCGCCTGACGCTTGAGCATGTCGCGGTAGTATTCGACCGGTATGTCTATGTCGGTGAACACGTCGAGGTCGGGCTTCCAGTGGTGGAGCGTGCCGGTGCGGTGACCGCCGTAGGGCTCGCTCTTCAGTCCGCCGATGTTCTCGCCCTTCTCGAAGTGGAGTCCGTACTTTTTGCCGTCGCGCCAGACGGTCACGTCCATATACTCGGACGAATACTGCGTGGCGCACGAGCCGAGTCCGTTCAGTCCGAGCGAATACTCGTAGCCGTCGCCGCTGTCGTACTTGCCGCCGGCGTACAGCTCGCAGTAGACCAGCTCCCAGTTGTAGCGCTCCTCCTTGGGGTTGTAGTCGACCGGGCAGCCGCGCCCGAAGTCCTCCACCGAGATGGACAGGTCGCGGTGGCGGGTGAGTATAATCTTGGTTCCGAAGCCGGTGCGCGCCTCGTCAATCGAGTTCGAGATTATCTCGAACACCGCGTGCTCGCAGCCCTCCAGCCCGTCCGAGCCGAAGATGACGCCCGGGCGTTTGCGGACGCGGTCGGCACCCTTCAGCGACGATATTGATTCGTTTCCGTAGTTCTTTGCGGGCAAATTTATCACACTCCGTCTATGTTTCTTCGCAAGGTATTGTGTTCCGTGTGCCCACAATTACCTAATCATAGTATATCACAGAATATGTCGGAGACGCAAGTAAAAAAGGGGAGGCACAAACGCGCCTCCCCTTGTGGATAAAGCCTATTTCAGGATGTCGAGCGAGCGGTACGCCACCGTCTGCCCAATCCCGCGGAAGAACTGCTTCTGACCCTCCGTCAAAGCCGTGTCATGCGGTCGAGGCTCGAGCCTTCGCCCGCCGTCTCGCGCAGCCGATACTTCGCCAGAAGCTCGGCGTAGTCGGCGTCGAGTTCGTAGGTTATCCCGGCGCCCGAGCCGTCGTCGCGAAAGCGGTCGCACATCCGCAGCGCGCCGCCGTATATCTCGACGCTCATCCGCTTACTCGGCGACCTTCGCTATCTCGGCGAGATGCTCGATTATCGGCAGATGCTGCGGGCACTTGCCCTCGCACTGACCGCACTGTATGCAGTCGCCCGCGACGCCGCCGTCCTTGGTGGTGTTCTTGTAGCGGTTCTTGAAGCCGTCCTTGTTGTTGAACTGCTTGAATCCGTTGTACGCGCTGAATATGCCGGGGATGTTTATCTTCTGCGGGCAGCCGTCGACGCAGTATTTGCACGCGGTGCAGGCTATCTGCGGGATGGCGTTCAGACGCTCGACCGCCTTTGCGATGACCGCCTGCTCGTCGCTCGACAGCGGCTTGAAGTCCGCCATGTAGCTGACGTTGTCCTCCATCTGTGCCATCGTGGACATGCCGCTCAGTACGGTCACGATGCCGTCCAGGCTCGCGGCGTAGCGGATAGCCCAGCTCGCGGGGGACGCCTTCGGGTCGGCTGCGGTGAGCACTTCGCGCACGCTGTCCGCCATGACCGCGAGACTTCCGCCCTTGACCGGCTCCATGATGATGACCGACTTGCCGTGCTTGCGAACCATCTCATAGCAGCCGCGCGACTGTACGTTCTCGTTCTCCCAGTCGGCGTAGTTTATCTGAAGCTGAACGAACTCCGCCTCCGGATGCTTGGTAAGCACGCGGTCGATGAAATCGGGCTTGTCGTGGCAGCTGAAGCCGAGGTGGCGTATCTTGCCCTCCGCCTTCTTCTTCATAGCCCAGCCGAACGCGTCTATCTCCTCGACCTTGTCAATCGACTGCGAGGTGAGGTTGTGCAGCAGGTAGAAGTCGAAGTAGCCCGCGCCGGTGCGGTCGAGCTGCTCCTGGAATATCTTGTCCAGCTCCTCCTCGCCCTTGAGGTCCCACAGCGGCATCTTGGTGGCGAGCTGGAAGCTCTCGCGCGGATAGCGGTCGACAAGGCAGGTCTTTGCCGCGCACTCGCTCTTGCCGTTTATGTAGACATACGCCGTGTCGAAGTAGGTGAATCCGTTTTTCATGAACAGGTCGACCATCTTGTTAGTCTGTTCGATGTCCACGTCCTCGCCTATCATCGGCAGGCGCATCAGACCGAATCCGAGCTGCTTTATGTCCGAACCGAGATACTTTTCCATGTATTTATTCCTCCCAAATCTCCGCAAAACTTGTCCAAAACAACTACATGGTTATTCTATCAGACGAGAGGGAGGATGTCAAGACGGGGGATATAGGCACAAAAACATGAAGCAGGGGGTTGAATTTTCCCGCGTGTGCGCGTATAATCAGTATAGATACGCGGTGATTTCGCCGCGAAAACGCGTACATAAGAATGGAGAGTTGGATATGGCAAAGTTTTGCACCAAGTGCGGCGCACAGATGGCGGACGACGCTCAGTTCTGCCCGGCTTGCGGCGCAAAGGTCGAACAGCAGTCGCAGAACACGCAGCAGACATACACCGACCCGAATCAGGGCGCGCAGCAGCAGGATCAGCAGACATGGCAGCAGCCGAACCAGGGTCAGCAGCAGACATGGGATCAGAAGGTGAATCAGGGCGCGCAGAACTTCGCGAAGGCGACCCAGATGAACGACTACACGAACCGCTTCCACCCGAACGACATCGCCTACAACAAGGGATTTTCGGTGCTCAGCTACCTCGGCTTCCTCGCGCTGATACCCTTCCTGTCGCAGCGCGGCAAGGGCTCGCCCTACACCCGCTTCCACGCGACGCAGGGCATGTACCTGCTTCTGTGCGACATTGCGGTGACCATCGTCAACCTGCTGCTCGGACTTATCCAAGTGCGTGAGACCTACTTCGGCGTGACGCTTTACAGCTATGTGCCGTGGCCGATACGCGTCATTCAGGCGCTCCTGTCGATCGTCTCGCTCGCATACATGGTGCTCGGCATCGTGTTCGCCGCGACCGGTCAGGCAAGGGATCTGCCGCTTGTCGGAAAGCTCCGCAAGCTCGGTTGGTTCAAATAATGAGAGATACGATGAAAGGGACGGGTCGCGGCTCGTCCCTTTTTGTCTGCCCGGTGTGCTCGCGCCCGCTCGAACGCGACGGACGAACGCTCCGCTGCGAAGACGGTCACAGCTTTGACCTCGCTCGGAGCGGGTATGTGAACCTCATCGCCGGACGCGCGCCCAAGCTCGAACCGGACAGCCGTGACATGGTCGCGGCGCGGGTCGCGATATTTTCACGCGGGCGATACGCCGAGCTTAGGCGCGCGCTCTCAGACATGGCGCGGAAATACTGCGACGGCGCGCTGCTCGATGCCGGCTGCGGCGAGGGATATTTCATGGAGGACGCCGCGCGCGAGTTTCGTACGGCGGGGATAGATCTGTCCAAATTCGCGGCGGACGCTGCGGCAAAACGACTGCGCGGCGCGGCGGAGATAGCGGTCGCGAGCGTGTACAAGCTGCCGATTGCCGACCGCTCGATGTCGCTCGTGCAGAACATATTCTCGCCTTACTGCGGCGCGGAGTTCAGACGTGTGCTCGCCGACGGGGGAACGCTTGTCGTCGCGTCGCCGTCCGCCTGCCACCTCGCCGAGCTGAAGGCGATAGTCTACGACGAGCCGCCGACCGCCGCGCCGCGCGAGCATCGGCTGGACGGCTTCAAACTCGTCGAGGAGCGCGAGATAGCCGCGTCCGAGACGCTTGACGGCGCCGAGCTTCGCGCTCTCTTTGCGATGACGCCGCACTCGCGGTCGCACGCCGCGCACCCCGAACGATTGAACGCGGTGGACGCGCTGACCGTGACCACCGGCTTCGACATAGCGGTGTACAAAAAGGAATAGAAGGGTGCGGAATGGGGGACGAACGCAAGGTTTTCGACCGAATTCCGGAACAATTTGACCGGATGCGCTGGCGGTACAGCCCCGAGATGTTCGCCGCGCTCGCCGACGCGCTGGACAGAGTATACGATAGGCACTTTGTGACCGAAACTCCCTACACACATCGCGGATTTCGCTATGAAAACGCAACAAATTACGGCTTTGCCGACTACCATGTTCTCGAGTTTAAGTCGGTGCGCGAGTTTGACGCCGACGGCTACGTCGAGTATATCGGCACGCACGCCGACCACATCGGGCTTGTCGAGCCGCACCGCTCGGCGTTCTTTGGCGGCATCCGCGACGCCATCGAGCAGCACGGCGGCAAACTGGTGATGAATCTTACCGATTATCTGCGTTTAACGAGGAAACCATGACTGTTGGTATGCTCTAAGTCAGGTCACCCACATCGCGACCAGATGCACCACCGACGCGACGGCGTAAGCGACGACGAGTTGTCCCGCAAGCGCCGCCGCCGTTCGTCTTATACTCCGAAGCTCGCGAGCCATCGCCGCAAGCGCGCTCACGCAGGGGGTGTACAGCGCGCAGAACGCGACAAACGCGCACGCCGACGCGGGATCGAACGCGGCGACAAGCGCCTCACTGAGCGGCAGGGGAGCGTAGAGCACCGCCATCGTGCTTACCACGCCCTCCTTGGCGACGAGCCCGCTCAGCAGCGCCACCGCCGCGCGCCAGTCGTTAAAGCCGAGCGGCGCGAATATCGGAGCAATCGCGCGCCCGAGGTCGGCGAGAACGCTGTCGCTCGTGTCCGCGAGGTGAAAGCTCGTGTCGAACCGTCCCAGCGCCCAGACGAGCACGCTCATTAAAAATATAAGCGTCCCCGCGCGGATGAGAAACTCCTTCACCCTTGACACAAGCCGCTTTGCGACGTTTTGAAGCCTCGGCGCGCGGTAGGGCGGAAGCTCGAGCAGGAAGGTCGACCGTCCGCGCCCGCCGACCGCCGCCATCACCGCCGACGCGCCGAGCGTTACGACGATGCCGAGCGAATAGACCGCGATAGCCGCCGTGCGCCGATGCGCCGCGAAGAACGCGGATATGAACACCGCGTACACCGCCCATCGAGCGGCGCAGGAGATGAACGGCGCGACCGCGCAGCAACGTCGGCGTACCCTGTCGTCGCCTATCGTGCGCGAGGACAGCTCCGCCGCGACTGTGCAGCCGAAGCCCATCATCAGCGGCAGGAAGCTCGCTCCGTCCAGCCCGAACGCGCGCAGCGGACGGTCGGCTATCAGCGCGGCGCGCGCCATGTAGCCGCTGTCCTCGAGCAGTCCGAGGCAGAGAAAGAGCAGCGCTATCTGCGGCAGGAAGACCACCACGCCGCCCACCCCGCCGAGCGCGCCGTCGACCAGCAGCGAGCGCAGCAGCTCGGGTGCGTTAAGCGCGGACAGCCATCCCTCGAGCAGCGGCGCGAAGTCGTCGAATATCATCCGTTCGAGCGCCCGCGTCAGCAGATTCCCGAACCGCCCGAAGGTGACGAAGAACACCGCCGCCATTATCATAACGAATATCGGTATCGCGGTAAAGCGCCCGAGCAGCAGCCGGTCGACGCGGTCGGAGAGGGTAGGCTTCGGGCGCGGCCGGCGAAGGCAGTCGGCGGTTATTCGGTCGATCTCGGCAAATCGCCGCTCCGCCGATGCTATGTACTCCTCGTCGGACATGACCTCGGGCGGGCGTATGCGGCGCACATGGCGGTCGGACAGCAGACACTCCGCCTTGAGCGTCAGCTCGTCCAGACCGTCGCCGCGCGGCGCGCATATCCCCACGACCTGCACGCCGAGCGACTTTGCGAGCCGGGTCAAATCGAGCGATATGCCCGACTTCGCCGCCTCGTCCAGCATCCCCACCGCGACCACCGTCGGTATCCCGAACTCTAGCAGCTCGAGGGTGAGCGCAAGCCCGCGCTCGACGCAGCCGCTGTCCAGCAGGTTTATCACCGCGTCCGGCGGGTCATCTATCAGAAAATCGCGTGCGACCCGCTGCTCGGGAGTGTTCCCCGCGAGCGAGTAGACACCTGGCAGGTCGTATATCTCAACGCGCGTGCCGCCTTTCAGACGAGCGGACGCGCTCTTCAGCTCGACGGTCACGCCGGGATAGTTTCCCACCCGTTCGCTGCCGCCGACAAGTTTATTGTAGAGGGTGGTCTTGCCGCAGTTCGGATTGCCCGCGAGCGCTATGCGTGCGGTCATACAAGCACCACCGAGTCCGCGTCCCGACGGCGCAGCGCCAGACGGTAGCCGCGCACCGACAGTATCATCGGGTCGCCGAGCGGCGCCGAACCGAGGACGACGACCTTTGTTCCGCGCGTAAGACCCATGTCCGCCAGCCGTCGAACGGAGGGAGAGAGCGGACGCAGCTCGCGGACAACTCCGCTTTCGCCCGATTTCAAAGTCCCGAGTGTGCGCATAATTTTCCTCCTTTCGGGCAGGATAGAGCTGTCATTGGACGCGCATAACCTGTCCGCGATAAGGGTATGCCGTACGGCTCGAAAAATTTCGGAAATTTTTTCGCTTCTGCCTATTGACATTTTCGACGGATTTGGTATAATAACTGTTGCGTTTTGAGTTAGCGGGATTGTGTAAGGGTAGCACGACAGACTCTGACTCTGTTTGTGAGGGTTCGAATCCTTCTCCCGCTGCCAAACAACGGAAAGGCTTTGGGGTTTCCAAAGCCTTTCTGAATAATCGGGGAAATTTCCTCGGAAAAAGTCAGAAAAAGTTATTCGGAAGGATGTGTAAAACGGATGAGCGCCTCCAAGAAAAAGCAGCAGCGCAAGGCAAACGCTGAGGCATCGGAAGAGCTTTTCAGCAAGAAGAACGGCAAGGATGACAAGAAGGAGTCGGGCGTGAAATACGCCATCGCCGGCATCGTTGTGGCGATAGCACTCGTGCTGTCGATAGCCGTTCTGGTCATTCAGGGATTCGTTGCGCCGAACGCGGCGGCAATGACCATCGGAAGCGAAAAGATATATTCGCACGAGCTGAACTACTACTACATCAACGCGTACTCCAACTTTGTCAATCAGGTCGGCACCGAGTACGCCTCGCAGCTGTTCGGTCTTGACACCTCCAAGTCGCTCAAGACCCAGACCTACTACGCGGACAGCTCGATGACTTGGCATGACTACTTCCTCAGCACCGCCAAGACCTCGGCGCAGCAGATACACATGCTCGCTGACGCTGCGACGGCGGAGGGCGTGACCCTCGACGAGGAGTACGAGACGTACGTTCAGGACGAGATGAGCGGTCTTGCCGACTATGTCGCGGAGAACGGGTACAGCATGGATTCGTACCTCAGCGCGATGTACGGCAAGCGCATGGATCAGGCGGAGTACGAGCGCCTCGTCCGCAACGGCTATCTCGCCAGCCAGTATTCGGAGGCTAAGTCGGAGGAGTTCTCGTCGAGCTATACCGACGACGACCTGACTAGTTACTATAACGAGCACAAGAACGACTTCGACCTCGTCACCTATCGCCGCTATCTCGTCACCGCGGCGACCGAGGACGGCATGACCGACACGCAGAAGAACGAGGCGCTCAACTCCGCGCGCGCGACCGCCGAGGCTATGGCGAACGGCTCGACCAGCGAGGCTGAGTTCATCGCGCAGGTCGTCACGCAGAAGAACAAGGAGAACGCCGAGGCTGCGGCGAACACCGCCGAGGGCGAGGAGTCGACCGAGCCCACCGAGTACACCGGCGACCAGGCGGAGAGCGACACCCTCCAGTCGGAGGTCGCGTATTCGAGCTTCAGCACCACCAACGAGTCGAGCAAGGCTCAGGCGGAGTGGCTGTTCGACGAGGCGCGCACCACCGGCGACGTGACCACCATCGACACGACCACCGGCACCTACGTCTTCTTCTTCATGGAGCGCAGCCGCCACGACTACAACACCGTCGATGTCCGCCACATCTTGGTGAGCTTCGACTCGTTCGACGCGGAGGGCAACCCGATTGCCGACGACGTCGAGAACACGGATGAGAACACCGATTCGTCGACCGAGACGACCGAGACGACCGACGCCCAGAAGGAAGCTGCCGAGGCGGAGGCTGAGCGCATCCTCGCCGAGTGGAAGGACGGCGCCGCCACCGAGGAGAGCTTCGGCGAGCTTGCCAAGCAGTACACCGACGACTCGAACGGCGAGCAGGGCGGTCTGTACGAGCAGGTCTATCAGGGACGCATGGTCACCAACTTCAACGACTGGATCTTCGGCAGCGGACGCGAGCCGGGCGACACCGGCGTGATTAGCACCGACTATGGCTATCACGTCATGTACTTCGTCGGCGAGAACGATCCGTACTGGATGGTTCAGACCCGCAGCGCCAAGGCGTCCGCCGACTACAACGCGTGGGCGGAGGCGAAGTTCGAGAACTACGCCATGAAGGACAAGAGCGGCATCTCGAACGTCGGACTTGCGAACGGTCGATAATCTGTCGGAAATAACAAAACGGTGCGACGAAAGTCGTGCCGTTTTTTATGCAAGAATTTTGCAGTTTTTTGTCGACAGCTCTTGCAAATACCGACAAGCCGTAATATAATAAAACCACAGTCATAACAGCAAAAGGCTGAAACCAAATCGTAAGGTGGCATGAGATATGCAGTTTGAAAACAAATATCTTGCAAATGTGTACGCCGAAGTCGAGAAGCGCAACGCCGGCGAGCCGGAGTTTCTTCAGGCGGTCGGCGAGGTGCTCGAGAGCCTTCAGCCGGTGGTGGAGAAGCGCCCCGACCTCGTGAAGGCGGGCGTCATCGACCGCATAGTCGAGCCGGAGCGGATGATAGTCTTCCGCGTGAGCTGGGTGGACGACGAGGGAGGTGTGCGCGTCAACCGCGGCTTCCGTGTCCAGTTCAACAGCGCGATAGGACCGTACAAGGGCGGACTTCGCCTGCATCCGTCGGTCAACGCGTCGGTCATCAAGTTCCTCGGATTCGAGCAGATATTCAAGAACAGCCTCACCGGACTGCCGATGGGCGGCGGCAAGGGCGGCAGCGACTTCGACCCGAAGGGCAAGTCGGACGGCGAGATAATGCGCTTCTGCCAGAGCTTCATGACCGAGCTTGCGAAGCACATCGGACAGTTCACCGACGTTCCGGCGGGCGACATCGGCGTCGGCGCGCGTGAGATAGGCTACATGTTCGGACAGTATAAGCGCATCCGCAACGAGTTCACCGGCGTGCTCACCGGCAAGGGAATACCCTACGGCGGCTCGCTAATACGCCCGCAGGCGACCGGCTACGGCCTCTGCTACTTCGCCGACAACATGCTTGCCGACGCGGGCAAGAGCTTTAAGGGCGCGACCGTCGTGATAAGCGGCAGCGGCAACGTTGCGATCTACGCCTGCGAGAAGGCAACCCAGCTCGGCGCGAAGGTAATAGCCATGAGCGACAGCGGCGGATATGTCGTCGACCCGGACGGCATCAAGCTGGACGTCGTAAAGCAGATAAAGGAGGTCGAGCGCGGACGCATAAGCGAGTATGCGAAGCGCGTGCCGACCGCGAAGTACACCGAGGGCTGCAAAGGCATCTGGACGGTGAAGTGCGACATCGCGCTGCCCTGCGCCACTCAGAACGAGCTGGACGGCGAGTCGGCGGCGGCGCTAGTTAAAAACGGCGTCATCGCGGTCGCGGAGGGTGCGAACATGCCGTCTACTCCGGAGGCGGTCGCGTGCTTCCAGTCGAATGGCGTGCTCTTCGGACCGGCAAAGGCTGCCAATGCCGGCGGTGTCGCGGTCAGCGGACTCGAGATGAGCCAGAACAGCCTGCGCCTCAGCTGGACGGCGAAGGAGGTCGACGAGCGGCTGAAGGGCATCATGGCGGGCATTTACAAGAACGCGTCGAGCGCCGCGGCGGAGTACGGTCACAAGGGCAATCTCGTCGCGGGAGCGAACATCGCGGGCTTCCTCAAGGTCGCCGAGGCGATGCTTGCGCAGGGTATCGCGTACTGATTTTCGGAAAAGGTAAAAAATCCCATCGGGAAAGGCGTCCCGGTGGGATTTTTTGTCTTCCATTTTGCGAAAAAGTGTGATAGAATGAAATATCGACAGAAATCTGCCCGAAAACCAACTCGCACACTCTCGGAGGTGAGCTGATGAGACGACATCTTACGCGAGCCGCTGCACTGATGCTCGCCATAGCGCTGACCCTCGGCGCGTTCGGTTCCGCGCTGGCATCGGGAAGCCCCGGCGCCGCGTCGGGAGACCCTGCTTTCGCCGGCGGAAAGAAGCGCATCGACGGATTTACCGACGTGAACAATCACTGGGCGCGCGATTCGATCAGCTTCGCGATAGAGAACAACATAATGAACGGCATGACCGAGACCGAGTTCTGGCCGAACTATGCCATGACCCGCGCGATGCTCGTGACCGTGCTCTGGCGCATCGAGACCAAGCCGCCGCATAACAATCCGTCCGCCTTCACCGACGTTCCGCAGGACGCGTGGTACTCGGACGCGGTCGCGTGGGCGAGCGAGAACAACATAGTTCAGGGCAGGGGAGAAGGCATCTTCGACCCGATGACCGAGGTCAGCCGCCAGGACTTCTGCGTCATGCTCTATCGCTTCGCGGTCAAGACCGGACGCGACGAGCGCAGCTGGAAGCCGTCGATAGTCTTCACCGACTACGAGGAAATATCGCTCTACGCGCGCGACGCGGTCAACTGGTGCAGCGAGCACGGCATAATAAACGGACGGCTGCTCGGCGAGTTCGACCCGTACGCCAGCGCCACCCGCGCGGAGGGCTGCCATATGCTGCGCCTGTTCCTTGAGAAATGAGGAGAGCATGAAAGAACACAAGATAATCACATACCTTGAGTTCGGCGGAAACTGCGAAGAAGCGATAAACGCGTACATCGCGGCGTTCGGCGGACAGATACTTTACCTCTCGCACTGGGACGAGAACAACTGCGAGGATATAAGCCAGGTTGGCAGGGTGATGCACGCCGAGTTTCAGCTCGGCGGCACGAGAATGGCGGCGGGCGACGCGTTTGGCGCACAGTCTCCGCGCGGCATGAAGCTGATGATACACATGGACACGAAGGACGAGGCGGAGCACGCCGTTTCGATACTCGAGCAGGGCGGCGAGGTGATAAACCCGCTTTCCCCGCATCCCGCACCCGACGACGGCGGCATGGGCTGCGTGCTTCGGGACAGATACGGCGTGCTGTGGATAATCACCTGTCCCAACCCGGACAAACAAAATGTGGGATAATTTGCCGCAAAACGCTTGACATTTCGTTTGTAATCGTATATAATTCTTTAGTCTGTGATTTACGCAGCCAATCCTTGCCGCTTAGGCGGCCATAGTCCAGAAGGAGGTGCACGAATGGCTAAGGTTACCGCAAAGTACGAGACGATCTTCATCGTCAACCCGAGGCTCGACGAGGAGGCACGCACTGCCGTC
>CAMNWZ010000023.1 GCA_946566645.1 uncultured Clostridia bacterium
CAGCGCCATACGGTATGAGCGCCCGGTCACGCGCAGTCTCCTGCTTATGTAAAACGCTATCGCGGATGGGTTCGAGTCCATGCAGTAGAGCGTCAGTTCGTCGCGCTCGTCCGACGAGAACAGCGCGGACGCGGCGTGGCTGTCTCTCTCGGTCGGCATGGGTTCAGCCCTCCACCTTGACGTGCTCTATGCCGCTCTGCTCAAACTCGGCGTTGTACTCGGCTATGCGCTTCTCAAGCTCCTCGCGGTCGTCCGGGTTCGCGCCCTCTATCTGCATATCGCGCCGGGACAGCTCCTCCGACAGTATGTCGAAGAATATCGCGTCCTCGTAGTCCATTATCGCCTCGTGTATGCCGCCCTCGACAAACGCGCGGCTCGCCTGCACCGTGCCTCCGCGGAACTCGGCAAGCTCGCTCATCCCGTTTTTCACGCACTCGTAGAAAAGACGGCTCTCAAGGTCGTCGTACGCGGCTATGCGGTCCTCGCCCCGCGCGGAGTTGAGCACCCAGTTTCCGATATATACCATGTCGAGCAGCAGTCGGAACTGCTTTTGCGACAGTTCGATGTTCAAGTCAGTTCACCTCCGAAAGTTGTGCTCATCTATTGTACACCATTCGGCGGACGATTTCCACTGTTTTTTCTGCTTGTTGCAAAATTTGCGAATATGAGTTATTATATGCAAAGTGAGTATGCTTCTGAAAGGTATGATTTTATGGATGATCGTCGCATAGGCGTGTTCGACTCGGGGTTCGGCGGACTTACCGGTCTGCGCGAGCTTGTACGCGTGCTGCCGCACGAGGATGTGGTATACTTCGGAGACACCGGGCGCGTGCCCTACGGCGGTCGCTCGGCGGACACCATTGCGCGGTACACGGCGGAAGACATACGCTTCCTGCGCGGGTTCGGCGTCAAGGCGATACTCGTCGCCTGCGGTACGGCTTCGACGGTGCTCGGACGGCTGGGCAGCTTCGACATTCCGGTGCTCGGCGTCATCGAACCGGCAGCCGAGGCGGCGCTTGCAGCGACTAAAAACGGTCGTGTCGGCATAATCGGCACGGCGGCGTCGATCCGCAGCGGAGCATACGAGCGAGCGCTCGGCGGAAAGTGCGAGACCTTCGCCGCCGCCTGTCCGCTGTTCGTGCCGCTGGTCGAGAACGGACGCTTCCGCCGCGGCGATGTGGTCATCGAGACGGTGGCGCGCGAATATCTCGAGCCGATGCACGATTTCGGCTGCGACACGCTGATACTCGGCTGCACCCACTATCCCCTGCTCGGCGAGATAATCGCCGACATCCTGCCCGGCGTGACGCTCATCGACCCGGGCGCGGAGGCGGCGGACAGGTTGGGCAGGCTGCTCGCGTCGGAGGGTCTTGAGACTTCCCGCGACGGCGACGGCTCGGTCGAATACTACGTCAGCGACGACCCGGAGGGCTTCAGCCGTCTCGCGTCGATATTCATGGGACGTGAGGTGCGCGAGAACGCGACGAAGGTGGAAATATGAGCGGCACTCTCTTTCGGCAGCGTCTCTGCTTTACTTATCTGTGAAATCGTGGTATAATTATTTGTTCGATTATTTCTGTTTCTGAGAGGACAAGCAAATGCCAAACCGCGTAAACGCGCTTATAACCGTTAAATCGCAGTCGGTTTTCGAGGGGAACAACGAAAATATCGAGATGCTCATCGGCGGACACTTCTCGTCCACCGATTCGGGCTATGAGATAATCTACGACGAGACCGACCCCGAGACCTCCGAGGTCACGCACACCACCGTCAGCATCGTCCTCGGCGGGCAGATAACCGTCAAGCGCGAGGGCGGCGTGAACACGCAGATGATATTCGAGCGGCGGCGACGACACCTCGTCTACTACGACACGCAGTACGGCTCGCTGCTCGTCGGCATCACCACCCACCGCATCGACATGACGCTCGAGCCGGACACCGGAGGCACTCTCGAGGTGGACTACGCGCTCGAGATAGACGGTCAGATAGCGAATGAGATACGGCTCAGTTTGAACGTTGCGCCCTCGGTCGAAAAAGAGGGCTGAATACCGAATATTTTGGAGGAATTGTAATGACAAACCTTGTTGAAAGTGCAAAGCGGCAGCTCGCCGACCTCGTGCTCGGCGCGTACAAACGCGCGGCGGACGACGGCGTTCTGCCCCTGTCCGACGACATAACCGTGTCGGTCGAGATACCGCGCGACCTTCGCAACGGCGACTACGCGACAAGTTTCGCCCTCGCCGCGGCAAAGAAGCTGGGCAAGAATCCGCGCGAGATAGCCGCCGCTCTGAGCGAGCGCATATCGCTCGACGGCAGCATGTTCAGCGGCTGCGAGATAGCCGGACCGGGCTTTCTCAACTTCAAACTGCGCGAGGACTGGTTCTGTGACGTCGTTCGGGCGGTGCTTAACGACGGCGGCGACTACGGCCGCGTGAACGACGGCGAGGGTCGCAGCGTGCAGGTCGAGTTCGTCTCTGCCAACCCGACCGGCCCGATGACCATCGGAAACGCGCGCGGCGGCGTGCTCGGCGACACCCTCTCGTCGGTGCTCGACTTCGCGGGATGGAAGGTCACGCGCGAGTTCTACCTCAACGACGCGGGCAATCAGGTCGCCAAATTCGGGCGCTCGCTAAACGTCCGCTACCTCCAGCTGATACACGGCGAGGACTTCATCGAGATGCCGGAGGACGCCTACCACGGCGCGGACATAACCGACCTCGCAGCCGAGTTCCGCGCGGAATACGGCGACGACGCGGCAAGCCTCGACGAGCAGGAGCGCGTCGACAAGCTGGTCGCGTTCGCACTTCCCCGCAACATCGAGCGGATGAAGCGCGACCTCGAGCGCTACGGCATCCACTACGACGTGTGGTTTGCCGAGTCGCAGCTGCACGCTTCCGGCTACGTTGCCGAGACCATCGACATCATAAAGAAGAACGGACACACCTATGAGCAGGACGGCGCGCTCTGGTTCAAGGCGACCGATTTCGGGCTTGAAAAGGACGAGGTGCTGGTGCGCTCGAACGGGCTTTACACCTACTACGCCGTCGACATCGCCTACCACCGCAACAAGTTTGAAAAGCGCGGGTTCGACCGCGTCATCGACGCTCTCGGCGCCGACCACCACGGCCACACGCTGCGCTTCAAGGCGGGCATGGAGGCGATAGGCGTGGACGCGTCCAAGCTCGAGTTCCTGCTTTTCCAGTTTGTCATGCTCTATCGCGAGGGCGAGCTTGTGAAGGTGTCCAAGCGCTCGGGACGCGCACTGAGCCTTGCCGACCTGCTCGACGAGGTGCCGCGCGACGCCGTCCGCTTCCTGTTCAACATGCAGACGACCAACTCGGTCATCGACTTCGACCTCGACCTCGCCATTAAGCAGACGAACGAGAACCCGGTCTACTACGTCCAGTACGCACACGCGCGCATATGCACCCTGCTTGCGACGCTGGATGCGGACGGCATCTCCCCCGCTTCCCCCGAGGCGCTGAAGCCCGAGCTGCTCGCCACGCCGGAGGAACGCACGCTCATCCGACTGCTCGCTAACTTCCCTGAGGTGATACGCGCATCGGCGCGCGAGAAGGAGCCGAGCATGATAAACCGCTTCCTAATCGACCTCGCGGGCGCGTTCCACAGCTTCTACGCCGCCTGCCGCATCCGCGGTGAGGAGGAGCATATCGCGGCGGCACGCTACGCGCTGGTGCTCGCCGTCCGCCAGCTGCTCCGCACCGGACTGAAGCTGCTCGGCGTGAGCGCTCCCGAAAAGATGTAACACACGCAACTTATCCAAGGAGAAAACCATGAAATCCAGACGCATATTATCACTTTTACTCATTTTTGCCATGCTGCTGTCGCTGCCGGTGCTTGCGGCTGACGATGTCACCCGCAACGAGAGCGACGCCGCGCTCGATCTTATCGGCAGGATACTCGAGCGCGAGAAGCTGGACGGACTGCTCGAGATAATCGAGACGTACAGCCTCTACGACTACCCCGGCGACGACGAGATACTGAAAGAGGCGATAGTCGAGTTCTTCTCGCGCCATCCCGAGCTGTTCGAGGAGTTCGCAAACGAGATATTCGCGACGCAGGATGGGTACTCGCACTTCATGGAGCCGTCCACCTACGAGTCGAGCTATGTGCTCACCGACTCGTTCGTCGGCATCGGCATCGAGCTGGACGCGCTTCAGGACGGCGTTGTGGTCGCGGTGATACCGAACTCCCCTGCCGAGGAAGCGGGCATGAAGGCGGGCGACATACTCATCTCCGCCGACGGCGTGGAGTTTGAGGACAGCTACTACAAGGCGATACAGGACAAGCTGCGCGGCGAGGAGGGCACCGAGGTGACTGTCGGCGTGCTTCGCGGCGAGGAGAAGCTGGAGTTCACCATGACCCGCCGCAAGGTCGAGCTGTCGAACATATCCTTCACCGACATGGGCGACGGCGTGGCTTACATACGGATAGCGCACTTCGGCGACATGCCGGACACCTTCTTCGACTTTGTGAACACTTACAGCGACCTGGGCGACGAGGGCTTCACGTCGGTCATCTTCGACGTTCGCGACAACGGCGGCGGCAGTCTTGACACGCTGCTGAACATCCTCAACTACACCTTCTGGGAAGCGGACGTGCCGATGTTCTCGATGCGCTTCCGCGACGAGGAGCCGGAGACCTACTACTCGCTCGGCGCAGGCTGGGAGCCGGAGAACATCGTCGTGCTCACCAACGCGAACACCGCGTCGGCAGCCGAGATGTTCGCGGGCGCGCTCGGATACATGGCAGGCGCGTGGATAGTCGGCGAGAGCGAATATACCTACGGCAAGGGCGTCGGTCAGAACCACTTTGAGCTTTACGACGAGTCGGTCGCGGTGATAACCTCGTTTGAGGTGCTGGTCGGCGAGGACATAAGCTACAACGGCGAGGGTATCCCCTCCGACATCGTCGCGCCGCCGGACACCATCGCCGCAGCGGATGCGCTCGACCCGCTCCGCACCTGGCTTGAGATGCAGGTCGGCGCGCGTGGGGACAACGTGTACGCGCTTGAACAGCGGCTCAGCCTGCTCGGGCTGACCGACAGCCGTCTCAACGGCGTGCTCGACGCGAATGAATTTGACGCGATAAACCGCTTCCGCAGGGCGCACGGGCTGAAAGTTCGCGACTATGTCGACTTCGACACGATGGAGGCGCTGAACGAAGCAGCTGCCGGGGTGGAAGTCGAAGTCCTGCACGACGCGGCGCTTGACACGGCGCTCGAGCTGTGCGGGGTCGAGTGAGCGATATTCAGGTAATAAAAAGAGAGGAGAGCAGCCGCTCCCCTCTCTTTTGTTATGTTCTATCATTCGCCCATGGCGTACGGCGGCGCGAGGTGGTACTGTCCGTCGTCGTGCAGGTACTTTATGTCGACGATGAAGCCGTGCAGGTCGTAGTTGACCTTGGTGTTCGGCTGCATCTTCGTTATCTCCTCCGGGTTCTCCTCGAACAGGTCGCTCTCGCCGAGCGGTCCCGCTTCATGCTCGGCAAGCTCCTGCTTGGTGTAGAAGCGCCCCGTCTCAAACGACCAGTTCCCCTCCGCGTCGACGACGAACTCGGAATACGGCTCGGCGTAGCGCGGGTAGTAGTCTGTCGGATGGGTGTAGCGCTCGTACAGCTCGTCGGACACCATGCCCGACGGCGTGCAGGACGCGAGGACGACGAACAGAAGCAGAATTGCGGCAATCCTATACATTGTTTTCATGTTGTTTGCCCCCCCAATTTCAAATTACAATTTTATTATACGCTCCGAAGCTGTCTCTGTCAAGTGAGTACCGCGGAAAATTTTGCCGGAAAAACGCAAAAAGGGCTTGCGCCCTTTTTCGTGATAATTTTTCGCAAAACGCGCAGGATATAGTCGAACAACCGACGAAAGGATTGATAAACTTTGGCAAAACCCACCAATCAGGAATACAAAAAGATGGTCGAGAAGGCATCTCCCAACTCGCCGCTTTGGAAGGACATGATCTTCGCGTTCCTCATCGGCGGCGCGATATGCTGCGTCGGACAGTGCTTCCGAAACATCTTCACCGACACGGTCGGGCTGAACAAGGAGCAGGCGGGCACCGCCACATCCGTCGTGATGGTGTTCCTCGGCGCGTTCTTCACCGCCATCGGGCTGTACGAGAAGCTCGCGAAGTACGGCGGCGCGGGCACGCTCGTGCCGATAACCGGCTTTGCGAACGCCGTCAGCTCGCCCGCCATCGAGTTCCGACCGGAGGGCATCGTCACCGGCGTCTGCTCCAAGATGTTCGGCATTGCCGGTCCGGTCATCGTGTTCAGCACCGTCTGCTCGGTCATCTACGGCATAGTGCTGATGCTCATTCCCTCTTAAGTAAGCTTCTGTCCGCACTCGGGGCAGAACTTCGCGCCGGCGGTGAGTTTCCCGCCGCAGTTCGGGCAGAATTTCGCGCCGGAAGCGGGCTTTTCGGTCATCTCTTTTGCCATGTTCATGCCCGCCATCATGCCCATCGCCGCGCCCATGCTGTCCGCCATCGCGCCGCCCTTTCCGCTCGACGCCGCGTCCACCATGCCCACGTTTCTGAATCTGTCAACGTCGCCTACCATGCCATAGGCGGCGTTTTTGTTTATCATCGCCTGCACCTCCGGCGGATAGGTGAAGCTGGATATGGTGAAGTCTACCACCGCAAGTCCTATCGACGCCATGTCCATGTCCAGATCCTCGCGTATGCCCGCGGCTATCTGCGGCGCGTTCTGCTGGAGGTTGAACATGTCGTGCCCCTCGCGCGGTATCCACTTCATCAGCAGCTGATCGAGTGCCGAGACTACGCGCTCGCGGATGTCCTCGACGGTGAACATCTGGCGCATGCCCGCTATCTTGTCGATGAGCGCGATGTAGTCGCTCGCCTTTATCACCATCGTTCCGAACGCGCGGATAGGCAGTCCGCCGGGCATACCCTCAGCGGGTATGTTTATCGCGTTCTTCGTGCCCCATTTGACGGTCAGCTCCTTGGTGTTGACAAACATCACCTCGGCGCGGAGCCCGCTTCCGAAGCCGAATTTGAATCCCTTGAGCGAGGACAGGAAGGGTATGATGTCGCTTGCAACCTCGAAGCTGCCCTCGTCCTTGAACACGCCCTCGATGCGTCCGTTGTACAGGAAAACCGCGTCCTGACCCGGCTTTATCACAAGGCGACTGCCCTTCTTTATCTCGCTGTTGCGCCATATCCAGAACAGAACGTCGTCGCGGTACTCCTTCCACTCGATGACGTCCGCCCACTGTCTCGAAAACAGTCCCATTTTGCTCTCTCCTCTCAAAAATCAGGTGCTATCCCAAAAGTCCCGAGTACCCCAGCAGCCAGATAAGCCCCGCGAGCACTATGACTCCTATCGCTATCGCGGCACCTATCTTCAGCCCGCTCTTTGGGTAGTTTCCCGCTATCGCGCCGGTCTGTCCGTTTATAACGCAGCCGTACTGCCTGTCGCGGTAGATAAAACCTGTCGCCCATATCGGAAGCAGCACCTGCTTGAAGCTCACCTGCGAGAAGTTGGTAGTGGCGGTGAGCATCCGCACCTCGTCGTACTTCTGAAGGATGTTTCGCCTGACCTCCTGAAGAATTATCGAGTGCATTATCTCCTTTGCCGTCTCAAATCCCGCGTCCGGCTGCAATATATACCGCGTCGAGCTGACACCGCTCAGGTACGCCGGGGCGTACGGTCGAACCGCGTGCATGTCGTAGTCGTCCACCTTGTCAACGATTGGGTTCTGACCGCTGTCCGCCGGGACTTGGACATCGTCGAACACCCGCATCCAGTTGCCGCGTATCGGATACCAGCGCACGCGGCGCTCGCTGTGGCGGTTCTTGCCGTGCCCGACGGTGACGTAGTACACCTCGCCGCCCTCCGCGCGCCAGTTCGACTGGGTCTGCGCGTCGTATGTCCAGTACGGGCGGTAGACGGCGTTCATCTCCTGCTGCTGATAGAGCCGTTTCAGTGCCTTCGGCGCCCAGAACCGCTTTCCCACCCAGTTTAAGAATATCGACTTCGCGCTGCGTTTGTCCACCGCGAACGGCAGGATTCCCTCCGGCGGGATGCCGCTCTCCTGCTTGGTCGCGAGGACGTGCGGTGAGCCGCAGTAGCTGCACTTCGCGCTCGTCGACGCGCCGTCTATCGTTATCTCCGCGCCGCACGACTGACAGTGTATCACATATCGGTCGGTGGGCACGGCGACGCGCGCCTTCGCGAGCATCTCGGGCGTGAACGGCAGCTCGCTTACGATGCCGTCTCCCTCGGTGTCATCGGTCTCGGTGCCGCAGCTCGGGCAGAGAAACTTCCCCTTTGCCGCGTCCCACTCCATCGCCGTGCCGCAACCGGGACAGAGAAAGAGCACGGCGTCGTTTCGGGTATCAGCCAAAACTCCTTACCTCCATACAAAACGGGACGGACGCACCGCCCGCCCCGCTCTCGCAAGTTTTTTGCTTATTTGCCGAGCTCCGCCTTCAGCTTGGCGAGTTCGTCCTCGACATCCGCGCTCTTGCGGTCGTACTTCGCCTCGAGGTCCTTGAGCTCCTCGCCCGAGTCCTTGTTCAGCTCAGCCATCGCGTTCGCGGTGTCCAGCATGCGGTCGACCTTCTCCTCCATGCGGTCGAAAGCGGAGATGCTTCCGGCGGCGGAGGACATGGCGTCGTCTATCTTGTTTATCTTCTCCTGCGTCTTCGCGACGGCAGCCTTCGCCTTTATCGCGTCGCGGCGGGCGGTCAGCTCGTTCAGCTCACCCTCCAGCTTGTCGTGCATCTGACGCATCTTCGCGGCGTTGTCCTTGGCGAGCGCGTACGCCTGCTCAAGTCCGGGCAGCGACGCTGAAAGCTCGTTCTTGCGTGTGAGGAAGGCGCGGGCATCGTCGTCGTTGCCCTCCTGCACGGCGCGAGCCGCGTACTTCTGATACTTGTCGATCTCCGCCTTACACTCCTCGAGCAGACGCTTCTGACGCTGCTCCTCCGCCATGATGCCCGCGGTCTCCGCCTTGACCTTGCCGAGGTCGTCGGATATGTCGCGTATGTACTGGTCGACCATCTTCGCCGGATCCTCCATCTTGTCAAGCAGAGCGTTTATGTTAGACGACATTATGTCCTTAAAGCGCGAAAGAATTCCCATTTTTATGTACCTCCGTTTGTTGTTTGGTGTAGTCGTACTTGTTGAGTTGATTATAGCACAGTGCGTATGTGTTTTCAAGAATGGATTGCTTATCCCCTGAGCGCCTCAAGCAGCATAGATTCGCGGATCATCCGCAGCATCTCGCCCTGTATCCCAGGATAGCTCAGCTTCTCCGGTGTATCGGCGAAGATGCGCGTCTCCGCCATCTCGAAGTCGTTCGGCGGGGTCGGCGGCGGGTCGAGGCGGTCGGTGCGGCAGAGGAACACCCTGCCCCACGAGTTGTCGCTCGGGTCCTCCTCCATCGTCGCGTGGTAGTCGAACACCGCCTCCGCGCGGTCAAGCCGCAGCCCCGTCTCCTCGTACAGCTCGCGCAGCGCTCCCTCCTCGGCGGTCTCACCCTTTTCGATGTGACCGCCGGCGCACTCCCAGGTGTCGCGCGAGCGCTTGCGGCAGAAGAGGAAGCCCTCTCCGTCGTGGACGAATATCACCGTGAATTTCAGGCGGCTCTCGTCCCTGGGACAGCTTTCGACCTTGTCCATTATGACCATTTCAGACTTCCTCCCCGCAGGTTTTGATTACTTCTCGTCCGGCTTGAACACTTCCTTGAGCGAGCCGGCAAGTCCCGCAAGTCCCTGTATCTCGCTCGGGATTATCAGCTTGGTCGCCTTGCCGTCCGCTGCCTTCTCGAACGCCTCGAGCGCCTTTATCTTCAGCACGCCCTCGGTCGGCGACGCCTCGTTTATCATGCGTATCGAGTCGGCGGTCGCCTTCTGGACCTTCAGCAGCGCCTCCGCCTCGCCCTCGGCTTCGAGTATCTGAGCCTGCTTCTTCGCCTCGGCGCGCAGTATCTGCGACTGCTTCTCACCCTCGGCGACGAGTATCGCGGATTTCTTCTCGCCCTCCGCCTTGAGTATCGACTCGCGGCGCTCGCGCTCCGCCTTCATCTGCTTCTCCATCGCGTCCTGTATCTCGCGCGGCGGGATGATGTTCTTCAGCTCGACGCGGTTTATCTTGATGCCCCACGGGTCGGTCGCCTCGTCGAGTATCGTGCGCATCTTGGTGTTGATTATGTCGCGGCTGGTAAGCGTCTGGTCAAGCTCCAGGTCGCCTATGATGTTTCGCAGCGTGGTGGCGGTCAGATTCTCTATCGCGCTCATCGGGTGCTCGACGCCGTAGGCGTACAGCTTCGGGTCGGTTATCTGGAAGTAGACCACCGTGTCTATCTGCATCGTGACGTTATCCTTGGTTATGACCGGCTGCGGCTCGAAGTCAACCACCTGCTCCTTGAGCGACACGCGGCGGGCGATCTTCTCGATGAACGGTATTTTGAAGTGGAAGCCGACGCTCCACACCGAATGGAACGCACCCAGCCGCTCGACCACATACGCCCTCGCCTGCTGGACGATGACAATGTTCGAGATGAGCACGATGAGCACTATCAGCGCGAGCACCGCCAGGATTATCCACGGGACTATCGCTCCGACTTCTACTGCAAGTAACAACATACCATTTCCTCCTTAACAAATATTTACCTTTTGATTTACCGAAAACTTACTTCTGCGGGATCGACGCCGCCGAGTGCTCGCGGACGATGACCTTCACTCCCTCAATGCGCAGTATCTCGACCTCCGCGCCCTCCGCTATCGGCTCGTCCGACTCGCTCCGCGCCGACCACCGCTTGCCGTCGACATAGACCTCGCCCTTGCCCGCGCGGTTGTCGACCGACTCGGTCACCGGGCAGACGCTGCCGATTATACGGTCGGCGTTGGTGGGCTGAAGCCTTGAGTTGACGTACTTCTTGGCTATCGGTCGGGTCGCCGCGAGCAGCACCGCAGACACCACTATGAACACCGGTATCTGTATCACGACCGACACTCCGAACAGCGCCAGTATCAGTGCGACCACCGCGCCGCCGGTAAACCAGATGGACACCAGCGCGGGTCCCACCGCCTCTATTATCGCCGTGACGACGGCAATTCCAAGCCAGATAAACGCCATGTATTGCTCCATGATCCTTCTCCTCCTTTCCCGTATCGCAGGGTGTTTACCCGCTTACAAGGATATAATAGCACAACTTCACCCCTTTGTAAAGGGGTTTGCGCAAAATATTTTTACTTCATAGGTAAATATTCATCACATATCGTTCAAAACTTGTTCAAGTGTCTTTCTCATGATCTGCGGCTCGCCTCGACCGTCGGTCTTGTGCATCAGCCGACCCATCAGCGCGCCGAACGCCGCGGTCTTGCCCCCGCGATAGTCGGCTGTCATCTTCGGGTTCTCGGCTATAACCTCGAGCGCAAGGCGGCGCAGTTCTTCCTCATCGACAAGCTGCTCAAGCCCCTGCGACCGCACGACCTCCTCCGGGTCTGCGCCGCTCGACCACACCTCGGTGAACACGCGCTTGGCGGTCGCGCCGTTTATCCTCCCCTCCGCCGCCATCTCGACTATCTTAGCGGCGCTTTCGGGGGATATTTTCGGCGGCTCGTCCTCGCCGAGCAGTCGGAACATCTCGCCGAGCGCGAGGTTTGCGAGCCGCTTCGCGTGCGATGTGTGCTTCAGCGCCGACTCGAACCACTCGGCGACCGAGCGGTCATCGGCGAGCATCTCGGCATCGTACGGCGCAAGTCCGAACTCGGCGACATACCTGCGCCTCCGCGTGTCGGGCAGCTCGGGTATCTCCGATTTCAGGCGGCTCACCGTCTCGGCGCTCACGACTATCCCCGCGAGATCGGGCTCGGGGAAAAAGCGATAGTCGTCCGCCGTCTCCTTGCGGCGCAGCATGTGCGTGCGTCCGGTCGACGCGTCAAACCGACGTGTCTGCTGCAATATGACCTCGCCCTGCTCTATCAGCGCTATCTGACGGTTCGCCTCGTACTCTATCGCGCGCTCGACCGACTGGAAGCTGTTGAGGTTCTTTATCTCGGTTCGTATTCCCATCCGCTCCCCCGGACGGCGAACCGACAGATTCACGTCGCAGCGGAAGCTGCCCTCGTTCATCTTGCAGTCGGACACGCCGGTGCAGCGCAGTATCGAGCGCAGCTTTTTGAGATACGCGACCGCCTCGGAGGCGCCGCGGATGTCCGGCTCGGACACTATCTCGATGAGCGGTACGCCGCAGCGGTTGTAGTCTATCAGCGTCGCGTCTTCGCGGTCGTGCAGCAGCTTGCCCGAGTCCTCCTCGATGTGGATGCGGGTGATACCGACGCGCTTCGACCCGCCGTCGATCTCTATCTCGACCGCGCCGTCGTGACAGAGCGGGATTTCGTACTGCGATATTTGATATGCCTTCGGCAAGTCGGGATAGAAGTAGTTTTTTCTGTCCGTCCTTGAATATGCCGATATTTCGCAGCCGGTCGCGAGTCCCGCGATTATCGCAAGCTCGACCGCACGCTCGTTCAGCACCGGCAGCACGCCCGGCATTCCCATGCACACCGGACATACCTGGGTGTTCGGCTCCGCGCCGAAGTCGGTCGGGCAGGAGCAGAAAATTTTTGTCTTTGTCGCAAGCTCGACGTGTACCTCAAGCCCGACTACCGTCTCGAATACGCTCATATTCTGCCCCTCTCCCGCTCAAAAGCGCATGCCGCGCGGTAAATCGTCGGCTCGCCGAACGCCGGCGCGATGAGCTGCATCCCCATCGGAAGTCCCATCGAATTTGTGCCGCAGGGCAGGTCGAGCGCCGGCACGCCCGCAAGATTCGCCGCCACCGTACACATATCGCTGAGATACATCGTGTCCGGGTCGGTGTTGCGGTCGCCCAGCTTGTGCGCGGCGGACGGCGTGGTCGGCGTAAGTATCAGGTCATACTTCTCGAAAATCGAAGCAAATTCGCGGATTATCAGCGTGCGGACACGCAGAGCCTGCTTGTAGTATGTCTCGCGGCAGCCCTCGCCGAGAATGTATGTGCCGAGCATCAGCCGACGCTTTACCTCCGCGCCGAAGCCCTCGCCCCGGCTGCGCGCGTACAGCTCCTCGATGCTGCCCGCGCCCTCCGCGCGATGGCCGTAGCGTATGCCGTCGAAGCGCGCAAGGTTGGAGCTCGCCTCCGCCGCGGAGATGATGAAGTAGGTCGGCAGCGCGTTTGCGACTGTCGGCGCGGAGACCTCCTCCACCACCGCGCCCATGCGTCGGAAGTCGTCCGCCGCCGCAAGCACGCTCTTTTGGTTCTCGGGAGCTATAAAACTGTCGAAAAACTCGCGAATTATCGCTATTTTCATTCCCTTCACGCCTGCCTTAGCAAACGACGCAAAGTCGGGATACTCGTGCGGCGCTGAGGTGCTGTCCAGCGGGTCGTGGGCGCTGAGCACGCTCATGACCATCGCCGAGTCGAGCGCCGTGCGCGTGAGCGGTCCGACCTGGTCGAGCGACGACGCGAACGCGACAACTCCGCTTCGCGACACGCTGCCGTATGTCGGCTTCAGCCCGACAACCCCGCAGAACGCGGCGGGCTGGCGTATCGAGCCGCCGGTGTCCGTCCCGAGCGAGAATGCGGCCTCGCGCGCGGCGACCGACGCGGCGGAGCCTCCGCTCGAACCGCCCGGCGTGCGGGTGATATCTATAGGATTGTGAGTCTTCCGGAACGCGCTGTTTTCGGTGGTCGAACCCATCGCGAACTCGTCCATGTTCAGCTTTCCAAGCAGCACGCAGCCCGCCTGCTCCAGACGTTTCGCGACGGTCGCGGAGTACGGCGGGACGAAGTTTTCGAGCATTTTCGAGGCGCAGGTCGTGCGGATGCCCTCGGTGCAGATGTTGTCCTTGAGCGCCATCGGCACGCCCGCGAGCGCACCGAGCTGCTCGCCCGACGCGCGTCGGCGGTCGATGTCATCCGCCTGCTCAAGCGCCTTTTCGGCGGTGACGAGCAGATATGCGCCTATGTCCCCCTCCTGTCGCTCTATCGAACGCAGATAGCCCTCGGCCGCCTCGCGCGCCGACACCTTCCGCTCCGCGAGCGCCTTCGACAGCTCGGCGACGGTGAGTTTTTCAATGCTCATGCGCCCGCCTCCTCACTCACGACCGTCGGCACTCGGATGCAGCCGCCGGACCTGTCCGCCGCGTTTGCGAGCATTCTCTCGCGGTCGGGGCAGACACGCGGCTCGTCGGCGCGAGTCACGTTCGACTGCGGCAGGACGCGCTCGGTATCCGGCACGCCCGCCGTTTCTATGTCGAATATTCGGTCGATGAACCACAGTCGCTGGCGCAGGTCGTCCTCTATCGCCTGTGCCTCGGCGTCATCCATCGCGATGCGCGCCGTCTCGGCGATCTTTTTTGCGTCGAGCGGCTGAATATTTATCGGATTTTCGTCTTCCACCTGCTATTCCTCCGTGAAAACGCCTCCCGCCCAAATGTCGGGACGAGAGGCGTGTCTTTCGTATTCTCGGCGATTACTTCCAATCGCCGTTTGCTCCCCAGTGCTCGTGCTCGGTGATATTCATATAGATATTCGCGAGCGGCACGTCGAGCATGACCGACAGGTCGGTCATCAGCTTGCGGCAGAGCTTCTGCTTTGCCTCCTCCGGCGCCGCGCCGTAAAGACGCACGTCGACAAACACGCACACGCACTGCGCCGCGTCCTTGTACATCCGGCGGCCGTCCTCAAGCTGAACCATGGTTGCGGCGACCGTCTTGCCCGGAATTATGGTTATGTGCTGGCTTACAACATCGTACACCGCAGTGCGCTCGTTGTCCGAGAGCTTGCGTCCTACACTTATCCTTACAAATGGCATTCTAAGTCGCCTCCCACAAAGTATTTGTCAAGCCGCCGGCTCCGGCCGATGGTGCGCCGGGTCGCGCTCGATTATCGGTTCCTTGCCGTCGCTGACACACTCGGGCGTTATCGTCACCCGCGTTATGCTCTCGTCCGACGGTATCTCGTACATGATGTCGCCGAGCACCCGCTCTACCACCGCGCGAAGTCCGCGCGCGCCTATCTTGCGCTCGAGCGCCTTGTCCGCTATCCTCTCGAGGCTCTCGCGCGGGATGTCCAGCTCCACGCCGTCCATCTCGAACAGCTTGCTGTACTGCCGCACAAGCGCGTTCTTCGGCTCGGTGAGTATGCGGATGAGGTCCTCGCGGGTAAGCTCGCTCAGCGGCGCTATCACCGGAAGCCGTCCCACCAACTCGGGGATTATTCCGAACTTGAGCAGGTCGTGCGGCTGAATGTCCTGAAGCAGCTTGGTGCGGTCGAGGTCATCCGCCCTGCGCACCTCCGCGCCGAATCCCAGTCCGCGACCGCCGGTGCGGTTGTCCACCAGCTTCTCGATGCCGTCAAACGCTCCGCCGCAGATGAACAGGATGTTTTCGGTGTTCACCTCGATGAACTCCTGGTGCGGATGCTTGCGTCCTCCCTGCGGAGGGACGTTCGCGACCGTGCCCTCGAGTATCTTGAGCAGCGCCTGCTGCACGCCCTCGCCGCTGACGTCGCGGGTTATCGACACATTTTCGCTCTTGCGCGATATCTTGTCGATTTCGTCGATATAGATGATACCGCGCTCGGCAAGCTCGACGTCCCAGTCTGCCGCCTGGATCAGCCGAAGCAGGATATTCTCGACGTCCTCACCGACATAGCCCGCCTCGGTCAGCGTCGTCGCGTCGGCGATGGCAAACGGCACGTTGAGTATCCGCGCGAGCGTCTGCGCGATGAAGGTCTTGCCCGAGCCGGTCGGACCGAGCATGAGGATGTTCGACTTCTGTATCTCGACATCGTCGTCGCTTGCGCGCTCATAGTTTATGCGCTTGTAGTGGTTATAGACCGCCACCGCGAGCGTCCTCTTTGCCTGATCCTGTCCGATGACGTACTCGTCCAGCTTCTTGACTATCTCCTCCGGTGTGAGCTGTTCGACCGGATTGATGTGCGTGTGACTGTGGCTGTGCTCCTCCAGGATGTCTTCGCCGAGGATGTTCATGCACAGCCGAACGCACTCGTCGCAGATGCGTACGCCCGGACCGGTTATCATGCGCTCCACCTGCCCCTCCGGCTTGCCGCAGAAGGAGCATCGAAGCTGCTTGTCGTCGTTTTTGTTCATAAACTCTCTCTTTCGCCGGGAAATTTGCTCAGTGGTGCGCGATTATCTTATCGATAAGACCGTAGCTCTGCGCCTCCTGCGCGGTCATGATGTTGTCGCGCTCGGTGTCGTGCGCTATCACATCTATCGGCTTGCCGGTGCACTCGCTCATGATGCGGTTCATCTTCTCGCGCGTGCGGAGCAGCCAATCGCTGTGGATCTTGATGTCCGACGCCTGACCCTGAAGACCTCCGCTTATCAGCGGCTGGTGTATCAGTATCTCCGAGTTCGGAAGCGCAAAGCGTTTGCCCTTGGTGCCGGCGGTGAGCAGCAGAGCGCCCATCGAGGCAGCCATGCCGATGCATATCGTGGACACGTCGCACTTGACATACTGCATCGTGTCGTAGATCGCCATGCCCGACGTTATGCTTCCTCCCGGGCTGTTGATGTAGAACTGGATGTCCTTCTCCGGGTCCTGCGCCTCGAGGAAAAGCATCTGCGCGACGACAAGGCTCGCGGTCGCGTCGTTCACCTCGTCGCTGAGGAACACGATGCGGTCGTTAAGCAGCCGCGAGAATATGTCGTAGGCGCGCTCGCCTCGATTGGTCTGCTCGATAACGGTGGGCACCAGAGCCATTTTCGGATCGAATTTGTCCATAAGAATATCTCCCTTCAAAAATGTTTCCCCGTCGCCCCTTACTCCGAGAGAATTACTTCTCCTCGGTCTTCCCCGTGGCCTTCTTCGCCGTGGAAGTCTTGGTGGTTGCCGACTTGGCGGCAGTCGTCTTCTTCGCCGCCGGCTTCTTCTCGGCGGTCTCCGCCTTCTCGGTCGACTTGGCGGCAGTCGTCTTCTTCGCGGTCGAAGTCTTGGCGGTCGTCGACTTGGCGGCAGTCGTCTTCTTCGCCGCCGGCTTCTTCTCGGCGGTCTCCGCCTTCTCGGTCGACTTGGTCGCGGTCTTCTTAGTGGTCGAAGTCTTGGCCGAAGCCGACTTCTTGGCGGCGGGCTTCTTCTCCTTTGCGGCGGCGACGTCCGGGTCGATGCCCTTCGCCGCGTCGAGGACTATCTTGGACGCTTTCTCGCGCAGCAGGTCGCCGCGAAGGTCATCCTCGTTCACTGCAATTTTAACCTGCTCGAGCGGCATATTATACTGCTCGGCAAATTTATTGTACTCGGCGTCGATGTCCTCCTGCGTGACCTCGACCTTCTCGATCTCGGCTATCTTCTCGAGCGCGAGCGAAACCTTGACCTGAACCTCCGCACGCGGGCGCATATCGGCGCGCATGTCATCTATGCTCATGCCGGTGAGCTTGACGTAGGTCTGGAAGTCCATGCCCTGCGACTGGAGACGGTACGCCATGTTCTCGAGCTGGCGCTCCGCCTGCGCGTCTATCATCGCGTCGGGTATCTCGCCCTCCACCTTCTGCGCGAGCTTATCCATGACCGCGTTCTCGAAGCTCGACTTGACCGAAGCTTCGCGGCTCTCGCGGATGCGCTTCTCTATGTCCGCCTTCAGCTCGGCAAGCGTGTCAAACTCGCTGACATCCTTGGCAAACTCGTCGTCGAGCGTGGGCAGGATGCTCTCCTTGACCTCGTGGATCTTGACCTTGAACACCGCCGGCTTGCCCGCAAGCTCCTCGGCGTGGTACTCGTCCGGGAAGGTGACGTGCACTTCGCACTCGTCGCCCGCCTTGCGTCCGACCAGCTGCTCCTCAAATCCCGGGATGAAGCTCTGCGAACCTATCTCGAGCGAGTAGTTCTCGCCCTTGCCGCCCTCGAACGCCACTCCGTCGGTGAAGCCCTCGAAGTCGATAACAGCGGTGTCGCCGCCGGCGATGGCGCGATCGACCGTCTCTATGCGGGCGTTGCGCTTGAGCATGCGCTCCAGCTCGTCGTTTGCCTCGTCCTCTCCGACGCTGACCGGATAGAGCGGAGCCTCGATGCCCTTATAGTCGGACACGGTTATCTCCGGCTTGACCGGCACGAGCGCCTTGAAGGTGTAGCCGTCCTTGTCGATCTTCTCGACTTCCATCTTCGCCTCGCCGACAGCCTCGATGCCCGCCTCTTTCAGAGCGGCGTCGTACGCGCTGCCGTAGCTCTCGTTTACCGCGTCCTCCCAGAAGAAGTTCTCGCCGTACATGCGCTCGATCATCTTGCGGGGCGCCTTGCCCTTGCGGAAGCCGGGCAGGGTTATTTTGCCGCGCTGCTTGGCATATGCCGCCGCGCACGCAGCCTCGAACTCCTCCGCCGACACCTCGATGACCAGCTCGACCGTGCTCTTCTCTTTCTTTTCACTGCTGATAAGCTTCATAAAACTGACCCTTTCTTTCCGACGATTTC
>CAMNWZ010000024.1 GCA_946566645.1 uncultured Clostridia bacterium
ACATAATTATTAAAAATTAAATATAAATAACGCGGTCTGTATCTTGTTTAAGCAGTCCTGCACGCGCGCGCGCTCGTCGATGTGACCCAGCGCGATGTTAGTCATGCCGATTATCGCGTTCATCGGCGTGCGTATGTCGTGCGACATGTTGGACAGAAAGCTCATCTTCGCCTGATTTGCCGCCTGCGCCGCCTTGAGCGCCTGCTCAAGCTCGAAGTTGGCACGCCGCAGCTCGCTTGTCAGTTGTTCGCTTCGACTGGACTCGTCGCTCATTTTACCGCCTCCTTTTCTATCTCGCCGGGAGTGTGCAGCAGCCGATAGAGTGTTATCGCGGCAGCCTCGGCGCTGAAGTGACCGGACGGTCGGAACGCCGACAGCTCGTCGCCGCGGAAGACCTCCGCGCGGTACAGCTCGAGCACCGCGTCGGCAGCCCATCCGCTCACCGAGTCCATGTCGGAGGGCGAGCCGTCGGTCAGCCGCTCGGGGGTGAATCCTATCAGCCGACAGAGTCGGCAGAGAACCGTCGCCGCCTCCTCGCGGGTGAGCGGGTCGGACGGACGGAAGTTTCCGTCGCCGTCGCCGCCGACAAGCCCTATCGCCGCCGCCTTGAGCACCGAGGGGTCGGAGCTGTCGAGGAACGCCTCGCTCGGCGCGGGACTTTCGCCGCTCACAAGCTCGTAGAAGCGGACGGCTATCGCGCAGAACTCGGCGCGGGTGATGTCGCCCGACCAGTTGTCGAGGTCGATGAGCGGGTCGAGCAGCGCGAGCTTGCCCGCCTGCCGCAGCTCGTCGGCCGCCCATGTGCTCGCGTGGGGGAACTGCGCGTTTTGCAGCACCCTCGACGACGCGGAGAGCAGCCGCCATCCGTCGTCGGTGCGCACGGCAAAGCGATCGCCCTCGCCGCCGTCGACTTCGTTGAGACCGAGCGCCGCATAGGTGATGTCCGCCCGCGCCACAGCGCTGCTGCCGCTGAATTCTATCGCGAACGCCGCGCCGGTGTAGTCGTCTATCTCGACCGCGCCTCCGAGCGGGGTGAAGCCGCCCTGACGGTTTATCACGCCGGGAGTGCCCGCCCTGACCGCCGCCGCGAGGCCGTTCGAGAACTCGTCCGCCTCGTCGTAGACGGCGGGTATGACAAGCTCGCCGTCGGTGTCGATAAAGCCCCAGCGGTCGCGGATCTTGACCGCCGCCAAGCCCTCCGAGAACTCGCCGATGTCGGCAAAGCCGGCGTAATAGCGAACGCGTCCGTCGCCGTCAACGATGGCGCACGCGTCGCTTCCGCGCAGGGTGACGATTCCCTCCGCCGCGCTCGCCTCCGTCCAGTCGAGGTCGGTGACAAGCTCGCCCGCGCGGTTGATAACGCCGTACGCGCCGTCCTTTACCACCGCGAGCTCGCCGGTGAAGTCGCCCGCCTCGGCAAAGCGCGCGTCGGTGAGCGAATGACCGTTCTTGTCGATGAAAAACCAGCCGTTTTCGTCGCGCACCGCCGCGATGCCGTCCGAGAAGTCGCGCGCGTCGGCGTATTCGCAGCCGATGACGAGGGCAAAGCCGTCGCCGAGGTAGCCCCATCCGTCGGCGGAACGCACCGCCGCGTGACCGTCGGACAGGTCGCGCGCGTCGGCGTAGCTGTCGCTGACCGCCGCGCCGAATCGGTTGATGAAATGCCAGCCGTCGGACGTTTTCACCGCCGCCGCGCCGCCGTGAAAGTCGCGCACCTCGAGGTAGACCGCGTCGATGGCAGTCGAGCCGTCCGACGCGTCGACAAAGCCCCACCTGTCGCCCGAGCGGCAGGCGCAGAAGCCCTCGCTCGGAGCGCGCAGCTCGTCGAAGGTGCCGCCGACAAAGCGCGCGCCGCTGTCGAGCACGGGGGTGAGTGCGCTCGCGGAGGGGAGGGACAGTATGGTGAGCGCCAGGATCAGCGCGATAAATCGTTTTCTAAGCATGAAGGGTACTCCTTGAATCGGTGGGTAGAAGCCGGGCAACCGCGACCGGTTTTGCGAAGCAAAATGCGGACGGCAGTCCGCAAGGGAGTCGGTTCAGCGTGCGCGGTAAAACTGACGGTGCGTAGATGCTAGGTGCGCACGCGGTTACCAACTGGCAGGGTACTTTCCGTCGGCGCTTATCAGCAGCACGCCGTCGGGGTTCGCCGACACCGCCGCGCGTATCTCGGTCGCCGCCGACGGGTCGGTGTACGCCGCTTCGACGGTCACCGCGGTGGGACAGCCGTCCGCCGCCGCGCTTGTCACAAACTCAAACCCCGCGTCGAGCGGAGCGGCAGTGCCCGCGCTCTCGAGCGGCAGCCGCACAGCCGCGTCGTCGGTTATCCGGTCGGGCGAGACATAGAGCGACACGCAGCCGCCCTTCGCCTTCGCCGCGGCGGCAAGCTCGCTTCCGAAGCTGTTCAGTATCTCCATTCGGCTGACTCCCGCCGCCTCGCCCTCAAACGCGATGCTGTCGGTGTAGCCGCTTGTGGGGAAGGAGAAGTTGTCGAGCAGCACCTCGTCCGCGCCGCCGTCGATAAGCTCAAGCACGAGGTCGGTGATATATCCGCGCGACGTCTCGTTATACGGGTCGAGCCAGCCGAGCGCCTTGGGACGGTCGCCGTCCAGCCAGCGCCTGCCGTCCGCCCATTTGACCGCGTATTCCGAGCTGTAGTTGCCGAGGTAGCTCTCCTTGAGCGAGGAGATGCGCGCGGCGACATACAGCCCCGCGTCGTGCAGCTCGGCTATCCGAGCGAGGTCGAACGCGTCGTTTATGTCGGCGGGGACCGAGCCTATCGTGCGGGCGAGCGGAACGGTCGAGTTCCACCGCAGCGCGCCGTTTTTCTCGCCAAGCTCGAGCACGACGGTGTTTATCAGCCCATCCTTTGCGAGCTGCATCGCTCCGCCGAACGCGACGGTATCGCGCGGGTCTATCTGCACCGCGACAATGCGGTCGGGACGACCTTCGGCGGTGGGCGCGACCGACGGCTCGGTCGACGGCTCAGCCGACGGAGTTTCGATGATGAAACTCGGCTCGGCGGAAGGGCTGCCCTCCGGCGACGCGGTCGGGTCGACCGGCGCTGTCGGTGAGGGTTTTCCGCCGCCGAACTGCGGACCGTCGGGGGTGAAGACTATCTGCTGCGTCGCGGCGAGCACCAGGACGACTATCAGCGCGACGAGCAGCAGCCCGACCACCGCGGCGAGTATCCTTCTTCCGCGACGCCTGCCGCGATAGGGTGTGTATCGTGCCACAATGAAACCTCCTTTTGGGAGTAGTGATTAGATGTCGGTTGCCGCGCGGTTGAGGTTCGAGTCGCTTATCAGATGGCGCGGGCACTTGGCGGCACAGTCGCCGCAGCCGACGCACTTCGCGTAGTCGATCTCGGCGAGGTTGTCCACGACGTGTATCGCGTCGTGAGTGCAGGTCTTCTCGCAGATCTTGCAGCCGAGGCAGCCTATCTCGCATATCTTGCGAAGCGCCGCGCCGCGCTCGTGCGACGAGCAGGCGATGTTCACGTCGGCGTAGTAGGGGGCTGCGTGGATGATGTGGCGCGGGCAGGCGTCGATGCACTTGAGACATCCGGTGCATTTCTCATGGTCGACGTGCGCGACGCCGTCGCGTATCGACAGCGCGCCGAACTTGCACGCCTGGGTGCAGCTGCCGAGTCCCAGACAGCCGAATCGGCACTCGGCGGGGCCTCCCGCGAGCTTCGCGGCGGAAGCGCAGTCGCTTATGCCGACATAGTCGTATTTTCTAAGCGCGTGGATGCCGCCGCTGCACGCGACAAACGCCGCGAGCCGCGTGTTCTTCTCCATCTCGATGCCGAGGATGGCGGCGCACTTCTTGCCGCACTCCTCGCCGCCGACCGGACATCCGCCGGGATGAGCCGAGCCGTCGAGCAGCGCCGCCGCGAAGGTGGAGCAGCCCGCGTAGCCGCAGCCGCCGCAGTTCGCGCCGGGCAGCACTTCGATTATCTCGTCGAGGCGCGGGTCCTTCTCCACCGCGAACACCTTCGACGCGACGGCGAGCGCCGCGCCGAACAGCGCGCCCAGTCCCCCGAGCACCGCGAGCGCGATGAGGATATTTTGCCACGCAGCCATAAGTATGGGAAAAATCGTCATTTTTTATGTCCCTCCATTAAAAGACCTCGAGACCCGAGAAGCCCATGAACGCGAGCGCAAGCAGCGCCGCGCTGACGAGCGCTATCGGGAAGCCCTCGAACGCCTTCGGGTAGTCGGCAAAGCGAAGCCGCTCGCGCACCGACGAAAAGAGCAGCAGCGCGAGGCTGAAGCCGACGGCGGCGGTAAATCCGCTGACGACCGCCTCCACAAAGCCGTAGCTCGCGTTTGCGTTCTGAAGCGCGCAGCCGAGCACCGCGCAGTTGGTGGTTATCAGCGGAAGGTAGATGCCGAGCGCCGAGTAGAGCGCGGGCGCCGCCTTCTGCAAGAACAGCTCGACCAGCTGCACGAGCGCCGCTATCACGAGGATGAACGCGACGGTGCGCATGTATGTCAGCTCGAACGGTATCAGCAGCCACTCGTTGACCATCCATGTGAAGATGGAGGAGAGGGTCATGACGAAGATGACCGCCATCGACATGCCGAGCGCAGTGTCGGTCTTTTTGGACACGCCTAGGAAGGGGCAGATGCCGAGGAACTGCACGAGTATGTAGTTCTCGACGAGTATCGAGCCGAGCGCTATCGAGAAAAGTCCGGTGAAGCTCATATGTTTGCCTCCTCCTTTCCTGCGGTTTGGGTTTCGGGTTCGACATTATTCGACGCGGCGTGCTCCGACTCGTTACCGAGACGGACCTTGCCATCCGCGCCCTCAAGCTCCGCCGAAGCCTCCTCGCGGTAGTCCGCAAGCGCCGCCTCCATGTCCGCCGCGCGGTGGTGCGACTTCTTCGGGCGGGACATGATGTGCTGCATCAGCGCTATCACGCATCCGAGGGTGAGGAAGCCGCCGACCGGCATGACGATGAGCAGCAGCGGCTTGTACACGCCGAACGATATGTCAACGCCGAAGATGCTGCCCGCGCCGATAACCTCGCGTATCACACTCACGACGGTGAGCGACGCGGTGAATCCGAGACCCATCGCGAAGCCGTCCACCATGCTCGCGACCGGCGGGTTCTTGGACGCGAACGCCTCCGCGCGGGCGAGTATGACGCAGTTGACGACTATCAGCGGGATGAATATGCCGAGGCTCTCGCTTATCGGCGGGAGATACGCCTGGAGCAGCAGGTCGACCGCCGACACGACGCCGGCGATTATCACGATGAAGCTCGCGATGCGTATCTGCTTTGGGATGAACTTTCTAAGAAGCGAAATGAGCAGGTTTGAGAAGGTGAGCACTATCGTGACCGACGCGCCCATGCCGAGCGCGTTCATCACCGAAGTGGTGGTCGCGAGGGTGGGGCACATTCCGAGCAGCAGCACGAGGTTCGGGTTCTGATACCACAGGCCGTCGGCGAGCTGCCGTCCCGTGCGCTTGAAGAATCCCTGTTTCATCGCGCGTCACCTCCTTCGGTTTCGGTGTAGCCTTCCGGTCCGGCGAACATATCCACGCCTTCGATCTCGCCGTTAAGCACGCCGGTGACATACGCCTGCGCCGCGTCGAGCGCCTCGTTCACGCCCGCCGTGACCGCCTTCGAGCTTATCGACGCGCCGGAGATGGCGTCTATCGAGTTCTCGCCCGAACCGATGGTAATTCCCGCGTGCTTTCCCGAGAACTGGTCGAGGAAGGACGGGTCGGTCGTCTTGCTGCCGATGCCGCTCGTCTCCGAGTGGGAGACTATCCGCACCGCCTCGACGGTGAGCTCATGGTTCTGATCCGGTCGACCGATGCTTATGCAGGTCATGAGCGAGATAGCACCGCCGTAGCCGGAGGGGTAGGTCTCGATGACGACCGCATGGGGTATGCCTTCCGTACTCAAGTAGCTGCTGAGAGCGTCGTGCATTGGGGTGATGGTCACGGTCGAGTCGGACGAGCCGACGGTGATTTCAATCGGGTCGAAGCTGTTCCAGAAATGATTTTCGGGAAGCACCTCCGCCATCGCCGCGGCGCGCTTCTCCGCCTTGTACTCGGCGATCGGCTCGGCGGTGACCGCGTTGACCCCCGCAAGCAGCAGCGCGACGGCGGAGGTTATAGCGAGCAGGCTGAGCGTCAGGCGGAGGATGAGCTTTGACGAGCCTTTCGGGGCTGCGGGTTCGGTCGCTTCGGTCTCGACCTCGTCGACTTCGACCTCGACCTCGACCGCCTCGACCTCGACGTTTTCGAGCTGCTCATCTATTTCGCGCTCGACTTCGTTATTTGCCGCCATTCTTAGCCCTCCTTTCGCCGTAGCGCGCGGGCTTTCCGACCTTGTCGAACAGCCAGACGCAGACGTTCATGATGAGTATCGAGAAGCTGACGCCCTCGGCGTAGCTTCCGAAGTAGCGGATGAACACGGTCAGCAGTCCGCAGCCGATGGCGAATAGCACCTGTCCGCGCGGGGTGACCGGACTTGTGGTGTAGTCGGTCGCCATGAAGATAGCGCCGAGCATCAGGCCGCCGGACAAGAGGTTTGCGAGCATCCAGTCGACCCGCGCCGCCCCGCCGAGCGGGAAGACGAAGGTGACGAGCGCGACCGTGCCGAGGTATATAAGCGGTATGCGGACGCTTATCACGCGGCGGAGCACGAGGTACGCGCCGCCGAGCAGCAGCACCAGCGCGCAGGTCTCGCCGAGACAGCCGCCGGTCTTGCCGAGGAACATCTCAAACGCGCTCGCCGACGGGAGAAGACCGTCCTTCATCGACGCGAGCGGCGTGGCGGAGGTGACCGCGTCCACATTGCCGCCGAGCGGCAGCCACTCGAACGCGGGCGTCCAGGTGGAGACGTAGGCGGGGAAGCAGAACATGACGAACGCCCTGCCCGCCAGCGCGGGATTGATGAAGTTCTTGCCGATGCCGCCGTAGAGCTGCTTTGCGATTATGATTGAGAACGCCGCGCCGACCACCGGCACCCAGTAGGGAGTGGAGGCGGGCAGGTTGAAGGCGAGCAGCACTCCGGTAACGGCGGCGGAGAGGTCGCCGGTCGAGTTCGGCTTCTTGAGTATTCGGCGGTAGAGCCACTCGAACGCGATGCACGCCGCAACGGTTATCAGCGTGAGCACGAGCGAGCGGAAGCCGTAGAAGAACACCGACACGACGAGCGCGGGCAGCAGCGCGATGAGCACGTCGAGCATTATGCCGCGGGTCGAGTCGAGCGCCGCGACGTGCGGGCTGGAGCTGACGACCATACGGCGGTTCTCGTCGGGAGCGGTCGCGGTGGTCGCGGCCTGCGGGATTATCGGACTCTTGGGGGTGTTCATTTGCCCTGCGCCTCCTTCCTTGCGAGGTCTTGGAGATGAGCTTTCGCCGCGCGGCAGACCTGGGTCAGATGCAGCCGTCCCGGGCAGACGTAGGCGCAGCTTCCGCACTCGATGCAGTCGCTGACGTTGGTAGTCTTAAGCTCGTCGTCCAGATGGTGGGTGTAGTACATATTGATGTAGAGCGGCATGAGGTTCATCGGGCAGACCTTCAGGCACTTGCCGCAGTGGATGCAGGTGGGATTCGGGTCGAACCTGTCCTCGCCCTCCGCAAACGCCAGCAGCGCGTTGGTGCTCTTTATCACCGGCGCGTCGAGTGAGCTTAGGGCGCTGCCCATCATAGGTCCGCCGAGTATCAGCTTGTACGGGTCAGCCTTGAAGCCGCCGACCGCCGAGATGAGATAGCGGAGCGGCGTGCCGATGCGTACGAGCAGGTTCTTCGGGTTGGATATCGCGCTTCCCGCGACGGTCACGCCTCGGGTGAGAAGCGGCGCGCCGGTCATCGCGGCACGGTATATCGCGGCGGCGGTCTCGGGGTTGAACACCGTGCAGCCTACCGCGCTCGGGAGCTGTCCGGGCGGCACCTTGCGTCCGGTGACCGCGCGCACGAGCTGCTTCTCGCCGCCCTGCGGATATTTCGTCTTGAGCACTTTGACCTCTATCGACTTGTCGTCGCCGATGCGCTCGCGGAAGCGCTCTGCGACATCGAGCTTGTTTGCCTCGAGCGCCATGACGGTTATCTTCGGCTCGAGCGCCTTCGCGAGCAGGCGAACGCCGCCGAGTATCTCGTCGGTATTCTCTATCATGGCGCGGTAGCCGCTGGTTATGTACGGCTCGCACTCGGCGCAGTTGATTATCAGCGTGTCCGTCTTGCCGATGCCGCTCTGTATCTTCGCCGCCGCGGGGAAGGCAGCTCCGCCGAGACCGACGACGCCCGCGTTTCGGGCTATCTCGATGATGTCCTTGGGGGTGAGCGACTCGACGCTGCCGCGCGTGTCGATGAGCGGGTCGGGCTTGTCGAGTCCGTCGTTCGTTATGACGATGGACTGAACGAGACCTCCGTTCGGATGCGGGCGCGGCTCGATCGCCGCCACACGGCCGCTGACCGGCGAGTGTATCGGCGCGGAGATGGGGGCGGACGAATTTGCGATGAGGCTTCCGACCAGCACGCGGTCGCCCGCCATCACCGTCGGCTCGCAGGGCGCTCCGATGTGCATGGAAAGCGGCAGTACCAGTTCGGGAGGGGGCGGCAGGGTCTCAAGCGGTCTGTCCTTCGAGTCGCGCTTGTGGCTCTCGGGATGAACGCCGCCGCGGAAAGTGTTTGGCATTATCAAAGTTTCACCTCTCCTTTCGGTGCTTTTCTTGAAATTATCGAGCACCAACCCTCGTCGGTGCTCACGATGTTGTCGGTAAAGCCCGCGGCTGTCAGCGCTTCGAGCACGTCGTCGAGCCTCGGTTCGATGATGCCGCTGGTGACGAACGCGCCTCCGTCCGTGACCGCCTCCGCGGCGAACGGGCAGAGCGGGATTATCACGTCGGCGACGATGTTCGCGAGCACCAGCGGATAGCGCCCCCTCGACAGCAGCTTTTCGCGGAGCGGCTCGTCGCTGAGCAGATCGCCGGCATACGCGGTGCAGCGGTCGTCCACTCCGTTCAGCTTCGCGTTTTCGATCGCGATGCGCGCGGCGGCGGGGTCGATGTCCACGAGATCAGCCTCGGTCGCGCCGAGCAGCAACGCGCATATCGCCAGGATGCCGCTTCCGCAGCCGAGGTCGAGCACCCTCGCGCCGTCTTCGGTGAGCTTCTCCACCGACATGAGCGCGAGCCGCGTCGACGCGTGCGTGCCGGTGCCGAAGCTCATGCCCGGGTTGTTGAGAAACACCACGCGGTCGGTCTGCGGGCGCTGCTCCCACTCGGGAAGTATCAGCAGCCGCTCGCCGATGGGTGTGGGCTTGTAGTACTGCTTCCACGCGGTCGACCAGTCCTCCTCGCGAAGCCCGCCGACCGACACATCAAGCGTGCCGAGGTCGATGTCCGAAAGCTCGTCCTTCAGCGACCGCATCGACTCGCGCAGCTCGGCGAGCTTCGCGCGACCCTCGTCGTCGTTGCGAAGGTAGACCTTGACGCGGGTCGGTCCGCGCTTCTCCTCGAGCAGCTCCTCGTCGACGTAGTCCCACGATTTGCGCGTCTCGTCGAGCATCTCGAGAAAGTCCTGATAGTCCTCTATCTGGAGTCCCTCGATGTCCAACGCTATCACGCGGGCGGACACCGGGTCGATGCCGTCGCGCGTCGTCTCGATAGATACGTCCAGCCAGTCCATTCCGTCCATAGTTGCCTCCATAACACAATGGTTCACCCTAAATAATAATGTATCCGAAGGGAAAATGCAAGTGTGGAGAGCGAATTTCCGAATAATTTTTAGGTTTGGGACATAGATTTTGGGTGAAAATACCGAGGGAAGTCCCTAAAGTATGACAATTCGTTCACAATGATTTGCCGAAATTTGCGGAGGTTCAGGAGATGAGGAAGTTTTTTGCGGCGGCGGCAGCTGTCATCGCGGCGCTGTTCCTTCTGCCGGTGCTGCTTGTGCGAAACGAGCCGCTGGTGGGTGTCGGAATGTCGGAAATACCTGAGGGCGCGGAGAAGGTTGGAGGACGGGTATCGTTTGAGCCGTCAACCGCGCCGAGCATTGAACCGTCGAGTGAGCCCAGTCACACCAAGGCGACGCTTGCGCCGGCGACGAGCGTGCCGACCGAGCCGCCGGTCGGAACAGATGAGCCTGACGACAGCGAGCCGGAAGACGACGAGCCGCCAACCCCGCCGCCCGGCGCTGTGGCGGTTTCCGCCGAGCTGAACGGCATCGAAGGGGAGAGCGAGGCGAGCAAGGATGTTGCCCGGTCGACCGGTCAAAATCGCTCCGCGATTTCTCCCACGCAAAGCGATCTCTCCCACGCGGCTGACGCCGCGACGACGATAAATGTGGTAGGCGAGGGGGAGATGGCGCTTGAGGACTACGTCGCGGGGGTGGTCGCCGCCGAGATGGGACCGTCCTTCCCGACCGAGGCGCGGCGGGCGCAGGCGGTCGCGGCACGCAGCCTCGCGCTCTACCGCGTGAACCATCCCAAGCACGGAGGCTCGGCGGTCTGCCTGGACGCGAGCTGCTGCATGGCGTGGAAGACGCCCGACGAGGGAGCGCTCGACGCCGCGCAGTCGACCGAGGGGGTGGTCGCGACCTACGACGGCGAGCCGATAATGGCGGCGTTCTTCTCGGGGTCGGACGGCGCTACCCTGTCGGCGGCGGAGGTGTGGGGCGGCGGAGTGCCCTACCTCGTCAGCGTTGAAAGTCCCTGGGAGACGGGCGACAGGACGCGTGGGCACGGCGTCGGCATGAGCCAGTACGGCGCGGCGGGGATGGCGGACGGCGGCGCGGACTATGACGAGATTTTGCGCCACTACTACACGGGGATAGAGGTCGGCTGAAAATGTTCCACGTGGAACAGTTTCTGTGGACAGATGTCCTCCGCTGGTGAACTTGCACAATTTCGGATAGTTGAATTTGTACAAAATTCCGGAGGAAAATTTCAAAAAATCTATTGACAAATGCACAACCGCTCGTTATAATATAGACGTACAGAGGGAGAGAAGAAAAGAGCGAAACCGAAAGGATGATGCTTAATGAAAGGATTCCTCAGGTACAGACAAAACACCTAAGAAGATGGAGGGCAGTCCAATGGGCTAGTTAGTTGACCCAACAGAATCGCTCAGAGAACGACAAACAAGAAATAATCCACGGAGGTACGGTCCGATGTACTAAGTAGTAGGCGCGAAAAGGAAAGCGCAAACGAAAGGCACACAACAACACGGAGGTACAGTCCAGTGTTCTGATAATAGGTCCGATACAACAACCCCTACGGTTTGACCGTAGGGGTTTTCATTTTGCTCGGGTTATGGTAGAATATGGAGTAAGCGCACAATCTTGAACCGCGACCGGTTTCGCGCAGCGAAATCGCAGCCATTCCTGCATGGCTGCGAAGGGAGCGGTTCGGCGCGAACGGTAGGACGTTGCGGGTTGCGCAGCGGCTGTCCCTTCGCGCGGGTTCCACGTGGAACAGTGCATATGGACATTTGTGCGCGAAACGTGGACTGATTAGGAGGAGATTTCCATGCGCGACACAAAGTACAAAATATCCACCGCGATAATAGTCGTCGGCGCGGCGCTGATGGCGCTCGTGCTGGTCGCGGGAGGGTTCAGCGCGGTCATCACTCCCAAGGCGGACGGAGCCGTCGACCTTGAGAGCGCCGCCGCTCACGACGGAGTGTACCGTCCGTATGTGGAGGTAGACTTCGACTATGTCGCGTTCTCCGGGCTATATCTGACCGACGAGAAGGACAACATCGAGGTGTGGGTGATGTGGGGCTTCACCCGCGACGCGGTGAACTGCTTCTATCAGAAGGCGGACGGCAAGGACATCGACGGCGACGGCGTGTTCAACGAGGACGACGCCCCCGCCGACGCGTACGACATTCAGTATGTCCTCCGCGCGCCCGAGCCGTCCTACGCCGACCACAACGACTGGGTGCTGTCCTCGTCGCGCGCGGATACGGCGGAGTACTACGGACTTACCGAGGAGGAGAGCGAGGCGCTGTTCAGCGACGGCGTGCTGTCCGCGGCGCGTAAGGACAGGATGATAGCGCAGGTGGCGCTCGGCGCGGGACTGGTGATGCTGATTGCGGGTGTGGCAATGTTTGCGCTGCGCTGGAAAAAGAGAACCGAAGCGGAGAACAGCGAGGAACACGAATACTATGTGCCGCCGGCTGAAGATGAAATGTTCCACGTGGAACATTCCGATGAGGATTCCGACGATCTGTTGGATTTGGACGAAGCAGAGGACATGGATGAGGAGACGGAGGACGAGTGATGTTTAACATCGTGCTTATGCAGCCGGAGATACCGGCGAACACCGGCAACATCGCGCGGAGCTGCGCCGCCACCGGGTCGCGCCTGCACCTCGTGCGCCCGCTCGGGTTCGACATATCGGACAGCGCGGTCAAGCGGGCGGGGCTGGACTACTGGCATCTGGTCGAGGTGCGCGACTACGCGTCCAGCGGCGACTTCTGGTGCGAGAACATCGACGCCTGGCGGCGCGGCGAGCGCTGCTTCTTTCTCACCACCAAGGCGGAGAAGAACTACGCCGACGTGGAATTTCGCGAGGGGGACTGGCTGTTCTTCGGTCGGGAGACGAAGGGGCTTCCCGAAAAGCTGCTCGCCGCCAACCGTGAAAACTGCCTGCGCATCCCGATACGCGCGGAGGCGCGGTCGCTGAACCTGTCCAACTCGGTGGCGGTGGTGCTGTTCGAGGCGCTGCGGCAGGTGGATTTCGCCCATATGAGGGGCGAGGGAGCGATGCGCGACTGGAAATAAAGTGAAACACTTTACGCCGCAAGCCCTGAAATTTTGACAAATGTGAAATATTTGTGAAAATAGAAAAATTTGCAAAAAAGGTATTGAATTCGGGTCGGATATGGGCTATAATTTAGCGTGGCGCAGGTTGCGCCCTTAACGTGTAGAAATTGTATTTCAATAACTTTTTTATAAGGAGAGAGTGAGAATGAAGTACAACAAGAAGACGATCGAAGACATAGAAGTATCCGGCAAGAAGGTACTTGTCCGCTGCGATTTCAACGTGCCGATGAAGAACGGCGTCATCACCAGCGACAAGCGCATAGTTTCGGCTATGCCGACCATCAAGTATCTGCTCGACAAGGGAGCGGCGGTCATCGCCTGCTCGCACATGGGCAAGCCCGAGCCGTCCTTCGACAAGTATGCCGCAAAGCAGGCGGAGAAGGGCAAGACGGTCACCAAGGAGGACTGGGAGAAGATGATGAAGTCTCTCAGCCTGAAGCCGGTCGCTCAGCGCATAAGCGAGCTGCTCGGCGGCAAGGAAGTTAAGATGGCGGCGGACGTCTGCGGCGAGAGCGCGACCTCGATGGCCGCGGCTCTGAAGCCGGGCGAGATAATGCTGCTCGAGAACACCCGCTTCGAGAAGGGCGAGACCAAGAACGATCCCGAGCTTGCCAAGAAGCTCGCGTCAATGGCGGAAGTGTTCGTGTCCGACGCGTTCGGCACGGTGCATCGCGCGCACGCCACCACCGCCGGCGTTGCCGACTATCTGCCGGCTGTCAGCGGCTATCTGATAGCCAAGGAGCTGGGCGTGATGGGCAAGGCGCTCGCCGACCCGGACCGTCCGTTCGTCGCGATACTCGGCGGCGCGAAGGTCTCCGACAAGCTGAACGTCATATCCAACCTGCTCGAGAAGGTGGACACCCTCATCATCGGCGGCGGCATGGCTTACACCTTCATGGCTGCCAAGGGCTACGGCATCGGAACCTCGCTGTTCGACAGTGAGAAGGTCGACTACTGCAAGGAGATGATGGCGAAGGCGGAGAAGAACGGCGTTAAGCTGCTTCTGCCGGTGGACACCGTCGTCGCGAAGGCGTTCCCCGATCCGATAGACGGAGCCATCGAGGTCGAGAGCGTTGACGCGGACAAGATCCCGTCGGACAAGATGGGACTGGACATCGGCGAGAAGACCCGCGAGATATTCGCCGACGCCGTGAAGAACGCCAAGACGGTCGTGTGGAACGGCCCGATGGGCGTGTTCGAGAACCCGACCCTCGCGAAGGGCACCATCGCGGTGGCACAGGCGCTGGCGGACAGCTCGGCGACCACCATCGTCGGCGGCGGCGACAGCGCTGCGGCTTGCGAGCAGCTCGGATTTGCGGACAAGATAACCCACATTTCGACCGGCGGCGGCGCGAGCCTCGAGTTCCTTGAGGGCAAGGATCTCCCGGGCGTCGCGTGCCTCCAGGACAAGTAATCCCGCGATAAAGGCAAGAATCGGCAGACAGCCGAAACCATACAACCAAAACTCTGAGAGGAGAAGAAAGAAGATGAACAGAAGATACCGCAAGACGATAATCGCGGGCAACTGGAAGATGAACATGACCGCCACCGAGGGCAAGGCTCTCATCGAGGCGATCAAGCCGAGCATCGGCAAGGTAAAATGGTGCGACGTTGTCGTGTGCGTGCCGGCTGTCGACATTCCGATGGCTGTCCGCTCGACCAAGGACGTGCGCATCACCGTCGGCGCGGAGAACGTCCACTATGAGGATCACGGCGCGTTCACCGGCGAGATCTCGGCGCGCATGCTCAAGGATGCCGGCGTCAAGTACGTCATCATCGGTCACTCGGAGCGCCGCCAGTACTTCGGCGAGACCGACACCACCGTCAACAAGAAGGTCAAGGCTGTCCTCGAGGCGGGTCTGCACCCGATAGTCTGCGTGGGCGAGAGCCTTGAGCAGCGCGAGATGGGCATAACCAAGGATCTCATCTCGATGCAGGTGCGCGCCGCGATAAGCGAGGTGCCCGCCGACAAGATCCGCCGCATGGTGTTTGCCTACGAGCCGATCTGGGCGATAGGCACCGGCAAGACCGCGACCGCCGAGCAGGCAAACGAGGTCTGCGAGCACATCCGCACCATCATCCGCAAGGAGTTCGGCGCGCGTACCGCCCGTGCGGTGACCATCCAGTACGGCGGCTCGATGAACGCCAAGAACGCCGCCGAGCTGCTGGCTCAGCCGGACGTCGACGGCGGACTCATCGGCGGCGCGAGCCTCAAGCCGGATGACTTCATCGCGATAGTGAACGCGGCTAACCAGGAGTAATCCGAAGCGCTGAGGTAGACACGCCGGCGGACTAACGCGCAACCGCATTACGCCGCGAGGACGCGAGCCCCGCTCGCACCGCAGCGGATGTGCGGTATGCGTTAGGACGGCGAAAGCGTGTCCAACCGAAGCGTGACACGCGACAAGTCTTAACTCTTTTCAGAAAGGCTTTATATGAAAACACCTGTTACACTTATAATCATGGACGGCTTCGGTCTCGCGCCGGAGGGACGCGGCAACGCCATCGCGACCGCAAACACTCCGGTGCTCGACGAGGTCATGGCGAACAATCCGCGCACCATGCTCCAGGCGAGCGGTCTGGACGTCGGACTTCCGGCGGGTCAGATGGGCAACAGCGAGGTGGGTCACACCAACATCGGCGCGGGTCGTGTCGTGTTCCAGGATCTGCCCAAAATATCCAAGGCGATAACCGACGGCGACTTCTTCAAGAACCCGGTCTACCTCGACGCGATAAACCACGCCAAGGAGACCGGCGGCAATCTCCACATCTTCGGACTGATGAGCGACGGCGGCGTGCACAGCCACATCTCGCACATCCACGCGATGATAGAGATGTGCAGCCGCGAGGGACTGAAGGGCGTGTTCGTTCACTGCTTTATGGACGGACGCGACACCCCGCCCGAGAGCGGCGCCGGCTATGTCGCCGAGACGGTCGAGTGCTGCAAAAAGTTCGGCGGTCAGGTGGGCACGGTCATCGGACGCTACTACGCGATGGATCGCGACAACCGCTGGGAGCGCGTCGTTGAGGCGTATTCGGCGCTGGTCTACGGCGAGGGCAAGCAGGTCGCCTGCCCGGTCGAGGGCGTCAAGGAGAGCTACGCCGAGGGCGTGACCGACGAGTTTATCAAGCCGATCGTGGTCGACGGATACCAGCCGATCAAGGACGGCGACAGCATCGTGTTCATGAACTTCCGTCCCGACCGCGCGCGTGAGATAACCCGCACGTTCGTCGACCCGGAGTTCAGCGGATTCGAGCGCAAGAAGGGATTCTTCCGCGTCCACTATGTCTGCACGACGCAGTATGACGCGGATATGCCCGGCGTGCGCGTCGCGTTTGAGAAGGAGGAGCTGACCAACACCTTCGGCGAGTATGTCAGCCGTCTCGGACTCAAGCAGCTGCGCATAGCCGAAACCGAGAAGTACGCCCATGTCACCTTCTTCTTCAACGGCGGCGTTGAGAAGCAGTACGAGGGCGAGGATCGCGTGCTCGTGCCGTCGCCCAAGGTCGCGACCTACGACCTCCAGCCGGAGATGAGCGCGTATGAGGTCTGCGACCAGGTCGTCGAGCGCATCAAGAGCGGCGAGTATGACGTGATAATCCTCAACTTCGCCAACTGCGACATGGTCGGCCACACCGGCGTGTTCGACGCGGCGGTGAAGGCGGTCGAGGCGGTGGACACCTGCGTCGGACGCGTGCTCGAGGCGATGAAGTCGATGGGCGGCATCAGCCTTATCACCGCCGACCACGGCAACGCCGACTGCATGTACGACGAGGACGGCGTCACGCCGTTCACCGCGCACACCACCAACCCCGTCCCGTTTGTCATTGTCGGCGCGGACGTGAAGCTGGAGGAGGGTCGTCTGTGCGACATCGCGCCGACGATGCTCGACCTGATGGGACTCGGCAAGCCGGACGAGATGACCGGCAAGTCGCTCATTAAATAAGTCATCCCAACACAATATTTTATAAGGAGTGTTTTAAGATGAAGCAGTACATTGAGATCGTAGACATCATCGGACGTGAGATCATGGACTCCCGCGGAAACCCGACCGTCGAGGTCGAGGTCACGGTCGACGCCGGAGACGGCATGTATATCGGCCGCGCGGCTGTCCCGTCGGGCGCTTCCACCGGTCAGTTCGAGGCTGTCGAGCTTCGTGACGGCGACAAGAGCCGTTATCTCGGCAAGGGCGTTCTGAAGGCTGTCGAGGCTGTCAACGGCGAGATCGCCGACGCCATCATCGGCATGAACGCGCTCGACCAGGTCGAGATAGACCAGACCATGATAAAGCTGGACGGCACCCCGAACAAGGGCCGCTTCGGCGCGAACGCCATTCTCGGCGTGTCGCTCGCCGTCGCCAAGGCCGCTGCCGAGGCTCTCGGAATGCCGCTCTACCGCTACATCGGCGGCACCAACGGCAAGACCCTGCCCGTCCCGATGATGAACGTCCTCAACGGCGGCGCTCACGCGACCAACTCGGTCGACATCCAGGAGTTCATGATCATGCCGGTCAGCGCTCCCAACTGGCGCGAGGCTCTGCGTATGTGCGCCGAGGTGTTCCACACCCTCAAGACCACTCTGAAGAACATGGGCACTCCGGCTGCGGGTGTCGGCGACGAGGGCGGCTACGCTCCGAACCTCGCGGCTGACGAGGACGCTCTGAAGGCGCTCGTTCAGGCTATCACCGACGCGGGCTACAAGCCGGGCGAGGACTTCCGCATCGCCATCGACGCCGCTTCGAGCGAGTGGTGGAACGACGAGAAGAAGTGCTACGACCTGCCGAAGCGCAAGGTTACCATGAGCCGCGAGGACATGGTCAACATGTGGTGCGACTTTGCCGAGAAGTACCCGATAATCTCGCTCGAGGACGGCATGGCTGAGGAGGACTGGGAAGGCTGGAAGATGCTCACCGACAAGCTTGGCAAGAAGATTCAGCTCGTCGGCGACGACCTGTTCGTCACCAACACCGAGCGCCTCGAGAAGGGCATCAACCTCGGCGTTGCCAACTCGATACTCATTAAGGTCAACCAGATCGGCAGCCTGACCGAGACCCTCGACGCCATCCAGATGGCGAACCGCGCGGGCTACACCGCCGTCGTCTCGCATCGTTCGGGCGAGACCGAGGACGCCACCATCGCCGACATCTCGGTCGCGCTTAACGCGGGTCAGATAAAGACCGGCGCTCCGAGCCGCACCGACCGCGTCGCGAAGTACAACCAGCTGCTCCGCATCGAGGAAGAACTCGGAGACACCGCCCAGTTCCTCGGTCTGAAGGCGTGGTTCAACCTGAAGTAATTTTTGCGCAAGTTCACCGAAAGCGAGCAAAGGACGGGAGAGTTGGTGGTTTTACCCCAACTCTCCCGTATTTTAGCGCAATATATGGTGTGAGGGTGACGAGTTTAGCACATTCGTCAAATTAGTGCACAGGCACGTTCGGAAAATTTTCTAGCGATTTGTGCAAAATTCCGAGCATAAAAGCGTTGACATTCAGCTACCGTTTGTGGTATTATAATTGAGCGCCCGCAGAGAGGGCGTGGCAGCACCTTGAAAATTAAACAACGTGACCATTAAGTGCCAAGAGGAAGGTGTG
>CAMNWZ010000025.1 GCA_946566645.1 uncultured Clostridia bacterium
GCGATCACCGGCACGCCGAGCGTCGATGAGCCCACCGCCGCGCGGCCGCTCCCCCCCCCCGACCCGGCCACGATGCCGCTTGACGCGATCTGCACGGTGGAGCAGAGCCGCTCGACCGATGCGCTCGCGAGCGCGTCCACCGCCAGCACCGCCGACGGCTTCACCCGCTCCGCCGCGCCGAAGATAAGCTCCTGCGACTCAATGCCGGTCGTGCCGAGCACCCCGGGGGACAGCGCCGCGACCGGTCGCAGTTCGCCGAACCTGTCCGGCTGCGCGAGCGCGAGGTGGCGGGTTATCATCGTATGTTCGGCGGCGAGCGGTCCGAGCGCGTCCGGCGTCACCGCGCGGTTGCCGAGTCCGACCATCAGCACCGGCGCGCGCTCGTCCGACGGCAGGAACGGTCGCAGCTCGTCGGCAAGCGCGTTTGCGGTCACGGAAAAGTTCTCCGGCGTGACCCGACCGCAGTCGAGCGTCACATAGCGGCCTATCGGCTTGCCGACAGCCTCCGCGCCGTCGTCGTCCAGTATCTCCACCTCGGTCACATGGAAGCCGTCGCGAAGCCGCTCGGTCGAGCGCACGCCGCGAAGCCGTCCCGCGTCCGAGCCGCCGGCGCTCAGGCTCTCCATCGCCAGGTCGGTGCGTATCGGCATTGTAATTCCTCCTTGCGGTGTTTTTTGACGATTTCAGCTAATCGTTTGACTAAAGTTTTTGCGCTTTTTTGCAAAATTATAGTTGCAATTTCGGCAAAACCGTGTTATAATGAATTTCCGACCGAGAGTTTAACCAAATCAAGAACGGAGGTGGACAGGATGCCGAACATCAAATCCGCGAAGAAGCGCGTCAGGGTCACGGCGGCTAAGAATGAGCAGAACAAGATCATCAAGTCGATCATGAAGACCTCGATCCGCAAGGTCAAGATAGCGGTGGAGGCAGGGGACAAGGCTCTTGCGACCGAGCTTTACAATCAGGCGGCTGCCTCGATTGACAAGGCGGCGCAGGCGAACATTATTCACAAGAATAACGCAGCCAACAAGAAGTCCGGCCTCGTTAAGAGAATCAACGCCATCGCGTAAGTTCTCGCAATAAGCCATGAAAAAGAGCGGAGAGTCCGCTCTTTTTTGTTGCGCGGAAACAGTGTGCCCGCGCCATCACTCGCCTGTCTGAATTTGCCCGAAAATTTTTTTGCAAACCCTATTGTATTTCGCGGAGCGAAGTGCTATACTAAACGCGTGAACGGTTATTCACACGTTTTACGGAGGTGCGAAACATGGCAAAGCGCGAACTTACCGACGACGCGTCGGCGCTTATCGAACAGGTGCGGGAGGCGCTGCCGTCGTTTGAAACGACCGAGCGGATAGCCGAATTTTTCAAGCTGCTCGGCGATCCGACGCGGGTGCGCATCCTGGCGGCGCTGGCGGAGGGCGAGCTGTGCGTCAGCGACCTCGCGTCGGCACTCGGGATGGAGCGTACGGCGGTGTCCCATCAGCTGCGGATACTCCGCTCGGCGCGACTGGTTCGAGCGCGTCGGGACGGCAAGATGATATGCTACTCGTTCGACGACGACCATGTCGACGGACTGTTCAGGTTAGCGAAGGAGCACATAGCGGAGGCGTGACAGAAGTGTCGAGGTAGGCACGCCGGCGAAATAACACCCGGCACCACAATCGCGGAGAGCAAGCCCCGCTTGCTCGGGAGCGATTTGGCTGACGGATATGTTATTTCGGCGACAGCGTGCGCAACCGAAGCGTGACACAATAAACAACGGTATACCATAATCAGGGGGTTGGGCATCATGGCGAAGACAGCAAATTCTACGCAAAAGCGTGAACATATAGTCACTTGTGAGCATGAACATGCACACATTCACACACATGAGCACGAGCACGAACATCATCATGGACACGGTGCGGCGTGCGCCTGCGGTCACGAGCATCACCACGAGCACGAGCACATACACTCGCACATCGGCTGCTCCTGCGGCTGCGAGCACGACCACGCGCACGGCGCGGCGTGGGTGATATGGGTGCGGATGGGTGTCGCGGTGGCGCTCGGAGTGCTCGGGATGTTCCTGCCCCTGCCGACGATAGCGCGCACGATAATCTTCGTCGCGGCGTGGATAGTCGCGGCGTACGACCTGGTCATCGGCATGGTGAAAAACATCGCGCACGGCGACATCTTCAACGAGAACCTGCTGATGGTGGTTGCGTCGGCGGGAGCGCTCGCGGTCGGCGAATCGTTCGAGGGACTGGCGGTCGTGGTGCTCTTTCAGGTCGGCGAATTCCTGCAGCACAAGGCGGTCGAGCGGTCGCAGGCGTCGATTGAGGCGATGCTCGACCTGCGTCCGGACACCGCGAACCTGCTCGACGAGAACGGCGACGTCCACACCGTCCGCGCGGAAGAAGTTGCGATAGGCGCGAGCGTGCTGGTGCGCGCGGGCGAACGCGTTCCGGTGGACGGAGTGGTGATAAGCGGACGCGCGAGCTTTGACACGTCGGCGATGACCGGCGAGAGCCTGCCCCGCGCGGCGGAGGTCGGAAGCGAGCTGCTGAGCGGCTTTGTGTCGGTCGACGGCGCGGTGACGGTGCGCGCGACGAGGCAGGCGGAGGACAGCGCGGCGGCGCGGATGGTCGACCTGCTGCGCGAGACCGAGGAGAACAAGGCGCCCGCCGAGTCGTTCATCTCGAAATTCGCGAAGGTGTACACGCCGGTCGTGATGGCTGCGGCGGCGCTCACGGCGATAGTCGGCGGCGCGGTGACCGGACGGTGGAGCGACTGGCTGGTGCGCGCGCTGACCTTCCTGGTGGTCAGCTGCCCCTGCGCGCTGGTGTTGTCGGTGCCGCTCGGGTTCTTCAGCGGTATCGGCGGCGCGGCGAAGAAGGGTGTAATGGTAAAGGGCGGCGCGACGCTCGAAGCATTGGGGCGCAAGGATTTCAGCATAGCGTTTGACAAGACGGGCACGCTCACCGAGGGCGCGTTCGAGGTGAAGAAGGTGCTTCCCGCTAAAGGGTCGACCGCCGACGAGCTGCTCGCCACCGCTGCGGCGCTCGAGCGCGGCTCGTCCCACCCGCTGGGCAGCGCGATAATCACGGCGGCGTCGGCTTCGACTATGAGCGCGGTCGACATTCGCGAGCTTGCGGGACTGGGGCTCGAGGCGACGCTGGACGGCGAGACGGCGCGGGTCGGCAACCTGTCGCTGATGGCGCGCGCGGGAGTGGACGCGTCGGCAGTGGACGAGGCGGGGACGGCGGTGCACGTCGCGCTCGGCGACCGCTACCTCGGCGCGATAGTGCTCGGCGACCGTCCGAAAGCGGGCGCGCGCCGTGCGATAGACGCGATAAAGAAGCTCGGCGCGAAGCGAGTGACGATGCTCACCGGCGACGCGAAGGCTGCCGCGCAGTCGACCGCCGACGAGCTTGGGATAGACAGCGTTTTGAGCGAGCTGCTGCCCGAGGACAAACTCCGCGCGATAGCCGACGAGCGGAAGTCGGGCGCGGCAACGATATTCGTCGGCGACGGAATAAACGACGCGCCGGTGCTCGCCGCGGCGGACGTCGGCATCGCGATGGCGAACGGTCAGAACCGCATAAGCGTGGAAGCGGCGGACGCGGTGATAATGAGCGGCGACCCGGAGAAGGTAGTCGACGCGATAGCCTGCGGCCGCAAGACGCGGCGGATAGTGCGCGAGAACGTGGCGCTGGCGCTCGCGGTCAAGGCGGCGGTGTTGGCGCTCGCGGCGATGGGACTCGCGCCGATGTGGCTCGCGGTGATAGCCGACGTCGGTGTCTGCCTGGTGGCTGTTGTCAATGCATTGCGAGCGCTGAGGTAGTCGACAAAAAACGCATAACAAAGGACTTCCCGCTCGGGGAAGTCCTTTTTCATACCCAAATTACTCCTCGGTCGTGCCCTCGGCCGGCTCGTCCTCCGACTTCGTCAGCCGCGCGACGCCTATCACGCGTGCGCCGTCGGTGAGCCGCATCACGCGCACGCCCTGTGACACGCGCGAGTAGACGTTGATCTGCTCGGCGGGCATGCGGATGAGCGTGCCGTTGTCGCTTATCACGATGACGTCGTCGCTCTCGTCGACCACCTTTATCGCGGCGACCGCGCCGGTCTTCTCGGTCAGACGGCAGCAGGTAAGACCCTTGCCGCCGCGCCTCTGCGGTTCGCCCGAGCGCAGGTACTCCTCCACCGGAGTGCGTTTGCCGTAGCCGTTGTCGGTCAGGCAGAGCAGAGCCGCGCCCGGTCGTGCGAGCGCCGCGCCCACGACGTAGTCGTCGTTTGCGAGGCGTATTCCGCGAACGCCCATCGCGCTGCGTCCCAGCGGACGGAGGTCGTTCTCGTCGAAGCATATCGCCATGCCGTGGCGGGTGGCGAGTATCAGCGACTGCTCACCGTCGGTCTTGCGCACGCCGATGAGCTCGTCGCCCTCGTCGAGAGTTATCGCGCGAACGCCTGCCTTGCGGGCGGTGTTCAGCTCGTCGAGCACCATCCGCTTGACCGTGCCCGCTCGGGTGGTAAGCACCAGATACTCCTTGTCGCTGAACTCGTGGACGGGTATCATCGCGCTTACGCGTTCGCCCTCCTCGAGCGGCAGGAGATTGACGATGTTCATGCCCTTGGCGGTGCGCCCCGACTCGGGTATCGCGTAGCCCTTCTTGCGGAGCACGCGACCGCGGTTGGTGAAGAACAGGATGTGGTCGTGCGTCGACGCGACGAACAGCGTCTCGGCGACATCCTCCTCGCGGGTAGCCATCGCGCTGACGCCGCGTCCGCCGCGGTTCTGCGTGCGGTATGAGTCGGGCGACTGGCGCTTGATGTAGCCGAAGTGGGTGAGGGTGAAGACGCAGTCCTCGACCTCGATGAGATCCTCGTCCTCTATCTCCTCCTCGATGTCCTGTATCTCGGTGACTCGCTCGTCGCCGAACTTGTCGCGAATTTCGGTCAGCTCGTCGACCAGCACCTTCTTGAGCAGCTCCTCGTTTGCGAGCAGCTCGCGGTAGTAGGCTATCTTCTCCTCGAGCGCCTTGTACTCGGCTTCCAGCTTCTCCTTTTCGAGTCCCTGGAGGCGGCGGAGCTGCATCTCGAGTATCGCCTGCGCCTGGACTTCGCTGAGCGAGAAGCGCTCCATCAGGCGCTCCTTGGCGTCGTCGTAGCTCTCGCGTATCGTCTTTATCACCGCGTCGATGTTGTCCTGCGCGATGAGCAGTCCCTCGATGAGATGCGCGCGCTCAAGTGCCTTCTGAAGGTCATACTGCGTGCGGCGGCGTATCACGTCCTCCTGGAACGCGATGTACTCGTCGAGGATGTGGCGGAGCGACAGTATGCGCGGCTGCATCTGGTTGTCGACCAGCGCGAGCATATTCACCGCGAAGGTGGACTGCATCTGCGTCAGCGAGAACAGGTGGTTGAGCACTATCTGCGGGTTCGCGTCCCGCTTCAGCTCGATGACTATTCTCATGCCGTCGCGGTCGGTCTCGTCGCGTATCTCGCTTATGCCCTCGAGACGCTTGTCCTCGACCAGATCAGCCATGTTCTTTATCAGCATCCGCTTGTTCACCTGATAGGGAAGCTCGCTGACAACTATGCGGGTGCGGTCCTTGTTGAAGGTCTCGAACTCGGTGCGCGCGCGGAGGGTTATCCGTCCGCGTCCGGTGGCGTATGCCGAGCGTATGCCGCTGCGTCCCATGATTATGCCGCGGGTCGGGAAGTCCGGTCCGTGGATGTGCTCCATCAGGTCGTCGAGCGTCGCGTCGGGGTGCTCTATCACGCATATCGCGGCGTTTATCACCTCGGTGAGATTGTGCGGCGGAATGTTGGTTGCCATGCCGACCGCGATTCCGCTCGAACCGTTGACAAGCAGGTTCGGGAAGCGGGAGGGCAGCACGCGCGGCTCCTTGCGGCTCTCGTCAAAGTTCGGGTCCCAGTCGACCGTGTCCTTCTCGAGATCGCGAAGCATCTCGGCAGCCATGCGGCTCATGCGAGCCTCGGTGTATCGGTAGGCAGCCGGCGGGTCGCCGTCCACCGAGCCGAAGTTGCCGTGACCGTCGACGAGCGGATAGCGCATCGCGAAGTCCTGCGCGAGACGCACCAGCGCGTCGTAGACCGACTGGTCGCCGTGCGGGTGGTAGCGTCCGAGCACGTCGCCCACGCAGGTCGCGCTCTTCTTGAACGGACGGTCGTGGGTCAGATTGTCCTCGTACATGGCGTAGAGTATGCGGCGATGCACCGGTTTCAGTCCGTCGCGGACATCGGGCAGAGCGCGCGCGACGATAACGCTCATCGCGTATTCGATGAACGAGTTTTCCATCTCGGGCACTATCGGCGCGGAGATTATGTTCTGGTCGGGAAATCGGAATTCCTCCGGGTCGCGGTCAAGTTTCTTCTTTGCCATCGGTGCTCACCTCCTTAATAGTCCAGATTCACGGCGTAGCGCGCCCTGCTTTCGATGAAGTCCTTGCGCGGCTCCACCTTTTCGCCCATCAGCACGTTGAACACCGCGTCGGCGCGTATCGCGTCGTCGAGCTGTATCCGCTTGAGGGTTCGGGTGCGGGGATCCATCGTCGTCTCCCACAGCTCCTCCGGGTTCATCTCGCCGAGACCCTTGTAGCGGCTTATCTCTACCCTCGCGTTCGGATTGTCGGCGCGCATCTCCGCCGATATGCGGTCGCGCTCGGGGTCGCTGTACGCCACGCGCGTGTTTTTGCCGCGGGTCAGCTTGTACAGCGGCGGAACGGCGGCGTAGACATATCCTTGCTCTATCAGCGGCCGCATGAAGCGGAAGAAGAAGGTGAGAAGCAGCGTGCGTATGTGCGCGCCGTCGACATCGGCATCCGCCATGATTATCACCTTGTGATAGCGCAGCTTCGAGAGGTCGAACTCGTCGCCTATGCCCGCGCCGAGGGCGGTTATCACCGGCTGGAGCTTGTCGTTGCCGTACACCTTGTCGGCGCGCGCCTTCTCGACGTTCAGCATCTTGCCCCACAGCGGGAGTATCGCCTGGAACGCGCTGTCCCGTCCCTGCGTGGCGCTGCCGCCTGCCGAGTCGCCCTCGACGATGTATATCTCGGTCAGCTCGGGGTCGTTTATGTTGCAGTCGCGCAGCTTGTCCGGCATCGCCGCGCCGCCGAGCGCCGTCTTTCGGCGTATCGACTCGCGCGCCTTGCGTGCAGCCTCGCGTGCCCTCGACGCGCTCAGCGCCTTGTCGAGTATCGTGCGCGCGACGGCGGGGTTCTCCTCGAGGTAGGTCTCGAGCTTGTCGGACAGGATGTTGTCGACGAGGGTGCGCATCTCGGTGTTGCCGAGCTTCGACTTGGTCTGACCCTCGAACTGCGGCTCCTCCAGCTTGACGCTGACGATGGCGCAGAGACCCTCGCGGGTGTCCTCGCCGCTGAGCTTCTCCTCGTCCTTTAGGATGTTGTACTTCTTGCCGTATGCGTTGAGCACACGCGTCAGCGCAGCCTTGAAGCCCGCCTCGTGCGTGCCGCCGTCGGGGGTGTGGATGTTGTTCGCGAAGCTGATAAGCGTCTCGTTGTAGCCGTCGTTGTACTGGAGCGCTATCTCGACGTACTTCATCTCCTCCACGCCGTGCGGGTTCTTCTCCTTGACCTCGCCGCTGACATATATCGGCGTGGGATGCACCACCGTCTTGTTGGTGTTAAGATACTCGACGAAGCTCGCCACGCCGCCCTCGTAGCACATCGACTGGCTCTCGCCCGCCGTCGGCGAATCGGAGCGGCTGTCGGTCAGCGTGATGCGAAGTCCGGCGTTGAGGAACGCCTGCTCGCGCATACGCGTAAGCAGCGTGTCGTAGTTGTATACCGTCGTGTCGCGGAATATCTCGGGGTCGGGCTTGAAGGTGACCGTCGTGCCGTGGCGATCGGTCGAACCGAGCTCGGTCAGCTTCTTTGTCACCTCGCCGCGGCGGAACGCCATCATCACGCGCCGGCCGTCGGTGCAGACCTCGACCTCCACCCACTCGCTCAGCGCGTTGACAACGCTCGCGCCGACGCCGTGCAGACCGCCGGACACCTTATATCCGCCGCCGCCGAACTTTCCGCCGGCGTGCAGCACGGTGTACACCACCTCAAGCGCCGGCTTTCCGGTCTGCGGCTGTATGCCTATCGGGATGCCGCGTCCGTTGTCGGTAACGCGTATTACGTCCCCCTCGAGTATCTCGACCTCGATGTGGTCGCAGTGACCCGCCAGCGCCTCGTCTATGGCGTTGTCCACTATCTCGTATACGAGGTGGTGCAGACCCTGCTCGCCGGTCGAGCCGATATACATTCCCGGGCGCTTGCGCACCGCCTCAAGCCCCTCCAAAACCTGTATGTTTTCCGCGCCGTATTCGTCTACTCGCAGCTCGTCGCGCTCGTCATTCGGAGCCATTCTCATCCTCCTAACGCAGATAATTTATACCTTATTATATTATAGCAGAACGCGCACAAAAAAACAAGCCGAACGCACGGAAAAATCGGCTTGTCAGATGGTTTTCGGCTATTTTGACGAAGAATATCTTCGGAGTTTTCGTTGTTTTCGGCAAACGCGCGCAGGCAGGGTCGCCGAGGCGTCGAAACGGCGGGTTTCGCGACCGCCTACTCGTCCTCAACGTCGAACACGTCGGCGCGTCCGGCGAGCGTTTTCGGCGATATCTGCGACAGGTAGATGACCTCCCGCTCGCCCTCCAGACAGACCACAAACGAGCGCGGAAGGTCGTCGCCGACCGATATCAGCCGACCCTCTTTCTCCGCGCGGGCGAGGTAGTCGCGGGTGCGCTTGGACGCCGACGCGCTGTCCAGGTCGAACACGCCGACCACCGAGTCGACCGGCACGATAACGCTCTTGCCGAGGTGCAGATACATCGTTGTCCTCCTACACTAAAAGTATAATAGATGAATGAATATACTAATTGTCTATCTGCCCGCTGCGAACGGTGAATACGCGCGCTTCGCCGAACTCGCCGCCGTCGCAGAGGGTTATCAGCACCTGACCGCTGCCGGTGAAGCCGAGCACCCACCGCCGCCGAGCGTCGTCCAGCTCGCTCAGCACGTCGTCGAGCAGCAGCACCGGATTTTCGCCAGAGTCCTCCAAAAAGAGCTGACGCTCGGCGAGCTTGAGCGCGAGCGCTGCCGTGCGCGTCTGACCCTGAGACGCGTGCGTCTGACCCGACTTGCCGTCTATCTCGATGGCAAGCTCGTCGCGGTGCGGTCCGACGAGCGACATCCCGCTCGCGATCTCCGCCTGCTTTCGCTCGCAGAGGTGCGCGTACAGCTCCTCCGCCACGTCGTTTTCCGAGGCGAACGGGTCGGTCACACGCGAGCTTGTCTGGTATCGCAGACCGAGCGTCTCCCGACCGCCGGACATGTCCGCGTGCAGCGCCGGCGCGTGGGCTGAAAGCCCGCGTATGAACCGCGCGCGATAGCCTATCATCACCGCGCCCACCCGCGCCATCCGCTCGTTGAACGCGTCGAGCGCGCCGAGAAGCGAGGGGTCGTCCTCGCCGTCGCGGAGGATGCGGGTCTTGTGCCTGTGAAGGCGGGTGTACTGCGCGAGCGCCTCGGCGTAGCGCGGTCGAAGCTGACAGAGCGCGTCGTCGAGGAATTTCCTGCGGTCGGCGGGCGCTCCGCTGACAAGCTCGAGGTCGCCGGGCGCAAAAAGGACGGCGCGAAGCCGCCCTGCAAATTCTCCCGCCGTCTTCGCGGTCGAGCCGCCCACGAACAGTCGACGGCGAGCGCCGCGTCGCAGCTCGGCGCGAAGCTCGATGTCTCGGTCGACGGTCGCGACGGTCGCCGCGGCGAGCGCGGAGTCGGCACTGTCGGCGATGAGGTCGCCGTCCCGTCCCGCGCGGAAGCCGCGTCCCACGGCGAGATAGTGCACCGCCTCGAGCAGATTTGTCTTGCCCTGGGCGTTCTCGCCGCGAATGACGTTCAGTCCCGAGTCGAAGTCGACCGAGCACTCGGCATAATTTCGCCAGTTTATAAGCGAAATGTTACGGATAAACACTATTTCAGCCGGACAGGCAGCACCATGAAGGTGTATTTGTCACCCTCGAGCGGGCAGAACAGGCAGGGGCTGAGCCCGCTGGACAGCTCGACGCGCACCGACTCGTCGGGCACGGCACGCAGCGCGTCCTGGAGGAAGCGGTTGTTGAAGCCTATCTCGGTCTCGCCGCCGTCGCCCTCGACAAGCAGCTCGTCGTTTGCGCGTCCGAGCGCGGTCTGGCACCAAATTTTCAGCCGTCCGTCGTCGAACAGGCAGCGTATCGGGTTCTTGAGGCGCTCGCTGATTATCAGCGACACGCGCTCGACCGAGTCGCGCAGGTCGTCCGCCTTCGCGACCACCTTGAACTTCGAGTCCTTCGGTATCGCCGCCTCGTAGTTGAGGAACTCGCCCTCGATGAGCCGGCTTATCAGCACGCGGTCACCGAGGTCGAAGGTTATGTGGCGGCCTCCGAGCGTGATTATCACCTGCTCGTCGCTCTCCTCACACAGACGCTCGCACTCGCGAAGCGCCGCGCCGGGCACGACGAACTTGAAGTTGTCGGAGGAGCTTTCGACCTCCTCGCGGCGCACGGCGAGACGATAGCCGTCGACCGCGACGACCGACAGCCGTCCGTTTTTGTAGTCAAACAGCTCGCCGGTGTGGATGAGCTTGTTCTCGTTGTCGCTGACCGCGAAGATGGTCATGGATATCATCGACTTGAGCAGCGACTGATCCATGCGTATGGTGAGATCGTTCTCCGGCTCGGGCAGCGCGGGGAAGTCGGTCGCGGCAAGACCCATGAGCTTGAACTCGCTCATGCCGTTCTTTATCGTGACGGTCAGCCGCTCGTCCGCCTCGACGGTGATGAAGTCGTCCGAGCTCTTGCGGACAATGTCGCCGAGAAGCCGCGCGTTTATGACCACCGCGCCCGGCTCGCCGTCCTCGATGCTTATTATCGCGCGGATGCCGGTCGCGAGGTTGAAGCCGGTGAGCGTGACGGTGGTGTTCGACACCTCGCAGAGCACGCCCTCGAGCGCGGGGATGGAGGTGCGCGAAGTGACCGTACGGCTGGCGGCGTTTACCGCCTGTGCGAGCACCGCTTTTTCGCAGGTGAATTTCAAAAAATCGCCCCTTTTCGTAAGAGTCGTTGAAAACACAAATTTCTAGTATCTATTGTACCACAAACCGAGCGCCTACGCAACACGTTTTCGCCTATTTGTTTATTATTTCGCGATATATCTCACCCTTGGACAGACTCGACATCGACGCGGCACGCTTTGCCGCCTCGCTCGCAGACATCCCCTGCTCGATAAAGCGCCGAGCGGCTGCTATCGCGTCGTCGGGGGACAGCTCGTCGCTTGTCGCCGCCGCGCCCTCGATGACAAGCGCGAACTCGCCTTTCGGCGGGTCGGCTTCATACTTTGCGGCCGCGTCGGCAAGCGTTGTGACAAACGTCTCCTCGTGCAGCTTGGTAAGCTCGCGGCAGACGGCTATCCGTCGAGTGCCGCCGAGCGTGTCGGACAGGTCGGAGAGCGTCTTTTGCAGTCGATGCGGCGCCTCGTAGACGACCGCCGCGCGGGTCTCGGTTGCGAGCGCGGAAAGCCTGTCGCGGCGCTCCTTCGATGTGGACGGCAGGAAACCCTCGAAGCAGAACCGCGCGCCGTCCAGTCCGCTCAGCGCGACCGCCGACACCACCGCGCTCGCGCCGGGTATCACCCTCACCGGAACGCCCGCGTCGTGGCAGAGCGCCACCAGGTCGCGCCCGGGGTCGCTGATGGCGGGCATTCCCGCGTCGGTCACAAGAGCGCAGGACTCGCCCGACTGTATCCGCGCGAGTATCTTCGGTCCCATCTCGCGGCAGTTGTGCTCGTGGTAGCTGACAAGCGGCTTCTTAATCTCGAAGTGGTTGAGCAGCTTGAGCGACACGCGGGTGTCCTCCGCGGCGATGAAGTCGCACTCGCGCAGGGTGTCCAGCGCGCGGACGGTTATGTCGCCGAGGTTGCCTATCGGGGTCGCGACGAGGTAGAGCGTAGACATAGCGGTTTTCCCTCCAGAATTTCCGAAAAATTGTCGGACAATATGAACTCGGTGCGCTCGGGCGGGGCAGGCTCGCCGAGGTATTCGCACTCGAGCAGCGCGACGCTCGGGCCCAAGCCGGCGGTGTGCCGAACGTGGCATATCGCGCGCGCGGCAAAGCCCGAAAATTCGGTCGCCGCGAGGTAGTCGTCCAGACGGTCGGGTCGGAGCACGAGCATCAGCGTGCCGTGCGGTTTCAGCAGCGCGGACGCGGCGGACGCGACATCGCTCGGCGGCGCGGTGGTGTCGACGCGCTCGAGGTTGCTCGCGGCGCTGGGCTACTGCTTGACGCTTCCGCTGCGCAGGTAGGGCGGGTTGCACGCGACGAGGTCGAAACTGTGGGCATCAAGCGCGTAGGGCAGCGTATCGGTGCTTATGATGCCCGCAAGCGCACGCAAATCCCCATCTATCACGCGGACGCGGTGCTCGAGACGGTTCTCCGCCACCGACTGCCGACAGACCGCCGCCGCGTCGGGGTTTATCTCCACGCCGACAAGCTTGCAGTCCGGCTGACGGTCGGCTATCGACAGCAGCACGTTTCCCACGCCGCAGCCGAGGTCGACCGCGCGCGACGCACTCGGGCAGGCGGCGGCGAGCAGTATCGCGTCGGTGCCGAGCTTGAGAAAGCGGTCGTCCTGCAAAAGCCGCGTGCCGTTCGGAAGAAGCTCGACGCGCATATCGCTCACGGAGTGACCGCCTTCCGCCACGCGTGCGCCTCGGCGAGCAGCCCGTCGATGAGCGCCTCCTTGCCGGCGGTGTAGGCGATGCGGTCGTCGGGATGAGCCTCCGAGAGCGCGACCTTCAGCGCGTCATACTCGGCGGCGCGGTCGGGATTGGCGCGGAGATAGTCGCGGAAGTCGATGTAGTTGTTCCACGTCTCACCGCCATACGGCACAACGTGGATGTTGTGGGTGCGGGTGTCCTCGGCGACCGAGCCGTCGACCATGATGAACAGCAGCTGGTCGGGGTGTATCTCCGGGCGGCGGTAGGGTCGGAAGAAGATGCCGTGGCGCTCAAGTTCGCCGACGAGCGATTCCCACTGCGGGTCGTGGGGAAGGACGGTCGTCGCATCCTTGCGTAGTCCGAGCATAGGCGCTCTCCTTTCGTGTGCTGAAGACAAAATTTTGGGGGACGCAAAAGACTTGCGTCCCCCTGTTCTGATGCACTTTGAATTGCACACCCCATGCGGAGACCGCTTGTGGTGCGCGTGGCGCCCGCGTGAAAGGGTGAATTGCTGCGTATCCCGCAAACTCCATCCGTTTCACGCTGAACCGCTCCCTTCGCGCCCATGCAGAATCGGGCGCGATTTCGCTTTGCGAAACCGGTTGCGGTTGCGACGCGGTTGCTTAGGGATTACTCTGCTTTCGGGGCACCCACCGGGCAAGTGTCGGCGCAAGCACCGCAATCAATGCACTTCTCCGGGTCGATCTTGTAGATGTCACCCTCGCTTATGGCGTCCACCGGGCAACCTGCGGCACAAGCGCCGCACGCGATGCACTCATCAGAAATTTTATAAGGCATTATGTACCCACCTCCTTTATAAAGTAATTACATTGTAACATACTTTCGGGAAAATGCAAGCGCTAATTTTAGGGTTTTCGCCGAAATGGTCAAATTCGAGATAATCGGCGAAAATTCAAGAAACTCTTTGAAAATCGAAGGAACAACGAGACAATTAAACATCAGAGAAGGACAGAAGGTAAAAGAAAGTCAAAATCAAAGTTGATAATGCGCCGCTCCGCGGATATAATAAAGGTCAGAAAAGGTAAAACGAACACATAAGGAGGCAGTAACGATGGGTCTTGCGGATATGGTGGCGGATTTCATCCGCGCGGCGATAGAGAGCGAGGAGGCGCTGGTGACGCGGCGAAGCGATCTTGCGGAGCGGTTCGGGTGCGCGCCGAGTCAAATAAGCTATGTCATCTCGACGAGGTTCAGCCCCGAGCAGGGGTACATCGTGGAGTCGAGGCGCGGCGGCGGCGGGTACATCCGCATACGCCGAGTGGACGTCGGACCGAAGATGATGCTGATGCACGCGGTGGCGAGCATAGGAGACAGGGTGGACGCCCAGAGCGCGGCGGCGCTGCTGACAAACCTCCGCGCGGCGGGCGCGATAAGCGACTTCCAGGCGAGGCTGATGGCTTCGGCGCTGAGCGAGCGGTCGCTCGGCGGACTTGAGCCGACGCAGAAGTCGGAGACGCGCGCGGCGATATTCAAACAGATGCTTCTTCTCTGTGCGGACGCGCAGGGAGAGACGAAAGGAGTGTAAGTATATGTCGATGTTTTTCGAGGATTTCTTTCTGCCCGAGATAAGGGCGGCACAGGCGAGGCGCGAGCACGTCTGCAAGTTCTGCGGCACGAGCGAGGAGGAGATAATCAAGACCGGACGGGTCGGGTGCGCCGAGTGCTATCGCGAGTTTGCGAACATCCTGACGCCGCACATCCGTCGGATACACGGCAACGCGACCCACGTCGGACGCGTGCCCGCGAAGGTGGCTGAGAGCCCGGCGCGCCGCCGTGCGGCACTGGAGAAGGCGATGCAGGACGCAATAGCCGCGCAGGAATTCGAGCGCGCCGCCGAGATACGCGACGAGCTGAAGTCGATAGAGGGAGGCGAGAAGCATGAGTGAGACGAAGAAGTGGTACGAACAGAGCGGCGCGGAGGGGGACATCTGCGTGTCCACGCGGGTGCGGTTTGCGCGAAACCTCAGCCGCTTCCCCTTCCCGGCTAAGATGACCGACGAGCAGGCGCGGACGCTGATAGACGAGACGTCGCGAGCGCTTGCCGCAAGCAAGATAGGTAAGGACTTTCGGCTCATCGACATGGAGCAGGCGTCGGCTACCGAGCGAAGCGCGCTGGTCGAGCGGCATCTCATCTCGCCCGACCTCGCGAACGGCAGCCGTCCCCGCGCGGTGCTGGTGTCCTCCGACGAGAGCGTGAGCGTGATGATAAACGAGGAGGATCACCTCAGGATACAGGTGCTCGAGGCTGGGCTTGCCCCCGAGAAGGCGCTTGAGCGGGCGAAGGCGATAGACGACGTGTTCGACGCGGCGCTCGGCTACGCGTTCGACGAGAAGCTCGGCTATCTGACCAGCTGTCCGACCAACCTCGGCACGGGCATGCGCGTGTCGGTGATGCTGCACCTGCCCGCACTTGAGGCGGCGCACGAGATAAGCGGCATGATAAGCGGCGCGGGCGGCATGGGCTTCACCGCGCGCGGGATATACGGCGAGGGCAGCGCGGCGGAAGGGTCTCTCTACCAGTTCTCCAACCGCATAACGCTCGGCTATGACGAGGACGACGTGGCAAAGCGGATGCTCAGCCTCGCGAAGCAGATAATCACCCGCGAGCGCTCGCTTCGCGGACAGATGCTCGCCCGCGACCGCGACGGTCTGGAGGACAGCGTCTGGCGCGCGGTGGGTACGCTCAGGTACGCGCGGAGGATAGACACCGCCGAGGCGCTCGAGCTGCTCGGCCGGGTGCGCACAGGCGCGTCGCTTGGTGTGATACCCGCCGACTACGGACGGCTGAACGGACTGCTGTGGGCGGTGCGTCCGTCGAGCATCGTCACCCGCAGCGGAAAGGACGAGCTTGACCCGTCCGAGCGGGACAAACTTCGTGCGGAGCTGCTGCATGAGGCGATAGAGCCGGCAAAGAGTATATAACACACATCATAACTGGATAGAATACACAGGCAAAGGAGGCAATCGTTATGTTTTCTTACGGAGCGAGATTTACACCACGCGCGGAGAGCGCGATAAAGGCGTCGCAGGAGATAGCGGCGGAGCTGGGTCACAGCCAGGTCGCAAGCGAGCACATCCTGCTCGGGCTGCTGCGCGAGGACGGATGCATCGCGCAGAGCGCGCTAGGACAGCTGGGCGTGAGCTACGATTCGATACGCGAGGCGGTCATCGAGGCGATGGGCGAGGGTCAGAGCGGCGCGCCGGTGCAGAGCTTCACCCCGCGCGGCGAGCGGATAATACAGATAGCGGCGGGCGAGGCTGCGCGCCGCGGGCAGGGGTTCATCGGAACCGAGCATCTGCTGATGGGAATCCTGCGCGAGAGCGACAGCGTTGCGGCGCAGCTGCTGTCCCGCGCGGGAGTGGACGCAAACGACCTCTATCGCACGCTCGCGAACATGGCGGGCAGCAGCGCGGACACCCCTCCGAGCGGGGAGGAGCAGCCGTCGGGCGGGGCGCGTCAGCCGTCGAGCCGTCAGAACCACGGCGGCGCGACCAAGACGCTGGACAAGTTCGGACGCGACCTCACCGACATGGCGCGGTCGGGCGCGCTCGACCCGATAATCGGCCGCGACGAGGAGACCGCGCGGGTGATACGCATACTCTCCCGCCGCACCAAGAACAATCCGGTGCTTATCGGCGAACCGGGCGTGGGCAAGACCGCCGTTGCGGAGGGACTTGCCGAGCGGATAGCCGCGGGCGACGTTCCCGAGACGCTGAAGAACAAGCGGCTGTTCTCGCTCGACCTCGGCGGCATGCTCGCGGGGACCAAGTACCGCGGCGAGTTCGAGGAGCGGATAAAGGGCGCGATAGACGACGTGAAGAACGCCGGAAACATCATCCTGTTCATCGACGAGATACACACGCTGATAGGCGCGGGCGCAGCCGAGGGTGCGATCGACGCGGCGAACATCCTCAAGCCGGCGCTGTCGCGAGGCGAGATACAGGTGATAGGCGCGACCACGCTCGACGAGTACCGCAAGCACATCGAGAAGGACGCCGCGCTCGAGCGTCGATTCCAGCCGGTGACGGTGGGCGAACCGACCGAGGCGGAGGCGGTCGAGATACTGAAGGGACTTCGCGAGAAGTACGAGCAGCACCACAAGCTGACCATCCCCGATTCGGCGATAGTCGCGGCGGTGGAGCTGTCCGCGCGGTACATCGGCGACCGCCGACTGCCCGACAAGGCGATAGACCTGATAGACGAGGCGTGCAGCCGCGTGCGCATGGACTCGAACACCGCGCCGCAGGGCATCAAGGACCTCGAAAACGAGCTGAAAAAGATAGCCGCGGACAAGGAGAAGGCGGTCGCGGAGCAGGACTTCGAGCGCGCGGCGAGCCTTCGCGACGAGGAGAAGCGCAAGCAGTCCGAGCTGGACACCCTTCGCACCGAGTGGAAGGGCGCGAGCGCGGCGACTCGCGGGGAGGTGACCGAGGACGACGTAGCGGCGGTGGTTGCGGGCTGGACCGGAGTTCCGGTCACGCGGCTTACCGAGAGCGAGGCGCAGCGCCTGCTGCACATGGAGGACATCCTGCACAAGCGGGTGATAGGACAGGACGAGGCGGTGTCGGCGGTGTCCCGCGCGATACGCCGCGGTCGTGTCGGACTGAAGGACCCGAAGCGCCCGACCGGAAGCTTCATCTTCCTCGGCCCGACCGGCGTGGGCAAGACCGAGCTTTGCCGCGCGCTTGCCGAGGCGCTGTTCGGCGACGAAAACGCTATGATACGCGTGGACATGAGCGAGTTTATGGAGAAGCACTCGGTGTCCAAGCTCATCGGCTCGCCTCCGGGATATGTCGGGTTTGACGAGGGCGGTCAGCTGACCGAAAAGGTGCGCCGCCGTCCCTACTCGGTGCTGCTGTTCGACGAGATCGAGAAGGCGCACCCCGACGTGTTCAACCTGCTCTTGCAGATACTCGAGGACGGCAGACTGACCGACAGCCAGGGTCGCGTGGTCGAC
>CAMNWZ010000026.1 GCA_946566645.1 uncultured Clostridia bacterium
CAGCCTCCCTCCACCCACTTCATCACGACGGCGGTCAGCCCGCCGCGGTAGAAGCCCATAATATATCCGTGCCTCGCCTCGTCCACCCCGTACCTGCTCAGTATCGGCGAAAACACCTCGGACAGCATCCGCTTAAACGCACCGTCCACGTCGAACACCGCGTGCGCACCGACCTTCTACCAACCGTAAGTTCTGCGGCGCACGCTAAGCCGACTCGCTTCGCGGGCATTCGGAATTGCCCGCGATTTTGCTTCGCAACACCGCTCGCGGCTGCCCGGATTCTACGCACAGCGCACCAGCCTACGGCATTAAAGCGTTAGCGACAGCGGCGGCAGGAGCATCCGCCTTCGTTCATCCGCGCCGCGAGCAACCCTGCGGTGCGTAGAGGCAGCTCCGTCCTGTGTCTGGATTTGTGGTGCGCGGGGATTCCAAAGGGGCGGCTTTGTTAAAAGCCCCTTTGGCGCGTTTTTGGCTACTTTTTGCGCGTACAAAAAGTAGCCCTGGGCTGCGGGGGCGGAGCATCCCGCGACCTTAGGGGGTGTGGGGGATACTCCCCCACGGTCTTAGGGATGCCGAACACGCCTATCACAATGCCGCCCGCAAACGCCGCGCTTCCGCTGCCGATGACCCCCATCGCGAGGCACATCCCCACGCCGAGCACCAGCGCACCCACTATACCGAAGGTGTAGGCGAACAGCTCGGCGGGTTTCCGCGCCTTCCTGTCCAGCTTCTTCAGCGCGACGACCTTAGGGGTCGACTTCTTCGCGTACTGCTCCGCTATCTTCTCTGCGTAAACTGCGTCTGTGCTTTTCATGTGGAACACTCTCCTTTTCGGTTTGTGTCTGCATCATAACGCAATCTTTCGCGAGTTTGAACGACACGGACGGGAAGAAGTGTTCATTTTCATTGTCGCGCCTCGGCTGGACGCGCGGACGCCGAAATAACATGTCCGCTGACCAAATCGCTCCCGAGCACGCGGGGCGCGCTCTCCGCGATTGTGGCATCGGGTGTTATTTCGGCTGCGCGTCTGCCTCGGCAGCCATTATTACCCATCTCGTCCCATATCCCTTCCCCTCGGCGACGCAGGTGGACAGCGTGATGATCCGGTCGTCGACGAACGGCGTCACACCGCAGTCGATAACCGAGTTCTTTATCGCGTCGTCGATGAGCGCCTGCTTCGCCGCGCCGCCGTCAAACTCGGTCGTGTACGGCGAGCCGTCGTATAGCTCGAGCGTCACCTCGCGCGCGGAGAATATCTCGTACACCGCCACGCCCTCGTCGGTAGAGAGGTACACCTTCGGGTGCTCGGCGAAGAACTCGGCGCTCTTGTAGTTCTTCAGCGCCGCGAACATCTGACCGTCGTTCATGTTGTGCCCGTAGATTATCGTGTTGAACCCGCCGAGCGGGTCGGTGATGCGGCTGTCGATAAACACCGCGCCGGCGGGGTTTTTGTCCCGCTTCCAGTTGTGGTCGAGATAGTAGTCGTTGTCCGCGCCGCGCACCATCGGATAGCTCACCTTCGTGCCCGGGATGACCAGCCATCCGACCACGTCGCGGTTCACTTCGCGCAGCGCGTCGATGTCAATTGCCGCCAGAGCGTCTGTGTACACCTTTTCCCGCTCCTCCGGCGTCAGCGAAGGAACAGATACTGCCGACGGCGAAACGCTTGCCTGCGGTGCAGCGAACGTCTCGTTCGCGGTGGGCTGCTCAGGCGCAGCGGACGGCTTGTCCCCCGCTCCGTCCCCTACGAACAGGGCGTCGAGCGACCGGAAGTCGGGCAGTCCCGCGAGCCGCATCGCCTCGTCGGTCGCAGCTGTCTGACGTTGCGACTGCGCGTAGGTGTGCGCCATCATGCCGACGCTCACGACGAGCATGACCGCCAGCACCGCCATTATTATCCCGCGAACTTTTCTGTTCATCTGCGCTCTCCCATCAAAAACCAAAGGAGGGGTATTACCCCTCCTTGGTATCATCCTTTGCCTCGGTCATCGCGACCAGTCGAGTGAGCAGCGTCGCCATATGGCTGCGCTCGGTGCCGTCCTTCGGGGCGAGAGTGTTCTCGTCCACACCGTTTATCAGCCCGACGCTGACCGCCCAGAGCATCGCGTCCTGCGCGTAGCCGCCTATCATGTCGGCGTCGTCGAACTCAAGCGCGCCGTCGGTCGCAACGTCCATGCCCTTGTACTTGGCGTAGCGGTAGAGTATCGCCGCGGTCTGCTCGCGCAGAAGGACATCCTCCGGTCCGAACGTCTCGTCGTCATATCCGGTGACTATCCCGTTTTCCGCAGCCCACGCGACGGCCTTCGCGTAGTACATATCCGCCGCCACGTCGCTGAAACTGTTCGGCGAAACCACCTCCGGGCTGCCCTCCATCCGATACAGGATGGTCACCAGCATGCCACGGGTAGTCATGGCACTCGGCTCGAAGGTCGTGGCGGTCGTACCGTTCATCAGTTCCTTCTCCCACACGGCATAGACCGCGTCGTAGAACCAGTCGTTCTTGGTGACGTCTATGAAGGCGAACGGTCGGTCACCGAGCGCGGTGTTCTCGTCGTCTATGTCGACCAGTCCGCCGTTCTCGCTGTTCGGATCGTTCTCGTCGGCGGGGTCGCTGCCCTCGCCGCCTTCACCGCCTCCGATGGTCTCGCCTCCATTACCTCCGGTATTATCTCCGCCGGCGTTATCCCCGGTGTTGTCGCCGCCAATCGAGCCTCCGCCCGTACCGCCGCCGCCGGAGCTGTTCGCTCTCCACTGGGCGGTGTAGGTCACGTTGCCCCACTCGTCGGTAACGCTAGTCCAGCCGTTGAATGTGTAGCCGCTGCGGGTCGGATTCGCGGGAGCGGTCACCTCCGCGCCCTCGTCCGCCGTCTCGGTCTTGAGCGGCTCGCTGTTCACGCCGTCCATCCAGGTGTGGGTGACCTGCTTTATCCACTTGGCGCTGAGCGTAATGTTCTCGGTTATCTCGGTCTCGAGGTCGAAGTCGACCGCCGTGCCGCCCTCGCCCGCAATAGTCCATCCCGCGAGGTGATAACCCTCCGGCGCGGTCAGCTCGGGAGCGGTCGCAGCCGTGCCGTAGTCGACCTCGGTCTTCGTGACTTCCGTCTCGCCGTTCATCCAGGTGACGGTGCGCTTCTCGGGTATCCAGTTGATTGTTATCTCGAGGTTATCTTCGGTTATCGGGGTGGTTGCAAAGTCAAACGGTTTGCCGTTCAGTTCCCATCCGCCGAAGGTGTGACCCTCCTTGGTTATCTCGTAGGTCGGCTCAAGCGCAAACTCGCCATGCTTGACCGTCTGCTCAACAAAGCTCTCGTTTCTACCCTCTACCTTAACGGCGTGCGGGGCAATCCATTCCGAGGTGATGGTATAGTTGCCGTCGGTGTCCCGCACCGGATCGTTCCAGCCGTCGAAGGCGTAAGTCTCGTTGTATGGTTCGCCCTCGGGACAGCTCGTTTTATACTCCTCGGGGAACTCTGTGTCCTCGTTTAGCTTCTCGGTGTGGAAAACATTGCCGTCGAAATCCTTCCAGGTGACCGTGTAAGTCGGAACTTCCTCGTAGACGTTGGTGATGGTGAGCGTAGCTCCCCAGTTGGGGTGAGCTGCCGTGCTTATCACATAGTTGCCCGAGCCATACGGATCCTCTTCATACACAGTATAGTAGTCACTACTTGCAAACACCCGCGCCGGCTGCTCCTCCACGAGTTTGTAGCCAATTATATCCAGTCCGGTCTGCTCCCCGAAACTGATTTGGCTTTTGCAGCCCTTAAAACCACTATAGACCAGATTTCCTGCGGTCAGCGTACCGCTTGTCGAGTATGTGCTGAACACGCCCGAGCCCTTGTCTACGCTGATCGTACCGCTGTAACTTATCGCATAGTCCTGCGGCATCGCAAGCGCTACGTTTTCGTTGTTCTCGTCCTTATATACGAACTGGACTTCGAGATTTATGTTGGCGCTTGCCTTAGTCTTGTCTATAACATACACCGTCACGGTCGCACTGCTGTTATCCGGCAGAAGCAGCTCGTAGCAGTAGGTATTGTTCCACTCCACCTTATACCCGACAACCATATAATCATTGTCGTTGGTCAGATCCGCGCCGCCGAAGGTGGGGATGCTTCCTCTGTCCTCGGTATATTTGCCGCCAATAGGTGTAGAACCCCCGCCTGTTATCTCCAACCAGTTCGCCGTGTATGTGCAGGTGCCTGACGCGCGCGCCATCGAAAACGCGACACTGTCCTCACCCGAAATTCCCTCATCCTCGGCAAGCTCGGAGTCCTCGGTCGACACTTCATCCTCGACCGGCAGCTCATCCTCCGCGAACTCATCGTCCACCAGGAATTCGTCGTCGCCCGCGAAGCCGCCGAAGCTGTCGTCGACCTCGTCGGTCTCGGTCATGTCGCCGGCGTCCTCGACCGTATCCGTCTCGTCCGACGCGTCGTCCTCCTGCGTTTCGGTCGCGTCAAAGCCCTCGACCGCGTTCTCCGCGTCGAGTATCGCGTCGTCACTCACCGCGCCGTCGTCCTGAGCGAACGCGGCGGTCGGCAGAAACGCGATGACCATGACCATCGCCATGAATATCGCAAACGCGCGCCATCCCTTTCTCATTTTTCTATCCCCTTTCGCCGTAAAAGGTTATGTTGTTCGCCGCGTTTGGCGGCAGAATCAGACAAATTGAGCGTAGTTTCCCTACGCATCACCCATTATAGCAGACTTTGCGCGAATTGCAAGCGGTTTTTCACATATTTTTTCATAAATTTCCGCTCCCTTCCAAAAGTGTGACCGTTCTCTTTCGCGCTCGCCTGCAAACCCGCTTGACAGCTTCGATTTCTGCGGTATAATATATTGTAGATGATTATGTTTATCCACCATTTGGAGGTATAATAATGACCGAAATAGTCGGAATACGTTTTCGCGGCGCGGGCAAGACCTACTACTTCGACCCGTGCGGCGCGCAGTATGAGGAGGGCGCGAAGCTGGTGGTCGAGACGGCTGCCGGCAGCGAGCTGGGCGAGTGCGTCGCGTCCAACCGCATGGTCGCCGACGAGAAGATAGTGCCGCCGTTCCGCAAGGTGATGCGCCGCGCAAACGACGACGACCTCGCGAAGGCAGCCGCCCGCGAGCAGGAGGAGCTCGCCGCGCGCAACTTCTGTCAGGACTGTGCCGACGCGCGAAAGCTGGACATGCGCGTGATAAGCGCCGAGCGTTCGCTGGACGGAAGCAAGATGGTGTTCAGCTTCGTGTCCGAGAACCGCGTCGACTTCCGCGAGCTGGTGCGCGACCTGGTCGCACAGTACCATACCCGCGTCGAGCTGCGCCAGGTGGGCGTGCGCGACAAGGCGAAGATGCTCGGAGGACTCGGCATCTGCGGGCGTCCGTTCTGCTGCTCGCAGTTTTTGCGCGAGTTCCACCCCGTGTCGATAAAGATGGCGAAAGATCAGTCGCTGTCGCTCAGCCCCACCAAGATAAGCGGCACCTGCGGCAGACTGATGTGCTGCCTGAAATACGAGCAGGAGGCTTACAGCGAGCTGCTCAAGACCACGCCCAAGCTCGGCTCGCTCGTGCGCACGGCGGACGGCGAGGGCACTGTCACCGCGATAAACCTGCTCCGCCGCCAGCTTCGGGTGCTGCTCGAAAACGGCGACGAGTTTTCCGCGAAATACTACCACGTCGACGACATCGAGGGGCTGCGCAACGGCAAGGCGCGTCTCGGTCAGGCGAACCAGCGCCCGACGGCGCAGCCGTCGGACGGCGAGCAGCCGCAAAAGGAGCGCCGTCCCCGCCCGCAGCGTCAGCCGTCCGCCGATGCCGCGCAGGGCGAGCAGACCGAGCGTCCCGAGGGTGAGCAGAAGCCGCGCAGACGCAGAGGCGGCAGGGGCAGAGGAAATCGCGAGAATCAGCCCCCGCGCGAGGAATAATTTCTTCACTCGCGCACATTTGTCCACGCTCAATGTTCCACGTGGAACATTTTCCACTCACACTATATATAAAGGAGTGTCCGTTTGCTTCCTATCTACGATTCGCGCTCTCTCGACTGCCGCGCGCCGCTCGGCGCGGTCGAACGCGGCAGCAGGATACGCTTCCGCGCCTATCCCGAGAGCTATCGAGTTCCTCTCCGCGGATACCTGGTAGTCGAGTTTGACGGCTACCACCTTGAGAGCGACCCCGAAAAGTCGGTGCCGCGCGTGCTCGAGATAGAAATGTTCCACGTGGAACATTGTGGCGACCGCGAGCTGTTCGAGGCGACGCTCGACCTCGGCGCAGTCGGCGGCGGCGACTACATCGGTCTCTGCTTCTACCACTTCCGCTTTGAAAACGACGGCGGCTACTTCCGCTACGGCGCGCGCGAGGGTCGGACAGGAGGTGTCGCCGAGTTTTACGGAGCGGCATCCGCGAATCAATTTCAACTTACGGTATACGAGCCGCACGACGTTCCCGACTGGTTCGGACGCGGCATAACATATCAGATATTCCCCGACCGCTTTGCGCGTTCGGGCGATAAACTGCGCCCGAATACCCCCCTCTGCGACGGCACCACACCCGCCTCCCGCAAGCGAAAGCTGTCTAGCTGGGGCGACGAACCGGTCGCGCACGCCGAGTATTTCGAGGGCTGCCACCAGGTAACGAATCGCGACTTTTTCGGCGGAAATCTCGCCGGAATACGCGATAAACTGGACTATCTCAGGTCGCTCGGCGTGACCACCCTCTACTTAAACCCCATCTTCGAGTCGTTCTCCAACCACCGCTACAACACGGCGGACTACGAGAAGATAGACCCGATGCTCGGCTCGCTCGACGACTTCCGCGCGCTGTGCGAGTCGGCTCACGAGCGGGGCATGCGCGTCCTGCTCGACGGCGTGTTCAACCACACCGGCTCGGACAGCGTCTACTTCAACCGCGACGGCAGATACAACTCGGTCGGCGCTTATCAGTCGCGCTCGAGCGAGTATTTCCCCTGGTTTCGCTTCTCACGATGGCCGAACCGCTACGACAGCTGGTGGGGCATCGACACCCTCCCCGCCGTCAACGAGGACGCGCCGTCCTACCGCAAGTTTATCTGTGAAAGCGTTGTGCGGCGCTGGCTGCGCGAGGGCGCGGACGGCTGGCGGTTGGATGTCGCCGACGAGCTGCCCGACGACTTCATCCGCGAAATTTCCTCCTCCGCGCGCGACGAGAAGGATGACGCGTTTGTTATCGGCGAGGTCTGGGAGGACGCGTCGAACAAGATAAGCTACTCCGAGCGGCGGAAATACCTGCTCGACGGGGGTCTCGACGCGGTGATGGGCTATGTCTTCCGCTCGGCGCTGGTCGGCTTCCTGCGCGGAGACCGCACCGCCGAGGATTTTCGGGACGACCTGCTAGACCTGCTCGAGAACTATCCCCCCTACGCGATAAAGAACTCGATGAACATACTCGGCACGCACGACACGCCGCGCATCCTCACCCTGCTCGGTGTGGACGACGCCGCGTTCGCCGGACCGAAGGAGAACCACGGCGGGGTGCATACCTCCCCCGAGCACCGTGCGGAGGCGGTAGCGCTTTTGAAGATCGCGTCCGCCGTCCAGTTCTGCTTTGTCGGAAGCCCGACCGTCTACTACGGTGACGAAGTCGGGATGGAGGGCGCGGAGGACCCGTTCTGCCGTCGGGCATTTCCGTGGGGCGGAAAAAGTTCCACGACAAACAGCCACGGAAGCGTGAGCGACGAGCCGAAGGTCACCTCTTACCAAAAGGAAATTCTCGACTGGTATCGGCTGCTCGCCCGAGCAAGAGCGGAGCTTGCCGCGCTCGTCGACGGCGACGTCTCCTTCGACTATACAAACGGTCGTTCGATTGTGATGCGCAGAGCATTGCGCCGCAAGGGTTCTACGCTTACCAAAAGTCAAGATCCGAATGGAGCCGATAAAAAGAACGAAAACGACGTCCTCCTCGTCCTGAACGCGTCCCGTTCGCTCCAAAACGTGAATGTTCCACGTGGAACATTTTGCGATTTCGCGACCGACGAGAGGCTGTCCACCGACGGCGCGCTCGAACTCGAGCCGATGTCCGTCCGAATCCTGGTGGCGCTATGAAATATCATGCGGGAGATTTCGACGTCGCCGTCATCGGCGCGGGACACGCGGGCATCGAAGCCGCCCTCGCGTCGGCACGCATCGGCGCGAAGACGGTCGTCTTTTCGATAAACCTCGACGCGGTCGGGAACATGCCCTGCAATCCGTCGATAGGCGGCAGCGCGAAGGGTTGTCTCGTCCGCGAGATCGACGCGCTCGGCGGGGAGATGGCACGCGCCGCCGACGCCTGCTGCATCCAGTTTCGCATGCTCGGACGGGGCAAAGGTCCCGCCGTCCGCTCCCCCCGCGCGCAGGCAGACCGCTCGGCGTACCGTCTTTACATGAAGCACGCGCTCGAGCGGCAGCCGAATTTGCAGCTCAAGCAGGCGGAGATCGTCGCAATACGCCGCGACGGCGACGCGCTCGAACTCGAGACCGCGCTCGGCGCGCTGTTCCACGTGAAATGCGTGGTGATAGCGTCGGGCACCTTCCTCGGCGGAAAGATATTCGTCGGCGACTACTCGCGCTCGGCAGGTCCGGACGGGATGTTCCCCGCCGACGCGCTGACCGGTTCGCTTATCGACCTCGGACTGTCGATGCGCCGCTTTAAGACCGGCACTCCCCCGCGCGTCCACGCGTCTACCGTCGACTTCAGCCGCATGGCGGTGCAATACGGTGAACGCGACCTCGCGCCGTTCAGCTTCCTCACCCCCGAGCTTCCGCCGAACCGCGCGGTCTGCCACCTGACCTATACCAACGAGCGCACACATGAGATAATCCGCGAGAACCTGCACCGCTCGCCGCTCTACGGCGGGGACATTGTCGGCACGGGACCTCGCTACTGCCCGTCCATCGAGGACAAGGTCGTCCGCTTTGCCGACAAGTCGCGCCATCCGGTCTTCGTCGAGCCGACCGAGCTGGACGGCGGCGAGCTGTACCTCCAGGGACTGAGCTCCTCGCTGCCGGAGGACGTGCAGCTCGAGCTGGTGCACTCGGTAGAGGGGCTCGAGCACGCCGAGTTCACCCGACCCGCCTACGCCATCGAATACGACTGCGCCGACCCGACCGAGTTCCTGCCCACCCTCATGTCGAAGAAGGTGGACGGTCTCTACGGCGCGGGACAGTTCCTCGGAACGTCCGGCTATGAGGAGGCGGGCGCGCTCGGACTGGTCGCCGGCGCAAACGCGGCTCGGCGCGCGCTCGGGCTTAGCGAGCAGACCGTCGACCGCACGCAGGGTTTGGTCGGCGTGATGATAGACGACCTCGTCACCAAGGGCGCGCACGAGCCGTACCGCATGATGACCTCCCGCTCGGAGCATCGGCTGGTTCTCCGCCAGGACAACGCGGATAGGCGGCTCTGCAAGGTCGGTCACGCGCTGGGCTTGGTCGACGACGACCGCCTGCGCGCGGTGGAGGAGAAGTATGCCGCCGTCGACCGCGAGCTGAAGCGGCTCGAGCGGACAAATGCCAAGCCCAATTTGCAAGAAGTCAAAATGCTCCACGTGGAACCCGCGTGGAAGGATAGCTCCGACGAATCCCGCGAGTCTCTACCGTTCCACGCTGAACTGCTCCCTGTCGGACTGCCGTCCTCCTGTTGCGACAAGCGCAACACCGGTCGCAGTTCCCACCCTGACCGCAGTTACAAACTCATCGAGCTGCTCCGCCGACCCGAGCTCACCTATGCCGATCTCGCGCCGCTCGATCCCGACCGTCCGCCGCTCTCCCCCGACATCGTCGAGCAGGTCGAAATTTCCGCCAAATACGAGGGCTACATCGCCCGCGCCGAGGCGGAACGACGCGCCGCCGAGCGGTCGGAGAACCTGCTTCTTCCCCCAAACATCGACTACTCGTCCATCGCCGGACTGCGCATCGAGGCGCGGCAGAAGCTCACCGCCGCACAGCCGCGAACTCTCGGTCAGGCGGGACGTCTGGAGGGGGTCAACCCCGCCGACGTCGCCGCGCTGATGCTCTGGCTTGAATCGAAGAAAGGAGGCGCGCTGTGACCGCTGCCGAACTGAACTCCGCTCTCGCGAGCGTCGGAATGACCCTTCCCATTGATGCCGTCGACAAGCTCTGCGCCTACGCAAATATGCTCGTCGAGCAGAACAGAACGATGAACCTCATCGGACCGGCGACCGAGTCGGAGCTTGCGACCCGCCACTTTCTGGACAGTCTCGCGCCGCTGTGGACGGAATGTTCCACACGGACAAAATGTTCCACGTGGAACATTTTGTCCGACACCCGTTGCGATAATAGTCCCGCTCTGATTGACATCGGCACCGGCGCGGGCTTCCCCGGGATGGTTCTCGCCATCGCCCTGCCCCGCCTGCGCGTCACCCTCTGCGACTCGCTCGCCAAGCGCACAGCCTTCCTCTCCCGCGTCGCCGAGACGCTCGACCTGCAAAACGTCGAGGTGCTCACCGCGCGCGCCGAGGAACTCGGTCACACCGGCCGCCGCGAGTCGTTCGACTTCGCCACCGCCCGCGCGGTCACCGCGACCCGCGCGCTCTGCGAGCTCTGCCTGCCGCTTCTGCGCGTCGGGGGAACGCTGCTCGCCTACAAGACCGCTCGCGCGGCGGACGAGATAGCGGAGGCATCGAACGCGGCGCGGAAGCTCGGCGGCGCGCTGCTCGAACCGTTCGACTACACGCTTGTCGATTCACACGGGAAACAGGCGGTGATGCGGCTTCAGCCGATACGCAAGACCGCGCACACGCCTCCCACCTACCCGCGCCCGTGGGGAAAGATAAAATCGAACCCGCTTTAATTCAAAAGGTCGGATGTTTCACATGAAACATCCGACCTTTATTTCATCTCACCACCGCTCTGTCGCGACTCGGCTGGGCTTGCCGCTTCGGAATCCGTACCGTCACCACCAGCTCGTCCCCGTCATCTCGCTCGTCCGCCGACGCGTCCAGCCCCGCCGTGCGCATCAGTCCTACCGCCTCGCGCACCGTGTTCAGAAATATCCGCACGTCCTTGAGCACGAATATCCGCTTACGCTTCAGCCGTCTCTCCGGCTTGCCCGCAAGCATCCGCTCGACCAGCGCCTCGGTGTCCGCGACATTCAACCCCCGCTCGACTACCGTCTCCGCCGCCGACTGCTGCATCTCCGCGCTCTCAAGTCTCAACAGCGCCCGGGCGTGGCGCTCGCCGCATCCCGCCCGCCGCAGCATCCCGAGCGCTTTCGCGTCCAGACGGAGCACACGCAGCTTGTTTGCCACCGCGCTCTGCGACAGTCCCAGCCGCGCCGCCGCCTCCTCCTGCGAGAACTCGTATGTCTCGATCAGCCGCCGTATCCCCTCCGCCTGCTCGACGAAGTCGAGGTCGCGGCGCTGTATGTTCTCGATGAGCGCGAGCACGCTCGACCGACGGTCGTCCGCCTCCACCTCCACGCAGGGCACGCGCTCGAGCCCCGCAAGCCGTGCCGCGCGGAGACGGCGCTCCCCCGCCACCAGCTCCCAGCCGCCGTCCACCTTCCGCACAACCAGCGGCTGCAATACGCCGTACTCGCGTATGCTCTCCGACAGCTCGCGCAGCGGTCCCTCGCTGAACACCCGCCTCGGCTGAGCGGGATTCGGCAGTATCTCGGCGGCGTAGAGCTTGCGTATGCGCTGTTTCATGTGGAACATCCTCCTTTTCACTTTCTGCTTTGATTTTATTCTACTCCGCCGTTTTGGGAAATGTAAAGCGGGAAATATCGCACGTTTCGCCCGATTTCTCACCAAAATTCGCACTTCTGCCCCGATTCGACAGTTCTCCCGTCGAATAAGCGCTGCCCTAGTCGAACGATTTTTGCATATTGCGTTTACCATAATATGTGGTATAATGAGGGTGCAATCTTTCAACCTGCCCGCAAAAATGTTCCACGTGGAACAATGGTTATGGACATTTGTGCGTGACAGACGGACAGAAGGAGAAATCATATGCGCATATTCGCAGTCGCAAACCAGAAGGGCGGCGTCGGCAAGACGACCACCTGCGTTAACCTCACAGCCGCGCTGAAAGCCCGCGGCTGTCGGGTGCTGCTCGTAGACCTCGACCCGCAGGGAAATTCTACCAGCGGCATCGGCGCGGACAAGCTGTCCGGAAACACCGTCTACGACGTGATAAGCGGCAATGTTCCCGCTCGCGACGCGGTGCGCCACACCGATTACGGCGACCTCATCGCCTCTAACAAGGAGCTTGCCGGCGCGGAGATCGAGCTTGTCGGGGTAAACGACCGCGAGACTATCATCCGTCGCGCGCTCGAGCCGCTCCGCTCGGACTACGACTACATCATCATCGACTGCCCGCCGTCGCTCGGGCTTATCACTCTCGGCGCGCTCTGTGCCGCCGACGGCGTGATAGTTCCGGTGCAGTGCGAATATTTCGCGCTTGAGGGTCTCTCCGACCTGATATACACCCTGCGGATGGTTCGCTCCCGCCTGAACACCAACCTCGACCTCGACGGCATCCTGCTCACCATGTACGACTCGCGCACCAACCTCTCGGCGCAGGTGGCGGAGGAGGTCAAGCGCCACTTCCCCGGCAAGATGTTCGGCGCGGTCATCCCCCGCAATGTGCGGCTCAGCGAAGCGCCGTCCTTCGGGCGCCCGATATTCGACTACGACCGCTCGTCCCGCGGCGCGGAGGCATATCTCCGCCTCGCCGACGAGATTGTGCGTCGCTTTAACTGAATTGTTCCACGTATGTTTTCCGTGCGATTATAACCATCCACTATAAGGAGGTAACACCATGCCCAAGAAAGGACTCGGACGCGGACTCAGCAACTTCTTCGGAGGCGGCGGCGAACCGCAGGTCCCCGACACCGACCCGCTGTTCGGCGACGTCCTGCCCACCCACTCCCCCACCCTCGGCGAGAAGGGCGTCGGGCAGATGCTGGCGGTCGCGGATGTTATGCCCAACCCCGGTCAGCCGCGCAAGACCTTCGACAAGGAGGCGCTCGAGACGCTGGCGGACAGCATCGCCAAATACGGCGTGCTCCAGCCGATAACCGTCCGCCGCCGCGCCGACGGCAAATACCTGATAATCGCGGGCGAGCGCCGCTGGCGCGCGGCACAGCTCGCCGGTCTCAAGGACATCCCCGCGCTGGTCATCGAGGCGGACGACCGTCTCGCGGCGGAGCTGGCGCTCATCGAGAACCTCCAGCGCGAGGATCTCAACCCCATCGAGGAGGCGGAGGGCTACCAGTCGCTCATCGATGACTTCGGCTTCACCCAGGAGGAGATAGCCGAGGCGGTCGGACGCGGGCGCGCCACCATCGCAAACTCTGTGCGCCTGCTCGACCTCAACCCGCAGGTAGTCGAGCTGCTGCGCGGCGGCAAGCTGACCGCCGGCCACGCGAAACCGCTCTCCTCGCTCGACCACGACCTCCAGTTCAAGATAGCGGAGGACGCGGCACGCGCGCAGCGCTCGGTTCGCGAGGTCGAGCAGATGGTCAAGCGCATCAAGGTCAAACAGCGCATCGCGGAGGCTCCCCCCAAGGAGCAGCGCAAGACCGAGATAGCCCAGGTCGAGCGGTATCTCGAGTCGCTCGGCGACACCCTCTCGCAGCGCTACGAGCGCAAGGTGCGCATCACCGGAGCGGGACGCCGGGGCAAGGTCGAGTTCGAGTATTACAACATGGACGACCTCAATCGCATACTCGAGCTGTTCCTCGGCATGACTAACGGAGGTGACCGGCGTTGAGCGACACCCCGAACACCCCCGAGACCCCGAAGAAGAAGAAAAACTTCCTTATCGTCTACGTCATAAGCCTGCTCGCCATCGCGCTTCTGCTGCTGCTGTTCAGCTTTTTGCAGAGCCGTCGCGCGTCCGAGCAGATAAGCGATCTCCAGGAGGAACACAACGTGTTCTCCACCTCGGCGCTTCAGTCGATAAACAGTCTAAACGACCGGCTCGGCGAGCTTGAGACGCAGAACAAGGAGCTCATCGCCGAGCACGCCGAGCTGTCCACGAAGAACGCGCGGCTCAGCGACGAGAACGAGTCGCTCCGCTCGCTGCTCACCGACGCGCGAAACGAGCTGTCGCAGACCCGTCTCGACCTCGCCGCGTCGACCGACAGCTTCGACGACCTGGTCGCGCTGCTCGAGCAGCTGGAGGCGGACGGTGACCTCACCCTCACCCGCGACGAGGACGGTGTGATCACGGGCATCGAGGTCAAATAGTAGAAGCCGGGCAACCGTGACCGGTTTTGCGCAGCAAAATGCGGACGGAAGTCCGCAAGGGAGTCGGTTTAGCGTGCGCCGGAGAACCGGCGGTGCGTAAAAGTCGGTGCGCACGCGGGTTCCACGCGGAACATCGTTTCCAAAATTTGTTCTAAAATTTGCCCAAATCGGGTATAATTTGCAGTACATGGAGGTTAATAGTTATGCTGGATATTCGCTATATCAAAGAAAACCCGGAGGAGGTCATCGCCCGCGCCGCAAAGAAGCTCAAGGACGTGCGCGAGGATGTCTACAAGGTCATCGAGCTTGACGAGCGCCGCCGCGCGCTTATCGCCAAGGGTGACGAGCTGAAGGCTGCGCAGAACCGCGCCTCCAAGCAGATACCCCAGATGAAGAAGGCGGGCGAGGACGTAACCGAGCTGCTCGCCGAGATGAAGCGCATCTCCGCCGAAGTCGGCACCACCGACGCCGAGCTGCGCGACGTCGAGACCGAATACACCGTCACGCTGATGGGACTTCCCAACCTGCCGGACGACGACCTGGTCGCCGGCGGCAAGGAGGCAAATCAGCCGCTCCGCTATATCGGCGAGCCGCACAAGTTCGACTTCGAGCCGAAAAACCACGTGGAACTCTGCGAGTCGCTGCACCTCATCGACTACCCGCGCGGCACCAAGCTCGCGGGCAACGGCTTCTGGCTGTACAGCGGCATGGGCGCGCGTCTCGAGTGGGCGCTGCTCAACTATTTCATCGACACCCACATCGGCGACGGCTACCAGATGATACTTCCGCCGCACATGCTGCTCGAGGAGTGCGGCATGACCGCCGGTCAGTTCCCGAAGTATAAGGACGAGGTCTACCACATCGCGAACCCGACCGACGACCGCTTCCGCTTCATGCTCCCCACCGCCGAGACCGCGCTTGTCTCGCTCCACCGCGACGAGATACTCACCGAGAAGGATCTGCCCCGGAAGTACTTCGCCTACACCCCCTGCTTCAGACGCGAAGCGGGCAGCTACCGTGCCGACGAGCGCGGCATGGTGCGCGGACACCAGTTCAACAAGGTCGAGATGGTGCAGTACACCCTGCCCGAGAAGTCGGACGAGGCGTTCGAGGAGATGGTCGGCAAAGCCGAGGCGCTCGTCGCCGGACTGGGACTGCACTTCCGCACCGTCAAGCTCGCGGCTGGCGACTGCTCCGACCTGATGGCGCGCACCTACGACATCGAGATCCAGATACCGTCGATGGACGGCTACAAGGAGGTCTCCTCGGTCTCCAACGCGCGCGACTACCAGGCGCGCCGCGGCCGCATGCGCTTCAAGCGTGACGGCTCGGATAAGACCGAGTTCATGCACACGCTCAACGGCTCGGGTCTCGCGACCAGCCGCATCTTCCCCGCCCTCGTCGAGCAGAACCAGCAGGCGGACGGCTCGGTCGTCGTGCCCGAGGTGCTTCGCAAGTATTTGGGCGGCATAGATATTCTGCGCCCGTGAGCGACACAATTTTTGCCCTCTCCACCGCACCCGCCCGCAGCGGCGTCGCGGTGATACGAATATCCGGCAACAGCGCGGAAGACCTGCTCCTTCGGGTCTTCCGCTCTAAGCATCCGATGAAAAATCGCGAGATGACCCTCGGCACGCTTGTCTCCCCCGACGGACGCGCACTCGACCGCTGCCTCGCGGTGGTGTTTCGCGGCAGCGCGTCCTACACCGGCGAGCCGTCCGCCGAGCTGCACCTCCACGGCTCGCCCGCAGTCATCTCCGCCGCGCTCGACGCCCTCGGACGCGCCGGAGGTCGACCCGCCGCGGCAGGCGAGTTCACCCGCCGCGCGTTCCTAAACGGCAAGCTCGACCTCGCCGAAGCCGAAGCGGTCGGAGAATTGATAGCAGCCGAGACCCGCGAGGCAGCCGAAAACGCGGCCGCCATGCTCTCCGGCGCGCTCGGTCGGATGCTGAAGCCCGCCTACGACGCGATAATCGACCTCTGCGCGAATCTCGCCGCCGAAGTCGACTACCCCGACGACGACATCGAGCCGCTCACCGCCCCCCGCGCGCTGGACACATTGTTCCACGTGGAACATTTGCTTGAAAACACGCTCGACCGCTCCGACCGAGCGCGCGCCTTTACCGAGGGTGTCCGCACCGCGATAGTCGGCGCGCCGAACGCCGGCAAGTCCACCCTTTTCAACGCGATACTCGGCGAGCGACGCGCCATTGTAACCGACACGCCGGGCACTACCCGCGACCTGCTTCGCGAGCGTGCGACCCTCGGCGGAGTGCCGCTCCTGCTCACCGACACCGCCGGTCTGCGCGACGCGGAGAACGAAGCCGAGCGCATCGGCGTGCAGCTCGCGCGCGAGGAAGCCGCCGCTGCCGAGCTTGTCCTGCTCGTCCTCGACGGCTCGCGCGAACCGACCCCCGACGACTGCGCCGCGCCGGAGAACCTGTCGACCGCCGCGCACACGGTCGTGATACTCAACAAGTCGGACCTCGGCGTAAATCCGAAGGCGCGCGAGGTTGCGCCCGACTTTTTACACGTCGAACTCTCCGCCACATCTGGGGATTTATCCCCGCTCGAGCAGGCTGTCCGCAGCCTCTATGACGCGGGCGGCCTCCGCTTCGACGGCACGCTGCTCACAAACGCACGTCAGCGCGCCGCCTGCTCGTCCGCACTCGACAGCGTCCGCTCGGCGATAGACGCCCTTCGCAGCGGGCTTCCCACCGACCTCGCGCTCACCGATGCCGAACGTGCGGCATCGCGGATAGGCGAGCTGTTCGGGCGCGGCGCGGCGGAGGACGTGATCGACCGCGTTTTCGCAAACTTCTGCGTGGGTAAATAAGCCAAACCGTAACATAGCCCACCAACAAAGGAGCACACCATGTCAAAGATACTTCTCGCGCTCAGCGGCGGCGTGGACAGCTCGGTCGCGGGCGCACTGCTCGGTGAGCGCGGTCACGACCTCGTCGCCGCGTTTCTCAC